>VFJY01000095.1 GCA_009885825.1 Rhodobiaceae bacterium | reverse complement strand
ACCGGTGAAGTCTTCATGGGCCATGTGCCGCCCTATTCGGTGGTGGTATCAGGCTCGCTGCCCCAGCCCAACTATCCCAACAACACGCCCAGCCCCTCGCTCTACTGCGCCGTCATCGTCAAGCGCGTCGATGAAAAAACCCGCTCCAAGACCTCGATCAATGAGTTGTTGAGGGATTAAAACTTCCACTTCCGGTTTAAGTGATTCTCGGGGATAAAGCTCTCGGGGGCTTCAACGGCGCCATGCGCGCCCGGAGGAAAGAATGGACGTTCAGACTTTTACAAGCTTCGATGGACGCATTTCCCGTAAAACATGGTGGCTTGGAACCATCGTGATATTTGTCGCAGCGCTGGTTTTGTATTTGATTCTTTCAATTGTGATGGGAACCGGCTTTTCGACCATGATGGATCCGGAGAAGGTGATGCAGCCGGGCTTCATGGAGTCACAGATGAAATCGGCAGCCTGGCAACAGTTGATCTCTCTCGTGATCCTCGGTTATCCAGTGACGGCATTAATGTCTAGGCGGTTGAATGACCGTGATCGCCCATCATGGTTCAAATGGCTGTTCTGGGCGCCAACTGTGTTGACAACGCTCGCCGGCATTGCGGGCATGGGTTATTCAATGGCGGACATGGGCGGCGTGATGATGCCAACTCCAACTACCTTGATGACGGGTCTTACCATCCTTGGGTTTGTAATTGGCCTGTGGGCGCTGATCGAGTTGGGTTTCCTGCGCGGAACCGAGGGGCCAAACCAATATGGCAACGACCCGCTTGCTTGAATTCTAGCGTTATTAACAATACGTCCGGCCGTTCTGGCCGGGCGTATTTTTTGCCGCTATGCTGGAATCCATGAAGAACACACCCACCGATTCCGTCGCAATCCTGCAAGACCTCATTCGCTGCCGGTCTGTCACGCCCCATGAAGCGGGCGCGTTGACTGTCCTTGAAAACCTGCTCAGCCACAACGGCTTCGTCTGCCAGCGCCTGATCTTCAAGGACAAGGACACGCCCGATGTGGAAAACCTTTTCGCCCGCATCGGCACCACCGAGCCGCACCTGTGCTTTGCTGGCCACACGGATGTGGTGCCCCCAGGCAACGAGGCCGACTGGACCCACGATCCCTTCGCAGCGGAGATAAAGGGCGGTCAACTCTATGGCCGCGGCGCCACTGACATGAAAGGCCCGGTCGCAGCCTTCGCGGCCGCTGCGGTGGACTATGTGAATCACAGCGGAAAGCAAGCGGGTTCCATTTCCTTTTTGATAACGGGCGACGAAGAAGGCCCCGCCATCAACGGCACCATCAAGGTTCTGGAATGGATGAAGGCCCATGGCCACATTCCAGACCATTGTCTGGTGGGCGAACCAAGCAGCGTTGATGCCCTGGGTGACACCATCAAGGTTGGCCGCCGGGGTTCCCTGAGTTTCGTGGTGACCGTGGAAGGCGTCCAGGGACATGTGGCTTACCCGTCAAAGACCGACAACCCCATTCCGAAGCTGGCCCGCTTTGTTGACTGGATATCAAACGCCAAGCTCGATGACGGCAACGACCATTTCGATCCTTCGTCACTGGCCGTCACCACGATTGAGGTTGGCAACACCGCCGCAAATGTAGTGCCAGCCCGCGCCACTGCGAAATTCAATATCCGCTACAGCACCGAGCACACCTACGAAACCTTGCGTGAATGGGTGGATGCCCAGATAGAAGCGGTGAAGAAGGATGTGGGCGGGAAGTGGAGTGTCACATCGAGCGAAGGTGCTGAAGCCTTCATCACTGAACCGGGTGCCTTCGTGGGGCTCGTGCAGGATGCGGTTGAACAGGAAACCGGGCTGGTGCCAAGGCTCTCAACCTCGGGCGGAACGTCTGACGCCCGCTTCATAAAAAATTACTGCCCCGTGCTGGAATTCGGCCCCACCAACGCGACGATCCACCAGGTGGATGAGCGCATATCGATCGAAGAGCTGCGCGCCACGCAAACCATCTATGGCCGCATCATCGAAGCCTATTTCAATAATCAACCTTGACCAGGTAGAGCCCGTCAGGCGGGGCCACAACGCCGCACGCCGCCCGGTCTTTTGCGTCCAACGCTGTCTTCATGCCCTTAGGCGACCACCGGCCTTCGCCCACCAGTTTGAGCGATCCCACCATGGAGCGCACCTGGCTGTGCAAAAACGAACGCGACTCCGCGCGGATTTCGATGAACTCGCCAAAGCGGCTGACATCCAGCCGATCAAGTGTGCGCATCGGCGATTGCGCCTGGCATTGGCTGTCGCGGAAGGTGGAAAAATCATGGTGCCCGACTAAAGTCTGCGCCGCTTCGTGCATGGCCTCGGCGTCAAGATCAACAGGCACAAACCACACCTGCCCATGGTCCAGCGTTGGCGGCGCCCGCCTATTCAGGATACGGTAGAGATAATGCCGCCGGGTTCCCGAAAACCGCGCGTTGAATGTGTCCGGAACCTGTTCAGCCGATATCACGCAAACCTTGTGGGGCCTCACTCCGGCGTTGATGGCATTCCTCAACACAAAGGGATCCCATTCCCGCAGCAGATCCACATGCGCCACCTGCCCCAGCGCATGAACCCCGGAATCTGTGCGCCCGGCGCCTTGCACCATCGCGGGCTCGCCATTGATCTGCGCAATGGCATCCGTGAGAACGCCTTGAACAGTGGCGGCGCTCAACTGAATTTGCCAGCCGTAAAATGCGGAGCCGTCATATTCAATCGTGAGTTTGTAACGGGGCATCAGGAAAACCCGGAGCCGGCGGGCACCGGAAACCCGCGCAAGAACTCACCTGCATCCATGGCCTCCTTGCCTTGGCGCTGCAATCTGGTCAGCCTGAGAGCGTGAACACCGCAGCCGACAACAAGTTGATCGTCTAGAGCAACGCCGGCAGCACCAGACTGCTCCAATACCTCGCAATTCATAATTTTGATCCGTGAACCGCTCACCATCGTCCATGCCCCCGGAAAGGGCGAAAGACCATGAACATGATTGCGCACGTCAACGGCAGGCTTTGCAAAATCAATATGCGTTTCAGATTTCTCAATCTTCCTGGCGTAAGTCACGCCCGCAGCGGCTTGATCAGCGCGCGGAATAGATGGTTGCGCAAGCGTTTCAACCATCAGCCGCGCACCCAATTCGGCCAGATCATCATGCAGCGATCCCGCAGTCGTCGTCGGCAGGATGGCAATGCGCCCTCTCCGGCATACGGGCCCCGTATCAAGCCCTTCTTCCATCCGCATGATGCAGACGCCGGTTTCCGTGTCGCCAGCCATGATCGCCCGTTGGATCGGCGCGGCGCCCCGCCAGCGCGGCAGCAGCGAAGCATGGACATTGAAACATCCCAATCGCGGCGCATCCAGAACTGCGCGCGGCAGCAGCAAGCCGTAAGCCACCACAACTGCCGCATCCGCATCCAGTGCCGCAAATGTTTCTTGCGCGGCGGCGTCCCGCAACGAGAGTGGCGCGCGAACCTCGATCCTTCTTGACGTTGAAAATTCATGCACCGGCGAAAGCTTCAATCTCTGCCCCCGGCCAGCAGGCCGCGGTGGCTGGGAATAGACACACGCAATCTCATGCCCAGCAGCCAGCAGCGCCTTCAGCGTCACTACTGCGAATTCAGGCGTCCCCATGAAAACCAGATTCATGGATCAGAGCTTTCCCAGCTTCTGCGCCTTCACAAATTTCTTGATTACCCGGTCGCGCTTCAGCTTGGAAACATAGTCAATGAACAACACGCCATTGAGATGGTCAATTTCATGCTGGATGCAGGTCGCCAGAATTCCGCTGGCCGCCAATTCCCGGGCCTCGCCCTGGCGGTCGAGATAGCGTACTTTCACCTCGGAAGGCCTGGCCACCATTTCATAGAATTCCGGAATGGAAAGGCAGCCCTCTTCGTAATCGCTCAGCGCCTCGCTGGCTGAAACAATCTCCGGATTCGCCATAAAGAGCGGCTTGCGCTCTTCATCTTCCTTGGAAAGATCAATGACCACCAGCCGTTGCGGAACACCAATCTGCACGGCGGCCAACCCGATGCCGGGAGCTGCATACATGGTCTCCAACATGTCATCAAACAGCTTGCGCGCCGCCTTGTCCACGCCAGAAACGGGCCTGGACGTCTGGCGCAGAAGCGGGTCTGGCAAGGTGATGATTTCGCGAAGGCTCATGCACGCTCAAATAAGCGAGCAGCTTCACGAGGTCAATGACGCCATCAGGAGAATCGCCAAATCCACCAATCAGTGGTATCATCGACTACTTTCGCCGGCGGGGCGGATAATCGCCAGCGCCCGCGTGAAAGCTGCAGGGAGGACGAGATGGCCAGATATATCGAGCTTCTGAACTGGACCGACCAGGGTGTAAAAAACGTCAAGGACAGCCCCAAGCGGCTCGACGCCGCCCGCGAGGTGGGCAAAAAAATGGGAGTCGAGATACGTGAATTCTATTTGACGACCGGCGCTTGTGACATGGTGGTGATCGCCGATGCCCCCGATGATGAGACCATGGCGAAATTCAACCTGACACTGGCCATGGGCGGCAATGTCCGAACCACAACCCTCAAGGCCTTCTCCGAAGACAGCTATCGCAAGATCGTGGGCGCACTCTAAAACTCCGGGCAAGGTCGGCATAGCCCGCCCTTGCCTTTTCCCCCCAAAACACCGATATACCTCTTCGGGAGGTTGGCGGCGGACGTACCGCTCGCCAACCGGGTCAGGTCCGGAAGGAAGCAGCCCCAACGAGATCGGAACGGGTTGCCCGTCCAGCCTCCCACCTTTAAGATCGCGGGCCAATCATGACTGACGATGTGACACCAGTGAACGCGAGCCCCTACCGCGTTCTCGCCCGCAAATACCGGCCCAAAACCTTCGCTGATTTGATCGGTCAGGACGCCATGGTGCGTACCCTCACCAACGCCATCGCCACCAACCGGATAGCCCAGGCCTATATGCTGACAGGTGTGCGCGGCATCGGTAAGACCACAACAGCCCGCCTCATCGCCCGCGCCTTGAACTATCCAGGCCAACCCTCCATCGAAATGCCGGAATTGACGCCCCAGTGCGAATCCATTCTCGAATCCCGCCATATGGACGTGATTGAAATGGATGCCGCCTCGAACACGGGCGTCGACAACATGCGCGAGATCATCGACGGTGTGCGCTATGCGCCGGTGTCGCTGCGCTACAAGATCTACATCATCGACGAAGTTCACATGCTGTCCAAGAGCGCCTTCAACGCGCTGTTGAAGACGCTGGAAGAGCCGCCGCCGCATGTGAAATTCATTTTCGCCACCACCGAAATCCGCAAAGTTCCGGTTACCATCCTGTCGCGCTGCCAGCGTTTTGATTTGAAGCGGCTGGATGCAGCCCTCCTCATGCAGCACTATGGCAACATCGCCGGGCTTGAGAACGTGACGATCGACGAGGAGTCGCTGCGCATGATCGCCAGAGCCTCCGAAGGCTCCGTGCGGGATGGCCTCTCCCTCCTCGACCAGGCCATAGCCTATGGCGAGGGCGTGATAAAATCATCCGATGTTGCGGGCATGATGGGGCTCATCGACAAGTCGCGCATCATAGATTTGTTTGACGCCGCGATGTCTGGCGATCCGGCAAAAGCCATCCTCGAAATGGAAGCCCAGCATGAGGGTGGCGGCGATCCTGAAACCATTCTCAATGACCTCGCCGATTTCGTCCATTGGGTGACCCGGCTAAAGGTTGTCAGGGATTCCGCCTTGAGCGATCCCTCCCGCACCGAAGCGGAAAAAACCCGCGGCGCCGATTTTGCAGCGCGCATTGGCATGGCGCATTTGACACGCGCCTGGCAAATGCTGCTCAAGGGCATTACGGAAGTAAGCCACGCGGGCCAGCCCTTGCTCGCCGCTGAAATGGTGTTGATCCGTCTGGCCCATGCCAGCGATTTGCCGCAAGGCGAAGACCTGCTGAAACTCGTAAAAGGGGCAGCTCCCCCGAAATCGACTCCCATCAATATGGCCCAGAACGCCAAGCGCGAACTCCCCGTAACTGAAATGCGAAGCTCAATTTCGGTCAAACCAGACTTGACGCCTCCGCAGACATCGCAGGAAACCCTTAGCCTGTCATCCTTCTCTGACATCATCGCATTGGCCGTCGAAAAGCGCGACGTGAAACTCAAGGGCGATCTTGAACGTTTCGTGCGGCCCATCCGGGTGGCCCCGGGTCAATTTGAATTTGCGACCGAGGAAGGCGCGCCCCCCGGTTTGTCCAATGAAATAAACAGAAAACTTGAAGCTTGGACCGGACGCCGATGGATAGTTTCTTTGGCCAAGGACGGCGGTGAAAAGCCCCTCGCGCTGCAAAAGAAGGATGCCAGGGAATCAGCTTTTCGCGAAGCCCGTGAAAACGCTACGGTGCAGGCCATTCTCAAGCGCTTTCCCGGCGCCACAGTTATCGACGTGCGCGATCCCGAAACTTTGAAACCAATGGAAGAAAGCGATGAAGAACCTAACTGACATGATGAAGCAGGTCCAAGCCATGCAATCCAAAATGGCAGATATGCAGGCGAAGCTTGAAGCCGCAACGGTCACCGGCCAAGCCGGTGGTGGCCTCGTGAAAGTAACGCTTTCCGGCAAAGGCTCCATGACCGCATTGCACGTGGATCACTCCCTGTTCAAGGAAGATGAGAAGGAAATCCTTGAAGACCTGATCATCGCGGCCCATGCCGACGCCAAGACCAAGAGCGAGGCCCTGATGGCCGAGGAAATGAAATCCGTCACCGGTGGCATGGCGCTGCCGCCGGGCATGAAGCTGCCCTTCTGACATGAAGCGCACGGCGGGCGTAGAAATTGAACGGTTGATCCAGCTTCTGGCGAAATTGCCGGGGCTCGGTCCCCGCTCGGCCCGCCGCGCCGCCCTGCACCTCATCAAGAACCGGGAAAAACTCTTAAGCCCCTTGGCGACTGCAATGGCCGAAGCTGAAGACAAGGTCACCGTGTGCAGTGATTGCGGCAATGTCGATACGACCGACCCTTGCGCCATTTGCGCCGATCCCAGGCGCGACCGCGCGGTCATTTGCGTGGTGGAAGAAGTGGGCGATCTCTGGGCCTTGGAGCGCGCTGGTGCCTGGACCGGCCTTTATCACGTGCTGGGGGGAACCCTCTCCGCCATGGAAGGCATCCGCCCCGAGGACCTCGCAATCAACCGCCTCATCGAACGCTCGGCCGCCACCGGCATGCGCGAAGTGGTGCTTGCCACCAATGCAACCGTCGAAGGCCAGACCACCGCCCACTACATCACCGAGCGCTTGAAAGGCTTGGGGCTGAGCACCTCAAAATTGGCCCATGGCGTGCCCGTAGGCGGCGAACTCGATTATCTCGACGAAGGCACACTGACGGCGGCCATGCGCGCCAGAAGGCCATTTTAGTCCATTTCGCCCCCGAATCATTGTAGCATAGGGGTTCCTCTCAGGAAAAAACACCCGTGCTCGAAACACAACTCTATCTCCCGGTCAAACGCTTTCTTGAGCGCCAAGGCTATGAAGTTAAATCGGAAATCGGCGAGTGCGATGTGATGGCAGTCCGTGGACAGGAACCACCCGTCATTGTCGAACTGAAAACCAGCTTCAACCTCCAGCTTCTGCTCCAGGGCATCGACCGCCAGTCCGTAACCGATCATGTTTACCTTGCAGTTCCGGAACCGAAACAATCCCTCAACAAGGATGTACTCCGCCTGTGCAAACGTTTGGGCCTCGGTATGCTCACCGTGAATGGCGAATGGGTCGAAGCCTGGCTTGATCCCGCTCCCTACCAGCCCCGCAAATATCCCAAGCGCAAGGCAGCTCTGCTGAAAGAGTTCCAACGCCGTGTTGGTGATCCAAATTCTGGCGGCAGCAGCAAGCGCCCCCTTGTCACGGCCTATCGCCAAGATGCGCTGCGCTGCGTGAAATATCTGAAAAACTCCGGCCCCTCAAAACTCTCTGAAATAACCACCCAGACAAAAGTCGCTCGCGCCGCTGCGATTCTCCGCAGCGATGTCTATGGCTGGTTCTTCAAGGTTGAGCGTGGCACATACACCCTCTCGCCGAAAGGCGATGATGCCCTCAAAATTTTTGCTGACTTTCTGGCGGTGATCTAAGGATTGCTGCTCACCAGCTTTGGCGCCGAATCCGCAAGCTTCGCTGGCTCCTCCAATTCAAGGCTTTCAATGCGAATAGCGCGCTTGGTAATTTTGTCGGCGGAAACGCCGAGCTTCTCGAGATCAATGTTGGCCGCGCCAAAGTGCTTCTGCAAATCGCCAATGCGCTCGCCCAGCCGCCCCACATCTTCGAGCAGCCTGGAAACTTCAATCCGGATCAGGCCAGCCTGCTCGCGCATGGCGGAATCCTTGATAATTGCCTGCATGGTCTGGATGAGCAGCATCAGGACATTGGGGGACGCTATGATAACGCGCGACCGGTGGGCCTTCTGGATCACGTCTTCAAATTTTTCGTGCAATTCCGCGTAGATTGATTCAGATGGAACGAACATGATGGCCGTTTCATGGGTCTCGCCCGATATCAGGTATTTTTCCGCGATGTCTTTTACATGCTTGGCCACATCATTGCGCAGGCGGGATTCCGCAGCGCGGACTTCGCTTTGACCTTTGGACTCGCGAAGCGCATTGAATGCTTCCAGCGGAAACTTCGCGTCGATCACCAGCTTAAGCTCGGAATCCGGCAGGCTGATCAGGCAATCGGGCCGCATGCCATTGGAAAGGGTGGGCTGAAACGCATAGGCCTTGGAATGCAAGCCATCCGCGATGATGGCCTCCATCCGGCCCTGCCCATAGGCGCCGCGCGCCTGTTTGTTGGAAAGAATATCCTTGAGCGAGATCATCTCGGTTGAAAGCGACGTGAGATTTTTCTGCGCGGCGTCGATGACTGCCAAGCGTTCGTTGAGCGTGGAAAGCGATTGCGCCGTGCGCTCAGTCTGTTCAGTAAGCCCATGTCCGACGCGCTGGCCCACCAGATCAAGCCGCTCATCCAGGGTGCGTGTGAGATGCGCTTGCGCGCCCTGCGTCTGATCGGCAAAATTGCGTAAGCTGCCCGCCATTTCAGCAAGACGATACTCCAGCTCCGAAGCGCGCCGCATGGCCTCAAGCCTCTCCGCCTGACGCGCAGCCTGGGCCCGCCACGTTACAATCAGCGTGATGAAAATGAGCAACAGGGCCAACCCGCCACCGGCCAGCAAGATATCAAGCAATGCGAATTCGGCGGAACCGACTTGGAGAACGATGTGATCGAGTTGCATGGGGAAATTGTAAACCGATTCGCCTGAAAAGGCGTGGCCCGTCCACACTCAACTAAGCGTGGACGGGCCCTTGACCCGCACAACTCGGGACGGCGACAGGAGCCGCACAGGTCAACTCGCTCACATACAGGGGTAGCTTTTAATTCCCGAAATTTTCCCTCTCAAGAACCAGTTCTTTGACTGGCTGATCCCCCGCTGGATCGAAGCTGAAGATGCTGTTTGATCATGGCCCCAACACGGACAGAGTTAGGCAACATTGCGGCAAACTCATCTTGAGATTTTTGCTGCATGTGCGAATCGAGTCAGCATTGCCGCTTGATAACAATTGTTTAGGCGAACAAGTTGGCGTGAATATTTTCGCAGTATCGCGCCGCAAATATTTTTGCATGACAATAGTTTTTGTGAGAATCACCCGCTGGCGCTGCAAGCGAATCGATCTGTGGCGCGAATCAGTGCGTCAGTGATTCCCGGTTCCGTAGTCGTGTGACCCGCATCAGCTATGATTTCAAATTCAGCCTCGGGCCAGGCCCTGTGCAGCGCCCATGCGGTTTCCATGGGAGTTACCACATCGTAGCGTCCCTGAATGATGACGCCCGGAATATTCCGAATCACCTGTGCGCCCGCCAGCAATTGATCGTCTGATTCGAAGAACCCCTTGTTGAAGAAGTAGTGGCATTCGATTCGCCCGAAGGCCAAAGCGAACGCATCACCGCCGAAACTGGCAACCAGCGCCGGATTGGGCCGCAAGGCCAGCGCGCTGGCCTCCCATTGGCTCCAGGCCTTGGCGCAAGCCATCTGCTCAATGGCGTCATTGCCCGTCAACCGCTTGTAATAAGCCAAAACCAGATCGCCCCGCTCCGCCTCTGGAATGGGTGCCAGGAAGGCTTCCCAGGCATCCGGAAACAAGGCCGACGCACCTTCCTGATAGAACCAGTGGATTTCCCGCTGGCGAACCGTAAAGATGCCGCGCAGGATCAACCCACTCACACGCTCCGCATGTTTTTGCGCATAGGCCAACGCCAGCGTCGAGCCCCAGGAGCCGCCCAGCACCTGCCATTTTTCAATACCCAGGTGAACCCGCAGCGCTTCAATGTCAGCTACCAGATGCCACGTGGTGTTTTCACGCAGCTCCGCATGGGGCGCCGATTGCCCGCAGCCCCGCTGGTCAAACAAGATGATGCGGTAGCGCTTCGGGTCATGCAGCCTACGCAGGAAAGGCGAAATCCCACCGCCCGGCCCCCCGTGCAAAACCAAAGCCGGCTTGCCCCTGGGGTTCCCGCATTCCTCATAATAGATTTCATGGAGATCTGAAACCCGCAGCCTGCCGCGCGTATGGGGTTGCAGCTCAGGATAAAATTCGCGCATATTTTAAAGAGTCTGATAGCGCGCGATGGCCGAGCGTTCAAGCGCTGCCGTCACCAGCTTGTCGAGGCCCAGCGTGTCCCGCAGGATCGCGAGGAAGCGCAACTCTTCCTTGCCCACCGCCAAATCCGCCGCCGCCACCTCAACGGCGAGCGCATAGGCGGTCTCGCGCAGCCTGGGTGAAAGCTGGTCCCGCGCCAGGCCCAGCACGGTCATCAGGCCTTCCGGCTCCTGCAGCATCTCGCCACATTCCTGCGCCACGGTCGTGAGCCGCGCGCTGTCAAAATCCTTGAAGATCGGCAGGCTCTTCACCACGCGGCCAATTTCCTTGAGTTCCGTCGCATTGATCCGGCCTTCCACGCCAGACATGGTGACCATCACATAAATAAGCGCCTGTTCAGTACTGATCGTGCCGGGCATCCAGTCCTCCATTGATTGAAAATGGCTACCGGGTGCGCGGTCGTTTGTCGAGAGCGTTCATTTTGCTGGAGGCCAAACCTCAGCATCATGATCCGGGTGTTGCCGGTTGGTGCGGCCGATCATTTCATACAGCTCCGCCGATGCGCCATCATATTTTCCCGATTCATAGGCGGGCAATTGCGCCAGGTCAGCAAACCACGGCATGCGCGCTTCAATGCCATACTGCGTTATGGGCCTGATGGCAGCTGGATTATCCAGCGAGCCGATGGTAATTGCCATGCGGTCCCCCGAAATATGAAGGTAACCCAATGGCGTCCCGCAGTCCCGGCAAAACGTCCGGTCACCATCGCCCGAACTTCTGAACAGCCCGAGCTCGCCTCGCGTCAATTCAAAATCCTTCATGTCAATATTGGCAAAGGCCCCGAAGAAACTGCCCGCATGTTTCTGGCACATGCGGCAATGGCAAATGCGGGGTTCAGTTGGTTCGGCATGAAGCGCATAACGCACCGCCCCACATTGGCATCCACCGGTAATCCTGATGTCAGTCATTTTTCCTCACCTCGTTGCAAAGCAGAAAAACTCTTCACCTGGTCAATCGCGTCCACCAATCCAGTCCTCTCCACCGCAACACCGGGCGGAAAGGCGGTTGCAAAGCGCGACGCCAGCCTTGAATCCAAAATCACAAAGCATCCCCGGTCCTGCTCGCTTCTGATCAGCCGCCCGAAGGCTTGCCGCAGCCGCAGCCGCACCACCATGTCGCCATAGGCATTGCCGCCGAACATTTCCTTGCGCGCCCGCTCCAGAATTGTAGGCGTTCCCCAGGGCACCCGGTCAAGCACGATCAACCGCAAGGAATCGCCCGGCACGTCCACGCCGTCACGCACAGCATCGGTTCCAAGCAGACACGCGTCGCGCTCGGCCCGGAACATGTCGACCAGCGTTCCAGTATCCATGGGGTCCACATGCTGGGCGTAAAGCGGCAGGCCCTTTTGCGCCAGTGGAATGTGCAGCCGCTTGTGCACAGCGCGCAGCCGCGAGATCGCCGTGAACAATCCCAGCGCCCCGCCGCGGGCAGCCACAAATAGTTCCCGGTAGGCGGCGGCAACCTGGTCCATGTCATCGCGCGCCACATCATTGACCACAATCAGGCGGCTCTGCTTGGTGTAGTCAAAGGGCGAGTCGTAGCTCACGCGCTTGACGGGATAGGGCAGATGCACCGCGCCGGTCCGCATTTCGGCATTCGCCCAGTCATCCGGAACATCCGGCGGCCGGTCCTTGAGCGTGGCCGACGTAATGATAATGCCATCGGCATTTTTCAAAACCGCCAGCGCCAGAGGCTCCGTCGGGTCAATCCAGTGGGAATGCAGCCCCACATCAGATTCGCGCCCAAACGCCTGCTCAACCGCGAACCATTCGATGAACAGCGGGTTCCGGGTTTCCAGCAAGCGCTGCAACATTTCTGTCCACGCGCCCACCATCAATTCGCCACGTTTTTTCAGCGAGCGCGAAACCGCTTCAATCCTTCCCCGGTCGTAAGTTGAGAGCTCGGGTGCATTCTCATCAAGTTTTTTTGCCAGCGTTTCAGCCAGCCTGCCCATGGGCCGCCGCAAATCGTGCAGAGCCGTTGCCAATTCCTCCGCCGCTTCGGCCAGTCCGGCAATCAGCGGGGCGCAATCTGTCTCCATGGAATTGCCCGCACTCTGCTCGGCGCGAGCCAAAACCTGCTGCCGCACCAATGTCAGAAAATGTTCAGCAACACCTTCCGGCGTTCCCGCCTGCACGCGCCTCGTCCAACCTGGCCCCGGCAGCGCAAAGGCGGCATGCAAAACCTTTTGCACCAGCTTTTCCGCCTCTTCATTATTGGCAACCAGATCGCCAATGCGGTCAACCAGCCCGCGCCCACGGCGGCGTTCCGTTTCAGGCCCCCGCAGCCAGCGCCGCAATTCTGATGTTTCAAGCGCCGTGAGATGGGAGGAAAAAGCCGAATCCGCCGCATCGAAAAGATGATGCCCCTCGTCAAACACCAGCCGCCGCAAGCCCCCGGGCGCTGCTT
This sequence comes from Rhodobiaceae bacterium, assembly GCA_009885825.1. Classification (GTDB taxonomy): domain Bacteria; phylum Pseudomonadota; class Alphaproteobacteria; order Rhizobiales; family Aestuariivirgaceae; genus Aestuariivirga. The sequence goes on along the minus strand of VFJY01000095.1, from coordinate 28,762 downwards.
CCTCTTCCACCGTTTTTGGCGCCCCCAGCGCATAATCAACCGCCGCCTGGTTCAGCACCAGCGCGTGATTGGCGATCACGATATCGGCCTTGCGCGCTGCCCTGGCGCTTCGCTCAAGAAAGCATTTCTTGAAATGCGGGCAGGCCGAATAGATGCACTCGCCCCGCCTGTCAGTCAGCCCCAGCGAGGCAGGCGACAAGGCCCGTGATTCGTGATCGAGAGCCACATCAGAGAAGAGTGACAGCAGCCACGACGGAAAGTCGCCTCCCACCATGTCGCCATCCCGCGTAAACCTTGCCCACCGCGCAATCAAGGCGCCGAGCAGGGCGCTCCTCGGGTTGGCCGCACCCAAGCGCCCAAAAGTTTCCTGCATGTTGAGCAGGCACAGATAATTCTCGCGGCCCTTGCGGACAACAATCCGTGTGCGCCGTTCCTCAGGATCGCCCACCAGCCGCGCCGTTTCCTGATCAAGCTGGCGTTGCAGGTTTTTTGTATAAGTCGAAATCCACACCGGCGAATTGTTTTTGCGCGCCCACAACCATGACGGCGCGAGATAACCCAGGGTCTTGCCCAATCCGGTTCCAGCTTCTGCCAGCAGAATGTTGTTCTCATTTTTCTTGTGCCGCGGTTCAAAAGCGAATGTCGCAGTCGCCGCATAATTTTTCTGCTGCTGGCGGCGCTCGGAAAACTTGCCCAGAATTTCATCCAGAAACCGCGTCGCCTCCTCTGGCGCCACACCCTCTTGCCGCCCCGGTGGGCGCGCACCCTCATCCTCCCATTCCTCGATCCGGTCCCACACATTGAGGCCTGTGGCAAAAGTCCCCACGTCAAGCTTGGGATTGACCTTGAGCAGCGCCGCCATCGCAGCCTTGGCCCATGGCCAGTTGGCCCGCGCCAGGTAATTGGCAACTTCCGCTGCTTCCCGTGGCGCTGGATAGTGCCGGTTGCCCAGGCGCTCCAAAAGCTCATGCGCTACCAACCTCAGCGTTTCAACATCTGTCTCCGCCGGGTCAAGCGCCAGCGAGCGCGCAAATCCCGCAGGCGTTGGCGTCGCGATCCGCGCCGGACAAACAAACGCAAACAGCTCCGCCACGTCCAGATGCTTCTGCTCACGGGCGTTCCGGACCGCCGCCTTGGCAGCCCCCGCGACCGACGCCAGCCGTTCAATCAAAAAGGTCGCATGGCAGATCAAATGCGGGGTTTTGGCGAGAGCTTCCAGCCCCTCAGCCGCTGCCAGTTTTCCGTTTGCCGTGGCAAGCTCCACCCCTGACAGAACCGCCACATTATTGTCATCTCCAGAGGCAAAGCTAGAATCACCGATCATATCTTGTCTTTAAGCATTGAAAGGCAGCCCCGTCATGGACCAGAAAATTATCAATCTGTTTGACCGTTTCACCCACGGCGGCATGAACCGCCGCGATTTCATGGAAAAGCTTTCCCTGCTGGCGGGAAGCACCGCCGCAGCCACTGCCCTCTTGCCGGTTCTCGAAAATAATTACGCCCGAGCCGATATCCTGCCCGAAGGCGACCCCCGCATCACCACGCAAAATCTGGACCATGCCGGTGGCAAAGGTTATTTCGCAACGCCCAAGGCTGCGGGCAAATATCCGGGCGTCATTGTCATTCACGAAAACCGCGGCCTTAACCCCCATATCAAGGATGTGGCGCGCCGCATGGCCGCCGAAGGCTTTGCCGCACTCGCACCTGATTATCTGGCCGAACTCGGCGGCACTCCGGAAGATGCCGACCAGGCCCGCGACATGATCGGAACCTTGAAGCCTGAAGGCATCGCCGCCTCGTCGCAAGCAGCACTTGCCGCCGTGAAGGCCAATGCCGCCAGCAATGGCAAATCCGGTGCCATGGGTTTCTGCTGGGGCGGGGGCACTGTGAACGCGCTAGCCGTCGCTGGCCCGGGCCTCAGCGCCGGTGTGGCCTACTATGGCCGTCAAGCTCCGGATGCCGACGTGCCCAAAATCACAGCCCCTCTCATGCTGCACTACGCCTCCCTTGATGAACGCATCAATGCCGGCATCGCAGCCTTCGAAACAGCACTGAAAGTCGCCGGCAAAACCTACGAGCTCCACATGTACGAAGGCGCCAACCACGCCTTCAACAACGACACCAATGCCGCCCGCTACAATAAGGAAGCGGCTGATCTGGCCTGGGGCCGGACTGTGGAGTTTCTCAAAAAGCATGCTGGCTAAAATTTGGCCTGTTTGATTTGGTGGAGAGCAAAACCATTCATGACAGACACAACAAAGAAGGCTGCTGACAATTCCAACGCAGTCGTTCACCCGCCTATCCCCTGGGCACTCGCAATTATCGGCGGACTGGCAATTGACTGGTACTATCCGTTAAACATCCTTCCCATCCAGTTCCCCAGTGTCTGGCTCGGCGCCATAATATTTGCAGCAGGCCTTGTGCTGGCGCTTTGGGCAACCGTGACAATTCGCAAGGCAGGAACGGCACTCCCTATCAATAGGTCAACGACGACTATCGTTGACTACGGACCCTACCGCTTCTCGCGAAACCCGATCTACATAGGCATGTTTTTGGGCCTGATCGGGCTTGCCACAAGCTTCAACAGCTTTTGGATTCTGCTAGCGCTTGTGCCGTTTTATATCGTCATCCGCTACGGCGTAGTAGCCCGGGAAGAATCTTACCTCGAGCGCAAATTCGGCGAAGCCTATCTCAGCTACAAGTCCCATGTCGGTCGCTGGCTGTAACAGACCCCAGCCGCTGCGAAGGCCAACATAGCGCGCCACAGCAGACAAGCAGCCGATCAGGCTTGGAGCAAAACTGTGCCGTTTCCGAAAAAGCATGTGAGCTAGAAGATCACCTTTTGCTGGCGGGCATTCAAATCTGCAAGAGTCGATTCTAACTCGGTTACCCTGTCTTTGAGGGGTTCGACCATTGATAAGACCTGTGCTTGTGTAAAGCGCGGCGTAATATGTTGGGGACAATTCCAGTCGTAGCCTTCGACAGTGATGATCATGCCGCGTTCGACACGTGCGCGGTAGTCTGGAACCTGGAGCTGTTCCAATAGCTTTGACTCGTTGGCGCCGACCAACCGCACACGCCCCAGGAGTTTCAGCCGGGTTTGGTTCGGATAGTCCATAAAGAACAGGGAAACACGATCATTGCTCTGCAGGTTGCCAAGACTGACGTATTGGCGATTTCCAACGAAGTCGGTAAAGCCGATGGTCTTCTCATCAAGTATGCGGACAAAACCGGCCGGACCACCGCGATGCTGGACATAAGGCCAACCCGTTTCACTGACCGTCGCCATATAGAAACTGTCACGCTCGGCAATGAAAGCGGCCTCATTTGCTCCCAATTTGTCATGATTATCGTCGCCGTATTCCATGCGCGCGTAACCGCGCCGACTGCCGCTGCGTTCCTGTTCGTTTTTCACATTGGCTGTGAAAGCGATCTCTGCGAACTTGTGACCCATGTTGGAATCTCTCTTCCAGAATGTTAAAGCCCAAGCTCAGTAAGGCTCGGATGATCTGCCGGACGTGAACCAAGCGGCCAATGATATTTGCGCTTGTCTTCACCAATGGCCATGTCGTTGATGCTGGCAAATCTGCGTTGCATCAAACCACGATCATCAAATTCCCAGTTCTCGTTGCCGTAGGACCGAAACCATTGGCCATTCTCATCGCGCCACTCGTAAGCAAAGCGCACCGCGATGCGATTTTCCCGACAACCCCAAACCTCTTTGATCAATCGGTAGTCCTGCTCGCGTGCCCATTTGCGTGTCAGGAATGCGATAATTTCAGTGCGGCCTCTGGGAAACTCAGTCCGGTTCCGCCACAAGCTGTCAATGGTGTAGGCCAACGCTACCCGCTGCGGATCGCGCGAATTCCACGCATCCTCGGCCATGCGGGCCTTCTGGATTGCAGTCTCGATCGTGAATGGGGGGAGCGGTGGCTTGTCCGACATCTTTAGTCTCCATTTTTTAAAACAGGCGTGAACGGCGGCGGCGCATTAAGCCGCCTCGGATGACAATGAGATAGCAAATTCTGAAAACAAAATAATACCCGTTGAAAGGAACATATTATTCCATTAAATGGAATTAACAATGGATCGCTTTCACGAACTCCGCGTCTTCGTCGCTGTGGCTGACAATGGCGGCTTTGCCAGGGCCGCAACAGTTCTCCACAGCTCGCCTCCTGCTGTCACGCGCAGCATTGCTTCGCTTGAGGCACGCCTGGGTGTTCGCCTATTTGAAAGGACGACGCGAAGTCTGCATCTCACGGAACCCGGTGTAAAGTTTATTGAGGATGCGCGCCGGTTACTTGCCGACCTTGAAGTTGCAGAGCAAGAAGTGGCGGGCCAATCAAAGGTCGCAAGCGGCAACCTGACGATCACCGCCTCGCTGACCTTTGGGCGCTCCATGCTGCAACCCATTGTCCTGGATTTCATCGATGCCAATCCCCGAATCAATGTCTCAATGCTGCTGTTTGATCGGGTAGTCGATCTCATCGATGAAGGCTTCGACCTCGCCATTCGTATCGCCAACTTGCCGGATTCATCATTGATTTCAAAACATGTGGGTGACGTTCGCCGCATGCTTGTCGCCAGCCCTGGCTATCTCTCCAAACGCGGCTCGCCCGGAACGCCAGATGATCTGAAATTACACGCGATGATAAGTCAAACGGCATTGATGCCAAATCGGGAGTTGAGATATTTCAAGGCTGGAAAACCTGCCCGCATCGCGCTTCCTGTCCGGCTTGAGATTAATGACGCGCACGCCTGCATCGAAGCAGCCGAGCGTGGTAAAGGAATAACCATTGCCTTGTCCTATATGGTGACTGCGGCTCTTCGTGAAGGACGCCTTATTCCTGTGCTCAATGAGCTGATGCCACCACCGGTTCCGGTAAACTTCATCTACGCGCAGCGTCACAGTGTGGCACCGAAGATCAGAGCCTTCATCGATTTTGCCGCCCCAAGACTGCGGGCCGCCTTATCTTAAGGACGGTTGCCCCCTCCAACATTGACGAACTCCTGCGACATCCCTAACAACGCGGGGCTCCTGCCAACTTTGAGTATAAATGATGACCGATCCCGCTCTTTTGACCGCAGCTCTTGAAAGCCGCGCCTGGCCTTTTGAAGAGGCGCGCAAGCTCTTGGCGCGGGTGAAGAAGAGCAAGACATCGAAGACGGAAATTCTTTTTGAGACCGGCTATGGCCCCTCAGGCCTGCCGCACATCGGCACCTTCGGCGAGGTGGCCCGCACCACCATGGTGCGCCGCGCCTTTGAAACCATGTCGGATATTCCAACCAGGCTTTTGTGTTTCTCCGATGACATGGATGGCATGCGCAAGATTCCGGACAATGTGCCGGATCGCGCCTTTCTTGAGCCCCACCTGCACAAGCCGCTCACCTCCGTGCCCAATCCCTTCGGCGGAGACTTTGAAAGCTTTGGCCATCACAACAACACCATGTTGCGGCGCTTCCTCGATACCTTTGGCTTTGACTATGAATTCGCCAGCGCCACGGATTACTACAAGGCCGGCAAGTTCGACGCCATGCTGCTGCGCGCCGCCGAGAAATTTGACGCCATCATGGCCGTCATGCTGCCGACCCTGGGTGAAGAGAGGCAGGCGACCTACAGCCCCTTCCTGCCCATTTCGCCCACAACGGGTCGCGTGCTTTATGTGCCCATGAAAGAAGTCGATGCCAAAAACGGCACGGTCACGTTCGCCGATGAGGACGACCGCGATACGACGCTCCCCGTTACTGGCGGAAACGTCAAGCTGCAATGGAAGCCGGATTTCGGCATGCGCTGGGCAGCCCTTGACGTGGATTTCGAAATGTTCGGCAAGGATCACCAAACCAACGCCGTTGTCTACGACAAGATCTGCGAAATTCTTGGTGGCCTGCCGCCCGAACATTACGTCTATGAACTGTTCCTCGATGACAAGGGCCAGAAGATTTCAAAATCCAAGGGCAATGGCCTGACGATTGACGAGTGGCTCACCTATGCCGACACCGATTCACTTTCGCTCTACATGTATAACCGCCCGCGCGAAGCCAAGAAACTTTACTTCGATGTGATTCCGCGCGCCGTTGATGAATATGCGCAATTCCAGAATGCCTATGGCAGGCAGGAGATCAAGGATCGCCTGATGAACCCGCTCTGGCATATCCATGGCGGGCATCCCCCTGCGCCGGAAGAAGGTTCGGTCTCGTTTTCGCTGCTGCTGAATCTGGTGGCTGTGGCGAATACGGAAGACAAATCCGTGCTCTGGGCTTTCCTCAAGCGCTATGCGCCACAGGTATCGCCCGAAACTCATCCGCGTCTTGACGCCATGGTCGGCTATGCCAACCGTTACTTCACCGACTTCGTGAAGCCTAACAAGAAATATCGCCTGCCGACGGAGGATGAGAGGAAGGCGCTGGAAGATTTGTCATCAGCCATGGCCGAACTCCCCGAAGGCGCCACTCCTGAAGCCATTCAGCAGAAGGTCTACGATATCGGCCGGCGCGAACCCTACACCACCACGCAAAAGGATGGTTCCATCGGCGTGGCCCAGACCTGGTTCAACATGCTGTATCAGGTGTTGCTTGGCGAAGAGCGTGGCCCCAGATTTGGCTCTTTTGCGGCGCTCTTTGGTCTAGCGAATACTCGCGCCTTGATAGGCAAGGCCCTGAACGGCGAGCTTACTGGCTCGCCCAGATAATCCGCGCCACCCAGTCAACATCTTTCATGTCGAAGGTTTTGGTGACATGGGCCGTATTGAAGGAAGCGAGCTCAACCGTCTTGGCCGTTTGCCGCTGCATGACCTTGGCCATCACCTGGCCATCAGCGGTTTTCACCACAACCCGGTCACCTTTACGCACCGTGGCGCCCGGTGAAACGATAATGGTATCGCCCTCCCGGTAAACCGGCAGCATGGAGTCGCCGGTGATTTCCAGCGCGTAGGCTGTGGCGTCAGTCACACCCGGAACCTCGATTTCTTCCCAGCCATTGCCAACCGGAAAACCCGAATCATCGAAAAAACCACCCTTGCCCGCCTGGGCAAAACCCAGCAGCGGCAGCTGCTTGCGCTTTGGCGGCTGGCCTTTCCGGCCGGTCAGAAGATCAGTAAATTCTTCAACCGAAGCCCCGGAAGCGTTCAGTAAATTGGCCACGCTTTCAGTTGTTGGCCAGCGCGGACGGCCATCAGGGCCATTGCGCTTGGAGGGATTGAACGAGGTGGGATCGAGGCCAGATTTTTTGGCCAGTCCAGATGCTGAAAGCCCATAACGCTCCGCAATAGTGTCAATTGCCGCCCAAACCTGCTTGTGGCTAAACATTCGTCCTCTCCAATTTCCGCTGTATAATCCTTTATAGGAACTAATACCTCAAATTCGTCCGGTTGTCTAGCCCCCTTGACCTGTTATGGTGTGGACTATGTCGCTTCTCTACAAGATCATGCCACGGCAGGAATGGGCAGACGCTTTGGCGCGCCGCGTATATGAAGGCTCGGAACTGGATCGAAAGGACGGATTCATCCATTTATCCGCCCCCCACCAAGTGCGCGAAACGGCCGCCAAACACTTTGCGGGGGAAGCTGATCTGGTTCTGGTGGTGGTGATTGAAGCGAGCCTTGGCAAAACCCTGAAGTGGGAAACATCACGCGGCGAGGCCTTGTTTCCCCACATCTATGGCCCACTTCCACTCTCGGCGGTTAAAGAGGCGGTGGCCCTTCCCCTGGTAGGTGGCAAGCACCAGTTTCCCGAAAGCCTGGCTGAATGAGCCTTGCCAAATTCGGTTTCAATCTGGCCAAGCCATTGCTTCACCGACTCGATGCAGAATTGGCCCATAGCCTCACAATTAAAACTTTAAAAGCCGGACTGGCAGGAGCCCTGCCATCGCAGCCTCGGATTCCCATCTCCCGTTTCGGCCTCAAATTTGAAAATCCTTTGGGCTTGGCCGCAGGCTTCGACAAAAATGCCGAGGTTCCCGACGCCATGTTGGCACAGGGTTTCGGCTTTGTGGAGGTGGGATCAATCACGCCAAAGCCCCAAACGGGAAATCCGCAGCCACGCCTGTTTCGCCTCACCAAGGATCAGGCCATCATCAACCGCATGGGCTTCAACAATGAGGGTCATGCAGCGGCCCTCGAAAGGTTGCGCGCCCGCCGGCACCGATCCGGAATCATCGGCGTGAACCTCGGCGCCAACAAGGACACGAGCGACCGTGCCGCCGATTATGTGGCAGGCATCAACGCCTTTTCCGGTGTCGCCAGTTACTTCACCGTCAACATCTCATCACCCAACACGCCGGGCCTGCGCAAGCTTCAGGCCGCCGATGAACTCCGCCCCTTGCTGCAACGCTTGAACGACACTCGCCGGCGTCAAGACCGCCACGTGCCAATGCTTCTTAAAATCGCGCCTGATCTTGATCCGTTTGAGATGAAAACCATTGCTGATTGCTGTTTGGACGCTGAAATTGACGGCGTGGTCATTTCCAACACCACAATCTCGAGGCCCCCCCTGCGTTCACGGCATGCGCGGGAGCAAGGGGGGCTATCTGGCCAGCCCCTGTTCGAGCTTTCAACGAGTCAGCTCGCGCGCTTTTACGTGATAACGGAAGGAAAAATTCCTCTGATCGGTGTTGGCGGAATTTCAAACACTGAACAGGCCTGGGGAAAAATCTGTGCGGGCGCCGCGCTGCTCCAGATTTACTCCGCACTGGTCTTTCACGGACCAGCATTGATAGAAGACATACTGACGGGTCTTGATCGGAAATTGATCCAATACAAGATGACAAACCTCGAAGAAGCAATAGGTTCCTCAGCCCGAGAAATCGCTCACCACAACCCATTTGGCAGGTAACGCGCATAAATCTCAGATGCGGTGCCCTTCTCCTGCAACAGATCCAGCGCATAATCAAATGCTTGCACCAGATTCTGATCTCCCCGCCTTGCCAGAAATGCCAGGTTACGGCTGAAAAAATTGCGGTCCACATAGGCGCCACCCAATGTCAGGCAGCAGCCATTGGACGCGCTGCCAGCGAGCCAATAGATCAACTTCAGGTCGTCGCCAAAAACCGCATCGACCGTGCCGGCGCTCAAGGCCGCAAACATTTCCGCTTCTGCTGGAAAAGCAGCAAGCGTCGAGCGTGAATAGTACTTCTCCAACCAGGCCCCATGGCTTGTCTTGGCCACAAACCCAATGCGCTTGCCAGCCAGGCTACGAAGGTCGCTGCTGCGCAGCTGGCTGCCGTGTTTAACTGCGAAGCGGCCAAGCGACCAGAAATAGGGCCGGGTCATCGCGGTTTTTTTCAGGACATTTTCATCAATCTTCAAACCCGAAACAATCACGTCTCCTTCGTTGGCGACAAGTGCGGGCAGAAGTTCGCCGAAGGGTCTTGCAACGACAACACAGTCGAGCTTCAATACTGAGCAAGCAGCAATTGCAAGCTCAACGGAGAGACCAGAATACTTCCCCTCCGGCGCCCCGTAACTGAAGGGTGGAAAATTTTCGTCCGTCAATAGACGAACACTGCCCGTCGGCAAATTGACAGGGTTTTTGGCGGTTTCGTCGACATGCCGAAACAGCGGCAATGTTTCGGGCGCCGTTGTTTGTGCGTTAGCCGATGATGACGCAAGCCATGTGAAAGTGATTAGCAGCATAACCGATGCCGACAAAGTAGTGGACTTGCGCATAAACACGTTTAATAAAAATAACGGAGAGGGCATGTTCCATCCAGGGCGCAATCGGTGAGTACAGAGTTCTTACCACAGCATAGCACGTCTGAGTCGCAAATTTCGAGCGTCTATGAAGCGATTCACCCGTTAATAAACGTCAGTCCCGATGATCAGGCAACGCTGTCTCGCTCCCTGCTGATTGAGGTGATGCAGCGTGTGCCCTACCGGGAAATTGAAAAGACACTTCAAACTTTGGTGATCCCGGTTGCCTGGATGCCAAGCCTTGTGCTTTACGCAAGTTGTGGGTCGCGAGGCGCAGCTTATGCAAGCCAACATAAACTCAAACTTGTGGCAAAAGTTGCGCTGGCGGACTTTCACTGGGCGGCGCGGAAATTGTGGGGCCGCGCCCTCCTGCGCAAGGCAACCAATGAGTTGTTCGAAACAAGTCCCCAGTTATCGGCAAAATATCGCGTTACGATTTTGCAAATCCTGACGGCCTTGCTATTCATTGCATGCATCCTCGTCGGCTTCGTTTTCTTGCCAATGGGTTTTTGCTTCCTTGCAATTAACGCAGCAGTTGGAATATTCTTCCTGTCTGTCATTGCCCTGCGCCTATTCTGCTTGCTGCCCGAACCAAGATCGAGGGTGCCGGCTGGAAAAATTCTGAGCGAACCAAATCTGCCAGTATACACTGTGCTGGTGCCGGTATTCCGCGAAACCGCGGTGCTCGCGCAGCTGCTGCGCGCACTTTTTAGATTGAACTACCCGGCCTTATGTATCAAACGCACCAAGGCGCGGGCGGTAAGCCGTGAGACAACTTATCAAGGATATGACTCCACTTGTTGCGTTTTTTGCGGCAATCTTCCGTGCATTCTCGGAAGGAGGGCGAAGATTCATGATGGACTTTGGATTCGCTGGGTTCTTAGACAAGTTTGAAGCCAAATTTGGATCGCGCGTTACAACTTGTCTGCTGTTTCTCATTGGCGTGGCAATTGCCACGTTTTGTGTGAACATTCTCTACACGATGGCTGTTGATCCGCTGCTTTCGTCAATTCAGGAAATGGTCGCACAGCGAGATTTCCGGCCTTATGTATCAAGCGCAGGAAGGGGCGGGCTGTGAGGTGGGGGTTGCTGGTTTGCGTTGGGATGCTGGCAGCAAAGCAACAATTAAGAATATATCTTGACAAAGGTTGATTTGTTTACCAGTCGAGTCTATTTAGTGTTTACTTATTGTTCCGCAATCGGCCCCAATGGGCTGTCTGGAGATGAGCTTTATATTGGGAAAAGTGGCTAAGACTCTGAAATTCGCCTTTAGCGAGGCCAAAGCTATTGAAACATTGGCATTTATTGCCAATGAGAGTCCGGGGCTTACCCCATTTTACGTCGCCAAAGTTTGTTTTTACGCTGAAAAATGGCACTTCAACAGATTTGGAAGGCCCATTTTAGCCGACACCTATATCGCCATGCCGAGAGGCCCCGTACCCTCCACCATAAAGAACTTTTTAGACGGCAAATGGGACTGGGTCGAAAAGCCACAGGATTTGGATGATGCCGTTTCCATTGATCGAACCCAAAAATGGGCAAGATTGTTTAAGGGGAAACGAGGGCCAAACATGGCGCTATTGTCTCAAACGGATATTGATTGTTTGAAAGAGGCGATACATTTTTGCACCAGCAAATCTGCTGCTGAATTATCAACTATGACCCATCATGAAAAATCATGGGCTTCCGCAGAGCCAAATCGCGCGATGGATTACGCGGACTTTATTGATGACGATAATCCGCACAAAGCTGAAATCGCCGAAATGGCCAAAATGGATTCGGCGTACGGGGTGCTGTGACAGCTTTAGTGCGAGGCAGTGTTTACGTATATCATTGCCGATGGATAACCCCACCGCACGATAAGATAGCCCTCTGTATCTGCCACAATCGAAATTGGTTCCTTTGGTTCAACACCAAAGCTGCATTTCATGGACTTGGGCAATTGGCAATTGCACATGCCGATCATCCAGCAGCAATTACGAAAAACTGTTTTCTTGATTTGTCAGCCGTCAAAGGTTCTTCCCCAAAAGAGTTAGTTGACGCTGCAAATAATAATCGCGGGCTAATAAGTGCCGCACTAAAGGCAAAAATCCAGCAAGCGCTAGAGCCGCCAATTCCACTATTACCGGATATGCACCGCGCTGTTATTTTAGAGTGCTTGCAAGGCTAACCAGCCGCCACACCAACGCCGTTCCCACTTTCCCCAGTCGTTCAATCTTCCTCACCTTGTGCCAAGCCCTCATGATCTGAATGAGCTTGTAGGTGATGGCTTTCCTCAAATAGCGGTCCTTTGTGTCCAGCCCCTTTGCCGCAATCACATGGGCGGCAATCTCAACTGTGCTGATGCGCCGTCTGGCTTGGTGGCAAGGGCCTCTCTGGCAAGCCTTGGAAGCTCATGGCGGGGGAACAGGTAGGACAGGTTCATGTAGGCCGTCACATCGGGGCCACGGGCCTGAAACACACGCTCTGTGGCTATGATGGCTGAAAGGTCACGCCGCGCTTGCTCCAGGTCGGCTTCAAGGCTGCCAATGTGGGCCATGATCTGCTTGCGCTTGTCGGCAAGGTTTTTGTGAATGAAGGATTCCGCCATGCCTCATTGTATGCTAGGACTGGGAAATGATCTTGGTGCGTTTGATACATAAGGCCGGAACTACCCCACCAGCAAACTCGACATAAAAATAATTGTTGAGGAAACTGATCTGGCAATGCGCCGGGCTTTGAGCAGTTACAAACTGCCTGCCCACTTTGAAACAATCATTGTGCCGCCCGGAGTGCCGCAAACCAAGCCGCGCGCCCTGAACTACGCGCTCCAGTTTGCCCGTGGCAGCCTGCTCACGATATATAACGCCGAAGACATCCCGGAGCCCAACCAACTGCGCGCTTCAGCCAGGAAATTTTCGAGCGGCCAAGGCAATCTGGCTTGTCTGCAGGCCAAACTGGCGTTCTTCAACGCTAATGAAAACTGGTTAACGCAGCAGTTCACTGCAGAGTATGCAACCTTGTTCGGCCTGATTTTGCCGGCATTGGCGAGCCATGGCTTGCCCCTGCCGCTGGGCGGAACATCAAATCATTTTCGAACAGATGTTTTGCTCAAGATCGGTGGCTGGGATCCCTACAACGTGACGGAGGACGCAGATATGGGTCTCCGCCTGGCGCGTGCCGGCTATCGCACCGGCGTTATTGAAAGCCTCACTTATGAAGAGGCCAGCACCCAATATCCCAACTGGTTTCGCCAGCGGGCAAGATGGCTTAAAGGTTTCATGCAAACCTGGTTGGTTCACATGCGTGATCCCGTCATGATAACCAGGGAATTGGGATTGATTGGTTTCTGGGTCCTGCAATCCTGCACGGCCGGAATTTTTGTTTCCGCCCTTTTCCATCCCTTGCTCCTGCTGCTGACGATCGCACAGTTCACAATCCTGCCTCATCCATCGCCTGACGCATCACCGCTGCTTATTGCGCTGGGTGGATTGAATTTGGCTGTGTTTGTGCTTGGCTATGGTGTCGCAATGATTGCGGCAAACGAGGCCCTGCGGCGTCAAGGCATGACAGGTTGGTGGTACACGCTCGCCACCATGCCTTTCTACTGGCTCCTCATGTCAGCTGCCGCCTGGTTTGCCCTGTGGCAATTCATTTTTTCGCCCCATACATGGAACAAAACCGAGCACGGCCTGTCAAAACTTCAGAAACGAAGGTCTCCAAATGGAGGATTGTACTGAAAATTCAGTTGTGGCAGCTTTCGCGCAAAGATCCCGGAGGAAACCTGCTCCATGAATGTCATCCCGCGCCACATCTGTGATACCGGCAAATTCAGCAGCGATCCGGAAAAATCCTACACGCTTCCCGCGCATTACTACATTGATCCGGAAATCTATGCGCGCGAGAGGGAAGCCATATTCTTCAAATCATGGAACTACGCCTGCCATGCGGGCCAGGTGGCCGAAGCAGGCGCCTTTGCGACATGCATGGTCGCGGACCAAAACATAGCCGTGACGCGGGGTCACGATGGCGTGCTGCGCGCCTTCTACAATGTGTGCTCCCACCGGGCCCATGAGCTTCTCAAAGGTTGTGGCAAGGCCAATGTCATCACGTGCCCCTACCACGCCTGGACCTATCATATGGATGGTGGATTGCGAACGGCCGTTGGCCAGAAGAAAGTCGAGGGCTTCGCCCGGGAAGAATTCGCCCTGAAGCCGGTCAGGCTCGAAGAACATGGCGGTTTTGTCTTCGTCAACCTTGATCTGGCGGCGGCGCCCCTGGCAGGCGCCACGGGCTCGCTTGCCGACGACATCAATGGATTCTGCGGCAATGTGCCGGAGCTTAAATTTGCCCATCGCCTCAGTTATGAAATCAAGGCCAACTGGAAGACCGTCGTTGAAAATTTTCTGGAATGCTACCACTGCTCGGTGGCCCATCCAGCCTTTGTTGATCTCGTTGATATTGAGAACTACCGCACCAAGACCTACGGCATCTATTCAAGCCATATTTCGCCGCCGGGAAGGCCGGACAATGCGGCCTATCGGTTTTCAGAAGGCCTGACGCGGGACTTTGCCGCCTGGTGGCTGTGGCCGAATGCGACGTTCAATGTGTTTCCCGGCCCAACCAACATCACCGTCCTGCACATGATGCCGACGGGGCCGGAAACAACACTTGAGCATTTCGACTTTTTCTTTCTCGAAGCAAATCCATCTGAATGCGAGCGGCAAGCCATTCACTATGTCGATGGCACGCTTCAACCCGAGGACATTGGCCTGGTTGAAAGCGTCCAGCGCGGCTTGCATTCAAGAGGCTACAAGCAGGGCCGCCTGATGGTGGACAGGGACAGGAGCTTCAACTCCGAGCACGGCCTGCATCACTTTCATTCACTGGTGCTGCGGCAGCTGGGTGATTTGCCGTAGCTCTGGAGAAAGGAATGAATATGCGTGGCCCGTGTATCCTGTTGGCCGCTGGCCTGATCTTCATTTTTCAGGGCCTTGGCGCCATGGCCGAGGGGGAATGCGCTGATCACTCCACCCAGTCGGGCGTGAACACATGCGCGGCATCAGAATTGAAAAAAGTCGATGAAGAGTTGAACGCCGTCTACGATAAGCTTCTTTCCCGGCTTGATCCCGGGCAAAAACCGCTCCTGAAAGCGGCGGAACGCGCATGGATTCACTACCGTGACAAGATGTGTGAATTTCACGGATCAGGCACGAAAGGCGGATCAATCAATCCAATGATCGTCGCCAATTGCCTCACCGAACTCACTACGGGCCAGACACGCAGGCTGTCTCAATATCTTGACTGCGAAGAAGGCGATCTGTCATGTCCATGATGGAGCGGGCGAAGGGAATCGAACCCTCGTATGCAGCTTGGGAAGCTGCCGTTCTGCCATTGAACTACGCCCGCGTGAGATGAATGCTAGTCCGCAACCCGCGTTTCGTAAAGTCCTCACCGCTTGCTCAAATCGTAGGGCCTGAAATGCTTTGAAAGTTTCAGGCCCTGCCGCTGATAATTTGAGCCAATGCCCTGGCCGTAAACCTGTGACGGCACTTCGGTCAGCGGCTCATAGACCAGCCGCCCGATGATCTGCCCGTCTTCCAGAATAAATGGCACTTCGTGGGAGCGCACTTCGAGCACGGCGCGCGCCCCCTCGCCATGGCCCGATTGGTGGCCAAATCCCGGATCAAAGAATCCGGCGTAGTGCACCCGGAATTCGCCCACCAGCGGATTGAAGGGAACCATTTCTGCGGCGTGCGTCGGTGGAACCCTGACCGCTTCCTTGGAAGCCAGGATATAAAATTGGTCAGGATCCAGGACCAGCGAACCCCGTTGCCAGATGGGCTCCCAGAAATCCGAAGCCTCAAGGCCGGCCTTCCTGTCGACATCAACCAGCCCTGAATGGCGCTTGGCGCGAAAGCCAATGGGATTGTCCTTGTCGGTGCCTGATAAATCGATGGTGAGCGCCAGGCCATTGTCGATGTTGACGGCGCCATCGGCGATCAGGCTCTCCTTGGCATGCAGATCGCGGATGATCTGGTCGGAAGCCATGGGGGCTCCGGCGCGAAACCTGATTTGCGAAAGCCGCGATCCCGTGCGCGCCAATATGGAAAAAGTGCGAGGCGAGATTTCCGCATAAAGCGGCCCCTCATAGGCTTCCGGCACCTTGTCAAATTCTTGCGCATGGTCCGCGATGACCCGGGTGAAAATATCCAGCCGGCCAGTTGAGCTTTTGGGATTGGCCGCAGCCGACACGCCTTTCGGAAGCTTCAATGATTCCAACAGCGGCACAATGTAGACACAACTCGTCTCAAGGACGGCGCCATCGGTAAGATCGATCCTGTGCAGGCCAAGCGTTTCCAATCTCTGCGCCACGGTCGATTTGGGCCCCGGCAAAAATGAAGCCCGCACGCGGTAAGCCCATTTCCCGAGCCTGAGGTCAAGGCTCGCGGGCTGCACCTGGTCATCATCAAGCGCCCGTTCGGACTTGATCAGTCCTCGGGCGCAATAGTCTGCGATAATGCGGGCCGGAAGTATGCCCTGGGGTGGATTGAGTGTGCTTGTCATGGGCCTATTGGCGGTTTTTTGGCATATTTCGCAAGGGGGTGGCGCGAGGCAGTGGAAAACTGCGCGCAAACCTCTACACTGGCTGTCATGTATAGCAGCGTTACCCGCAATATTCACGTCCATGTGAAGCCCCATTTCCTCGAAGGGCAATCCAAGCCGGAGGAGGAGAAATACGTTTGGGCCTACACCATCACGGTTGAAAATCGCGGCAGCGAAACCGTGACCCTGCGTTCCCGCTACTGGAAAATAACCGATGCGTTCGGCAGGGTTCAGGAGGTCCGCGGCGATGGCGTGGTGGGCGAGCAGCCAACACTGAAGCCGGGCGAAAATTTTCAGTATACGTCCGGATGCCCGCTCTCCACCCCCAATGGTTTCATGGTGGGAAGCTATGCCATGCGCACCCCGACGGGCGAAAAATTCGAAGTTGCCATCCCCGCCTTTTCGCTCGACAGCCCCCATGACAGGCATAGCGTGAACTGATCATGGGCGGACAGATTTATTCAATCCCGCAGATGCTGGAAAAGCTTGTACGCTTCGACACCACGAGCCGCGACGGCAATATTCCGCTGATCGAGTTTGTCGAGGCCTATCTCGATGGCTGGGGCATCCCGCATTTCCGGGTTGACTATGAGGCGGGCAGGAAAACCAACCTGTTTGCAACCATAGGCCCCGACACCGCAGGCGGCATTGTCCTGTCTGGCCACACAGATGTTGTGCCCGTCGATGGCCAGGATTGGGCCAGCAATCCTTTTGAGCTCACCGACCGGGGCGGCAGGCTCTATGGCCGTGGCGCTTGCGACATGAAAGGGTTTCTGGCGGTTGCCCTGGCGCTCGCGCCGGAGTTCAAGGCCGCCAATTTGAAAACGCCAATTCATTTGGCGCTCTCCTGCGATGAGGAGGTGGGCTGCAAGGGTGTCAGGCCCCTGGTGGCCCACATCAGGGATCACATGAAAAAACCCAAAATGGTGATCGTTGGCGAGCCAACATCGATGAAAGTGGTCAATGCCCACAAGAGCGCCTTGACATTTTCAACCGAGGTGCTGGGCCATGAGGCGCACTCAAGCCTGACTGATCAAGGGGTGAACGCCATCATGGTCGCGGGCGAGCTTTTGGGCGAAATCAACCGCATCCGCGAAGACCTGACGGATGAAGGCGATGCGACGGGCAGGTTCAATCCGCCTTATTCGACAATTCATGTGGGCGTCATTGAGGGCGGCACCGCCAAAAATATCATTCCGCGCAAATGTTCGTTCCAGTGGGAAACCCGGCTGTTGCCAACGGCTGATCCCGCCGTGGTTCCGGCGCGCTTTGAAAAGTTTGCGGCAAGCCTTGAGCCGGCGATGAGGAAAATCGCCTCAGGCGCGGGCATTCAAAATCGCCAGACCAATGTGGTTCCCGGCCTCGCTCCTGAGATGGACTCGCCCGCCGAGCACCTGGCGCTCCATCTCGCTGGCGCCAACGGCGCCCACGCGGTTTCCTATTGCACCGAAGCGGGCCTCTTCCAGCAAATCGGCATCCCCGCCATCATCGTGGGCCCCGGCTCCATCGAACAGGCCCACAAGCCCGATGAATACATCGACAAGTCCGAACTCCGGAAATGCGAAGCCTTCATGGCAAGGCTGCTGCGGCATTGCGGCTAGCTACGCAAGCGCCTCCGGCTTGAAGCGGTATTCGCTGGAGCAAAACTCGCACGTCACCTTGATCTCGCCGTTCTCAATCATGTCATTGCGGTCGGCTTCCGAAAAATTCCGCAGCATGGTTTCGACGTTCTCCGCCGAGCATGTGCAATGGCGCACGAGTGGCGAAGCCGGATAAGCCGTCACGCCATCCTCGTGATACAGGCGGTACAGCAAGTCTTCCGCCGACAGCGTCGGGTCAAGCAGCTCGTGATCCTCAACCGTATCAAGCAGAAGCTTTGCCCTGACCCAGTTGTCATCTTCGCGCACCTCTTCTTCCGCGCCTTCCGGCGCATCGCCTGAGGAAAACGCGATCGAGCTGGCGCCGCCCTCGCTTGGCAGATGCTGCACCATGATGGCGCCGGCGCGCCAGTGGGTGGATTTCTCGCCCCGCGCCAGAAGCGGGCCCGAAACCAGCCGCAGCCGCGTCGGGATCTGTTCGGATTGGCGGAAATAGGCATCCGCCGCGTCGGCGAGAGTCGAGTTGTCGAGCGGAACAATGCCCTGATAGCGTTCCATGTCCGAACCCTGGTCGACAGTCATGGCCAGATAGCCCCTGCCCAGCAGATCCTGTTGCCTCGGGCTGGCAAGCGCGGCCAGTCTTTCCCGGTTGAACCGCGCATAGCCGCGAACGCCATTGGGCGACGCGAAGTCCGCCACGATCAAATCGACGGGCCCATCGGTCTTGGTCTGCAGGATAAACTTGCCGTCAAATTTCAGAATGGCGCCGAGCATCGCGGTCAAGGCCACGGCTTCCGCCAGCAGCGCCGACACAGCGGCGGGATAGTCATGCGCGCGAACGATATCGTCGATCACCGCGCCAAGCTTGACGATGCGCCCGCGAACCCCGAGAGGCCGGACCTCAAAGGGCATGACTGTGTCGTGTGGCTCTGTCATTTCAGGCCAAAGCAATGGAGCAATATGGCCTTCTGCGCGTGCAGGCGGTTTTCCGCCTCGTCAAACACCACGGACTGCGGACCGTCCATCACCTCGGCGGTGACTTCCTCGCCCCTATGCGCCGGCAGGCAGTGCATGAAGATGGCATCGCGCGCCGCGCGCTTCATCAGCGCGGCGTTCACCTGAAATGGCTTCAATAGGTTATGGCGATTGGCGGCATCCCTGTCATGCATGGAAACCCAGGCGTCGGTCACCACGCAGGACGCGCCATTCACCGCGACCTCGGCTGATGAAGTGACCGTGATATCCGCCCCGTTGACGCGCGCCCATTGCAGCACGCTGGGGCTGACACCGAGCGATTGCGGACAGGCCAGGCGCAATTTCCCGCCCATCCTGGTGACCGCGTGAACAAATGAAGTGGCGACGTTGTTGCCATCGCCCACCCAGGCGATCGTCTGCTCGGCCAGCGGCCCCACATGCTCTTCAAGCGTCAGGATATCCGCCATGATCTGGCACGGGTGTGATTTGTCGGTCAGGCCATTGATCACCGGAACCGTGGCATGCTGCGCCAATTCCAGAAGGTCATCATGGTGCTGGGCGCGGATCATGATGGCGTCAACAAAGCGCGAAAGAACGCGCGCCGTATCGGCGATTGTTTCGCCCCGGCCGATCTGCATGTCGCTGGCCGAAACCAGCAGCGTCTCGCCGCCCAGCTGACGGATGCCAACTTCGAAGGAAACCCGCGTGCGCGTCGATGGCCGCTGAAAAATGAGGGCCACTATTTTTCCATTGAGCGGCGCATGCAGCTCGCGCGCTCCCCGCGATTGCCCGGCGCGCGCGCCTTTCATGGCCTTGGCCGAATTCAGGATGTTCCTGAGCGTTGCTCCTTCAAACTCCGAGAGATCGAGAAAATGCTGCGGAGGCATTTTAGGCCACGGCTTTCTGGGCTTGCAGCGCGCGGCAGGTCATCTCGAGCTTGCTGACAGCTTCAGCAATATCTGAATCAGTCACAACGAGCGGCGGCAGCAAGCGGACAACATTGTCGCCTGCCGCAATCGTCAGAAGCTTGTGGTCCAGCGCCGCAGTTTGAAACTCTGTGTTGGGAACTCTGCATTTGATGCCCATCATCAGGCCCTGACCTCTGATATCTTCAATGACAGCGGGATAGCTGTCCTTGAGTTGCGCCAGTTTTTGCTTAAGGTTAAGTGAGCGCTGCAGCACGTTGTCGAGAAAACCATCGGCCAAAACAACGTCCAGCACGGCGTTGCCGACAGCTGTCGCTAGTGGATTGCCGCCAAAGGTAGAACCATGGGTGCCAGCAGTCATGCCTTGCGCCGCGTTTTCGGTTGCAAGACAAGCGCCCAACGGAAATCCACCGCCAATGCCCTTGGCAATTGCCATGATGTCTGGCGTGATGCCAGCCCATTCATGGGCGAACAATTTTCCCGTGCGGCCAATCCCGCATTGAACTTCATCGAGGAGAAGCAAAATGCCATTCGCATCGCAAAGCTCACGCAAACCCCTCAGGCATTGTGGCGGCACGGGCCGAACGCCACCTTCACCCTGGATGGGCTCAATCAATATGCCGGCTGTCTCTGGTCCAATGGCAGCCTTCAAGGCGTCATGGTCACCGAAAGGCACCTGGTCGAAGCCTTCAACTTTGGGGCCGAAGCCTTCCAGATATTTGGCCTGTCCACCTGCCGCTATGGTTGCAAGCGTCCGGCCATGAAAGGCGCCTTCGAATGTAATGATGCGAAAGCGTTCAGGCTGGCCAATCACTGCATGATATTTCCGCGCCATCTTGATGGAGCACTCAAGCGCTTCTGCCCCCGAGTTGGTGAAGAACACCGTATCGGCAAAAGTCTTTTCAATAAGACGGAAAGCCAGCTTCTCCTGGCCCGGCATTTGATAAATGTTGGATGTGTGCCAGATTTTTTGCGCTTGCTCAGTCAAGGCCGCAACCAAGTGTGGATGCGAGTGTCCACAACTGGTCACCGCAACGCCTGCGCCAAAGTCTAGGTAGGCGTCGCCCTCTGGTGTGAAAACCCGCACCCCCTCACCGCGCTCAAAATTTAATTTGGAACGGTTGTAAGTTGGCAACACTGCAGCGATCATCGGCGTAGAACCCTTGAATTCAAAGCAAAATGCGCCGCTTTGGGAACGGCGCAAGGGGCTTGGATTCACTATAAGTGCATGATTGCACGGGGTCAATCGCGGCGCCTCGGCGCGAAAACTGCACCTGAGTCAAAACAGCGCATGGACCTCTGATTCAATCGGATTCATGATGTTGGTAAGGGTTTTTTAAGCAGATACCAACGCGATTAACTGGGGAAAACATTTAATTCGCAGGGCAAGATTCTTGATGTTGAGTCACCGCGTATAGTAGTGTCCGCTCATCGGAGCTACGACAGGTAGCGTTTCAGAGTCAGGTTTAGAGGAAAAACGCCAGAACTATGTTTTGGCGAATGATGGGGGATTCACAATGAACGATATGCAGCCAATTGTCATGAGTACCGAAAAAATGCCCTGGACCGATGAACGCGTTGAGCTACTCAAGAAACTGTGGACCGAAGGCCATAGCGCCAGCCAAATCGCCGCCAAGCTTGGCATGGGCGTGACCCGCAACGCGGTGATTGGCAAAGTACACCGCCTGAACCTTTCAGGCCGGATTACACAGTCACGTTCATCGGAGCCCCGTGCCCCACGCAAGACCCGCGAACCCAGCCATCCCGGCAGGCCAGCAAGCTCACCCTCAATGCCAAGCGCTGGCAACACCGCGCTGAAAACTTTTGCAAGGGTCGAGCCCCTGCAACGGCAAATCACTTTGCCAGAACCCCAGCCCCTGCGTTTGGTCGATCTGCCAAAGGGCGGGCGCGTGACCATCCTTCATCTCTCAGACAAAACCTGCAAATGGCCGATAGGCGATCCTGGCGCGGAAGATTTCTGTTTCTGCGGCCACTCCCCGCGGGATAAATCGCCCTACTGCGAATACCACGCGAGAGCAGCCTACCAGCCCATGCAGGATCGCAGGCAAAGAAGGTTTGGTTAGCTACGAAGCCTTGCCAAAGCGCTCATCGAAAGCGTAGCCCATGCTGCGCACCGTGCGAATGGGGTCAGTCTCACGGCCACGCTGCAGGGATTTGCGCAAGCGGCCCACATGCACATCGACAGTGCGCTCATCAACATAGATGTCGCGCCCCCACACCGCGTCAAGCAGTTGGGCGCGTGAATAAACCCGCCCCGGATTCTGCATCAGGTGTTCCAGCAGGCGGAATTCCGTCGGCGATAGATTTACGTCGCGTTTGGAGCGCGTAACTCTTCTTGCCTTGCGGTCCAGCACAATGTCTCCCGCATTCAATAACTCAGCAACCGCATCCGGATTGGCGCGCCGCAATATGGTGCGCACCCGCGCCAGGAGTTCTGGCACCGAGAAGGGCTTGACCAGATAGTCATCGGCGCCCGTCGCCAGGCCGCGCACCCGCTCGGTTTCCTCGCCCCGCGCCGTCAGCATGATGATGGGAATATCGCGCGTTTCTGGCCGCGCTCGCAGCAATCGGCAAACCTCGATGCCCGATATGCCAGGCAGCATCCAGTCCAGCACAATCAGGTCCGGACGCTCTTCGCCAACCAGATGGGAAACATCTTCCCCTTGCGCCGTGGCCCGCACCCGGTAGCCCTCAGCCTCGAAGTTATAACTCAGCAGGATCTGGATAGGCTCTTCGTCTTCAACAACCAGGATCGAAGCAGACATGTTTCAGCTCTCACTTGTTTGGAAAATTGGTGGTGCTGGTGGAATCTTTTTTGGGCCGCTCCTCTGTGATCATTTTTCCGTGCACGAGAAAATAGATGTTCTCGGCAATATTTGTCGTGTGATCGCCGATGCGCTCCATGTTCTTGGTGCCAAACAGCAAATGCGCGCAGGGGCCAATCATGCGGGGGTCTTCCATCATGTAGGTCAGCAATTCGCGGAAGATGGAATTGTACAGCGCGTCAATGTCCTCGTCCGAGCGCCAAACCTGCATGGCCTTTTCAGCATTGCCCTGCGCATAGGCGTCCAGCACGTCTTTCAGCTGCTCCTGCGCCAGTTTTCCCATGCGGGTCAGTCCCGTGACCAACTTGCGTGGCATTTCACCTGAAATTGCATGGGTGCGCTTTGCCGTGTTCTTTGCCAGGTCTCCGATGCGCTCCAGATCCGATGCGATGCGGATTGTCACTATGATCTGACGCAAATCCTGTGCCATCGGCTGGCGCTTGGCGATGGTCACAATGGCCTTCTCCTCGATCTGGCGCTCAAGTTCATCGATCCTTTCATCGCCAGCGATCACGGCATCCGCCAGGCGGACATCACGCTTGGCGATGGCATCAATGGCTCTGGCCAATTGCTCTTCGGCAAGCCCGCCCATCTGCGCCACCATTTGCTTCAGGCTGGCAAGCTCATCATCATAGGCTGTGACGGTATGGTCAGGCATCAAATTCTCCGTTTAAGAAATCAGCCGAAGCGGCCAGTTATGTAATCTTGCGTTCGTTTGTTTTTGGGCGCGGTGAACATGTCTTCCGTGTCGCCAATTTCCACCAGATCGCCCAGATGGAAGAACGCCGTGAGTTGCGAAACGCGCGCCGCCTGTTGCATGGAGTGGGTCACGATAATGATGCAGTAATTCTGCCGGATTTCATCAATCAGTTCTTCAATGCGCGCTGATGCAATGGGGTCAAGCGCAGAACAGGGTTCATCCATCAAGATGATTTCCGGGTTCACCGCGATGGCGCGCGCGATGCACAGGCGCTGTTGTTGTCCGCCCGAAAGGCTGGTGCCGGAATGGCTGAGGCGATCCTTCACCTCTTCAAACAGGCCGGCCTTCTTCAAGCTATTGACGACGATTTCTTCAAGATCGGCCTTTGACTTGGCAATGCCATGGATGCGCGGGCCATAGGCGATGTTCTCAAAAATGGACTTGGGAAACGGGTTTGGCTTCTGGAACACCATGCCCACGCGCGCCCGCAGCTGCACCACGTCAAGATCGCGGTCATGGATATCCTTCCCATCAACCAGGATTTGCCCCGTCACCCTGGCGCTTGGAATAGTGTCATTCATGCGGTTGATGCAGCGCAGGAATGTTGACTTGCCGCATCCCGATGGGCCGATGAAAGCCGATACGGCCCGATCTGGAATATCTATCGAGAGATGCTTGATCGCATGCTTGTCGCCATAATAGACATTCACATCCCTGGCGACAATTTTCGTTTCCTTTTCCGCAAGTATTCTTGGAATCGGGTTTGATGGCAATTTCTGTGGGGTGGCATCCATGACAATTTCCCTAACGGCTAACCTTTACCAGCGGCGCTCGAAACGTTTGCGAAGATAGATGGCGATGGCGTTGAGACAAAAAAGCACGACAAGAAGAACGATGATCGCAGCAGCAGTGCGCGATTGGAATGCGATCTCCGGCAGATCGGACCACAGGTAGATCTGAACCGGCAAAACAGTTGCTGCGTCTCTAAAGCCATTGGGCACATCCACGATGAAGGCCACCATGCCGATCATGAGAAGTGGCGCTGTTTCACCGAGGGCGCGCGCAACGCCAAGAATTGTCCCGGTCAAGATGCCAGGCACAGCCAAGGGCAAAACGTGGTGGAAAATAGCCTGAAGGTGCGACGCCCCGACACCCAGGGCGGCTTCCTTGATTGAAGGGGGCACGGCATTCAAGGCAGCTCGTGATGCGATAATGATTGTTGGCAGGACAAGCAGCGCCAGAACCAGCCCGCCCACCAGCGGAACCGAGCGTGGCAAGCCAAAGAACCCGATGAATACCGCAAGCCCCAGAAGGCCGAATATAATTGAAGGCACGGCCGCAAGATTGTTGATATTGACCTCGATGAACTGGGTCCAGTTGTTCTTGGGGGCAAACTCCTCAAGATAGATGGCGGCCGCAATTCCCAGGGGCAGGCTCAAAAGCAGCGTCATGACCACGGTCAGCAGCGATCCGGTAATGGCGCCGCGAAGCCCGGCAAGCTCAGGCTCGCGTGAATCGCCTGACGAAAAAAAGCGCCATGAAAAGTGTTTTTCCACAATTCCCTTGTCACGCATGGCTTCAAGCAGAACCACCGCCCGGTCATCAATGCGCCGATCAACCTCTATGGCGGCAAAGGAAAGAATGTCCCAGTTTCCGGCCACAAGCGAATTCAGCGTATCAGGAGTAAGCAGAACCTCCGCCTTTGCCCCGCCCGGCTCCATGCTTGTAATACGGAACGCCCCGCCATTGGCCCTCACAATTTGCCCGGCAACCAACTGGGATAAATCACCGGTGAAGAGATAATTCTCACCATCCTTGGCAATCTGCAGATTGGTTTGGCCCGGCGTCTTAAGTGTTGGCGCGTGCATGCCCTTGAAATACAGGTCGGCATCATCCGACAGCAACGCGCTGGCGTTGACTGTTGTGCCGATCATCGCGGGGTTGGCAACGGTCAAAATCCGCAGGTCATCGCCAGTGCCTGTAGACAGTTGGGCCATGAGTTTTTTGGAATCTGCCCGAGTTGTGACATTCGGGAATGCCGCGCGAAGCCCGTCCTTGATAATTCCGTTGAAGTCGCCCTTCTGAACCTGGGCGGGGTCAATCCTGGCCGGATCAAGTTCAACCTTGAGCACAATATGATGCTCGAAGAAGCTTGGCCAGGCCTTTACCGCGATATCAACGATGAGATAGACCAGAAACAATACGGAAATCGCAAGGGCCACAGCGCCGTAGGCGCGAAAACGCCGCTCGCTGGCGTAACGTTTTGCAACCAGTGCAGGGTCCAGTTTTTTTGAAAAATCAGTCATATTGTTCACGATACTTCTGAACGGTGCGCAGTGCGATGTAGTTCAAAACCAGCGTGAAGCAGAACAACACGAAGCCAAGCGCGAACGCTGAAAGTGTCTTGGCCGAGTCAAACTCCTGGTCGCCCACCAGAAGTGTGGCGATTTGAACCGTGATGGTTGTCACCGCCGCCAGGGGATTGATGCTCAAATTGGCGGCAAGACCAGCCGCCATGACCACAATCATGGTCTCGCCGACAGCGCGCGAAATGGCCAGCATGAAAGCTGAGACAATTCCCGGCAGCGCTGCTGGCAGAACCACCCGCTTGATGGTCTCTGACTTTGTGGCCCCCAGCGCATAGGAGCCGTCGCGCAGGGATTGCGGAACGGAATTGATGATGTCGTCGGCAAGCGATGAAATCAGCGGCACAATCATCATGCCCATCACCAGGCCAGCGGCAAGCGCTGATTCCGAGGCAACCGACAGCCCCAAAGCTTCGCCGCTTCTGCGGATAAGGGGTGCTACGGTGAGTGCCGCAAAGAAACCCAGCACCACGGTTGGAACGCCAGCCAGGATTTCCAGCAGAGGTTTCAGCATGCCGCGCGTTTTCCGGTCTGCATATTCCGCCATGTAGATGGCGGAGAACAACCCGAGCGGCCCGGCCACCACAATTGCTATGAAGGTGATAAGCAGCGTTCCCGCCAGCAAGGGGAGGATGCCAAAGGAAGCAGGCGTGGCCGTCGGCGCCCAATGGGTGCCAAACAAAAACTCAATCGGCGAGATTTCTCCAAAGAAAACCAGTGTCTCGAGCAAAACAGAAAACACAATGCCAATCGTCGTGACAATGGCGATGCCAGAGCTGGCCAGCAAAACCATCTTGACGATTTGTTCAAAAATATTGCGGGCGCGGAACTTGGGCGTGATGAGCGGGTAAACGCCAGCTATGGCGGCCGTCCCGAGGATAGCCGCTGCGGCAGGCATGACAATTGATTGGGATCCGGCGCTGAGCGAAACAGCAAGTGTCGCGATGGCCGATGCGCCAAAGCCCATGGAAGCAAGCAGAAGCCCATGATAGCTGGGCATGGAATGCAGGGCGCCAGCGGCTGCGTTGCGCAAGCCTTGGGCGCGCATGCGGCCAACCAGGAAGCCGGACACCGTCAATCCCGCGATTATCAAGAGCGTCCAGGCGGTCATAAGCTTTGCGTCCCTGTTTTAATGGCATTCACCTCTTTGGGTGATTGGTCATCGAATGGGGCTGGATTGGTACATCCGCAACGCCAGCCCCACTCGTCTGTTCAGGCCTTACTTAAGACCGTCAACCTTGAGAACGTCCATGGCAAGGGCCATGGCGCGTGATTTTTCAGCGGCATCGCCTGGAAGGGTGATGAGGCCCTTGTCGGACAGATAGCCATCGGCGCCAATGGCTTTGTCTGAAACATATTCCGCCACGAATTCAGCCATGCCGGGAATTGTGCCGACATGCTGCTTCTTGGCATAGACATAGAGTGGGCGGGCCAGCTTGTAGTCGCCGGATGCAACGGTTTCGTAGCTTGGAACGACGCCGTCAATTTCAAGGCCTTTGATGGTGCTTGAATTTTCTTCAAGGAAAGAGAAGCCAAAAATGCCGAGCGCGGCTGGGTTGGCCTGCAATTTCTGCACGATGAGATTGTCGTTCTCGCCAGCTTCAACATAGGCGCCATCTTCGCGAACGGCTTTCCAAACGGCGTCATAAGCCTTTACATCGGCCTTCTTCATGGCTGCGAGCGATTCAAACTTGGAAGCGCCAACTTCAAGGGCGAGTTCAGCAAATGAATCGCGTGTGCCCGAGGTGGGTGGCGGACCCAAAACTTCGATCTTTTCCGCCGGCAGTGAAGCATCAATATCGCTCCACATCTTGTAGGGGTTGTCGACCAGCTTGCCATCCTTGTCAGGAACCTGCCTGGCAAGCGCCATGAAGATCTGCTGCTTGGTCAGTTTGATCGCTGGGGCTTCCTTGGAAGCGGCAAGTGTCAAGCCGTCAAAGCCGATCTTGATTTCAACAATGTCAGTCACGCCATTCTTGGCGCAATCCTCAAATTCGCTCTTCTTGATGCGGCGCGATGCATTGGTGAAGTCCGGGTGAGCCTCGCCAGCTCCAGCGCAAAACAGCTTCAGGCCGCCGCCAGTGCCGGTTGATTCAACAACGGGTGTCTTCATGCCGGAGGTCTTGCCGAAGTTTTCGGCAACGGCAGTCGTGAAAGGATAAACCGTTGACGAGCCAACGATGCGGATTTCTTCACGCGCCATTGCTGGTCCGGCAAAAAGTGCGAGCGCACTCACTGTCAAAAGAATTTTATTCATCTCTGCAATCTCCATGTGAACAGAACGGCCGCGAACCTAGGAACCATTCATGAAGCTTATGCAACGGATTAATTACAGTATTGTGACAAGTCAAGATATTGAGTTATATATGATTTTACTTCGAAGGCAGGCGAATGGTGAAATTGCTGCCCACGCCGGTCTGCGATGTCACAATCAGGCGGCCGCGATGGCGGTTGAGGATATGCTTGACGATTGCCAGGCCCAGCCCGGTGCCGCCCCGCGACCGGCTTTCCTGCACGCTGATGCGGTAGAAACGCTCGGTTAGCCGTGGAATATGTTCTTCCGCAATGCCGGGCCCCTGGTCAATGATGGAGAGCAATGCAAATCCCCCCTTGGAGGAACCCTCGAGCGTCACAGTGCCCTTGGAGCCCGAATATTTGATGGCATTCTCGACCAGATTGAGCAAAACCTGCACCAGTTCATCCCAGTCGCCCGCCACGGTCAGGGGCGAAGTCAGATTGATCTGCAGTTTGATGTTTTCGGCTTGGGCCAGTCCCGACAGCACGTCGCAAACATGGCTCGCCACTTTGGCCAGATCAACCACGCCCGAAGGGTGCAAATGCTCATTCATCTCAATCCTCGAAAGGGAGAGAAGGTCATCAATAAGCCGCTTCATCCGCTCTGCCTGGCCTTGCATGAGGATGAGAAACTTGCCGCGCGCCGCGTCATCAGCCTTTGCCGCCCCTTGCAGGGTTTCGATGAACCCGGAAAGCGACGCGAGCGGCGTTCTGAGTTCATGGCTGGCATTCGCCACAAAGTCCGATCGCATGCGTTCGATTTGCTGTTCGCGGGTCAGATCCTT
>VFJY01000118.1 GCA_009885825.1 Rhodobiaceae bacterium | reverse complement strand
TACCTCTACTCAACTCGCTACCCCGAGACCTAATTCGACGGAAGCGGAGTGCCGACGAGAGCGCTTAGGACACCCGCAACGATAACCGCTACGGGTTTTCGGGGCGCCTGGGCTTGATCGTGTAGTTCCATTCAGGATGGAATGCATCGCCTTGGATGTCGAGGAGCTTCATCTGAGCCTTCTTGATCCGTATGCCCTTCTCGTAGGTCCGCTCGTCGAGGGCGCATTCGATCGTCAGGCCGGATTTCGTTCTTGTGGCGCCGATCAACTCGACCACCGCCAAGCGGCTCTCCAAGGGTTTTCCGCGCCAGTTCTGCGTGATGTGGCAGAACATGCGATGCTCGATTTTATTCCACTTCGACGTTCCCGGGGGATAGTGGTGAACCCGCAGCGTGAGCCCGCTTTCGTCGGCGAGCTTTTGCAGCGAGACCTTCCAGAGCCTGACACGGGCGCCGTTGGAGCCGCCGCAGTCGGCGGTGATCGTGAGTTCGTGCATGTGCGGGTAGCGCGGCCGACCGATGCGCTCGATCCAGGTGCGGATTGCGTTGACAGCGAACTCGGCCGTGTCGCTCGTGATGCCGAGACTGACCCAGCCTGCGTTGGCGCCCACATCATAGACGCCGTAGGGAACGACCTTGCCGAGCGCCTTGTCCTCGAAGTCGTGCACCTTGACGCGATGGGGATCGCCTTTCGGACGATAATCGCTGCCGCCGTTCTTGAAGTTGCCGACCAGCTCCTTCTTCTTGGTGTCGACGGAGATCACGGGCAGTCCTGCCGCCTGTGCAGCAACGACCTTCGTGTTGATGTGCTCGAATTGCCCGTCGCGGTCGGGATGGCTTGCGCCTTCATGTGTCTTGCGATTGAACTGACGCGAGTATTCGAGCTGCGTCACGAGCAGCTTGGCGACCGTGTTGGGGCTCACCTCATGCCCGCCCTCGTGCAATGCCTCGGCGAGCTTGGCGGGGCTCTTCGAAACCCATTTGAGCGGGCGCATCGGATCGCCCATCGTCGCCGGCTCGACGAGGCGCTGCAGATCGGCAACCAGCGTCGGGTCGCGCGCGCTCGAGGACTTTGGCCCCCCACCCTTGCGGCGCACGCGGCCCTCGGGCAATGGCCCTTCATCGAGGTCGTCCTCGCCGCGGTTGATGGTGGAGCGGGCGAGCCCCGTGATCTGGCTCACGATAACCAGCGCACCGTGGCCGGCGGCACGCACCTCATTGGCGGCGAACAACCGCTGTCCGCGCTCGTCGAGCTTGCAGCCCAACGCATCCCAGCGCAGTCTGATGCCCTCTCGGTCGATCATGACAGCGGCGCTTACGACTGTTCGCGTCGCTTTGAAATCACCCGAGTCGATCCGTCGCACGACCACGGATCACGATTCACTTATCGTTGCAGGTGTCCTAAGCAGGCTCGGTGCGGCGAGGAAACGACCTGAGACGCAGTTCTTGCGAAATCGTTCCGAGGGGGATCGTGGCGGTAGGGACGCTTCCGCCTCACCCGGCCTGATCGCGAAGCCGGGCCAGCGCCTCG
>VFJY01000144.1 GCA_009885825.1 Rhodobiaceae bacterium | reverse complement strand
CGGGCGAGCAGTGGGACGAGGTGATTGACACAAACCTCAAAGGCACGTTTCACGCGGTGAGGGCGGCGATACCCTTTCTCAAAAAATCAGACCAGGGGCGCATCGTCATCACTTCGTCCATCACCGGGCCGGTCACCGGCTTTCCCGGCTGGACCCATTATGGCGCCTCCAAAGCCGGCCAGCTCGGCTTCATGCGTACCGCCTGCCTCGAGTTGGCAAAATACGGCATAACCGTAAACGCCGTCATGCCCGGCAACGTGCTGACCGAAGGCCTGATCGGCATGGGTGAGGACTATCAGAAATCAATGGCCGCTTCGGTGCCGCTGAAAAAACTTGGAACCGTTGACGACATCGGCCACGCGGCGCTTTATTTCGCCTCGAAAGAAGCGGGCTATGTGACCGGGCAGACCATCATTGTCGATGGCGGGCAAATCCTGCCGGAAAGCCTCGACGCCTTGACGCAAGCCTAAAATTTGAACTGTTCGTTCAGCACACGCTCGGCCAGGCTGTGGCCGGGGTCGAAAAGAATTTTCACCGAGCGCTTTTTGTCTTCGGCGATCTCGACGGTCTTGACATGGCGCACTTCAACATGGTCGGCGACCGCGGCGACGGGACGTTTCTCACACTCCAAGACATCGATCGTCACCTTGGCATTGTGCGGCAACACGGCTCCCCGCCAGCGTCGTGGGCGGAAGGCGCTGATCGGCGTGAGCGCCAGCAGGGGAGAGTTCACCGGCAAAATTGGTCCGTGGGCGGATAGATTATAAGCGGTGCTGCCGGCGGGTGTTGACAGCAGCAAGCCGTCGCAGATCAATTCCTCAAGGCGAACTTTGCTGTCGATTGAAATTTGCAGCTTGGCGGCCTGCGAGCGCTGGCGCAGCAGCGACACTTCATTGAAGGCGATGCCCTTGTGCGATTTGCCATTCTCGTCGGTGGCGATCATGCGCAGCGGGCGAATGGTGGTGAGCTCTGCGGCGTTCAGGCGTTCCATCAAACTGGTTTCGGAGAAATCATTCATCAGGAACCCAACGGTTCCGCGGTTCATGCCATAGATGGGAATTCCGGTTGAAACAAAGCGGTGGAGAATTTGCAGCATGTGGCCATCGCCGCCCAAGGCCACGACGACATCGGCATTGTCGGCATCCGCTTTGCCATAGCGCTTGCTGAGCCGCGCGAGGGCTTTGCGGGCATCGGGCGATTCTGAAGCGAGGAAGGCGATGCGGCTGTATTTCATGTCGCTTTCGATTGGATTGACAGGCTGGGTCTTTGCCTACATTGGATTGCCAGACGTTAGCAATCCCTGAAGGACCAAAACAAGTCCCATGCGTTCCTTGATATTCTGCACAACTTCCGCTATTCCCCCGACCAGAAAACGGCGGAAGACGGGCGCACCGGCGGTGAAACCCTGATCGCCCATATGAATGAGGTTTTAACCGAGGCGGGCCGCGGCGATGTCAAAATCCAGACCCAGGCCTGCCTGTGGAATTGCAAGCAGCATTGCAGCGTGGTGTTTCAGGATGACCAGCGCTTCAGCTATTTCACCGGGCATCATGCGCCGGAGAAGGCCCAGGCCGAAGCCATTCTGGCATGGTTTGATCTGCATGGGCAAAGCGAAACCGGCGAGGTTCCCTTTCGCCTGTGGCCAGACGCGATGCGCGGGCATTTCATCGCCCGCATTCCCAAGGCGTTGCCATGACAATTTTGCTGGTTCTTGGCGGCGCCAGATCGGGCAAGAGCCGCTATGCGGAAAGCCTGGCCAAGGGCCAGAAATATTACATCGCCACGGGCCAGGCCTTTGATGCTGAAATGCAGGAAAGGATTGCCGCTCATCGCGACCAGCGGGGCGGAGGCTGGAACACCTTGGAAGCGCCGCTCAGAGTGGTGGATACGCTCAAGGAAATTGATGGCAAGGGGCGGTTCATCCTGATTGATTGCCTCACGATCTGGATCGGCAATCTGATGCACGAAAAATGGGATGTCTTGGCGGAAGTTGAAAAATTCCTCGCGGTGCTGGTCCAGGCGAAAGCCCATGTCGTGATTGTGTCAAATGAAGTGGGTCTTGGCATCGTGCCGGACAATGCTCTGGCCCGTGAATTCCGGGACCTCCAGGGCTTTGCCAATCAGCGGGTGGCGCAGGCTGCCGATGAGGTGGTTTTCATTGCTGCCGGCCTGCCGCTGCTTCTTAAAAAATCAGGGCGAGCAGCAAGCACAGGCCGAAAAGCAAAGTCATCGCGGTCCCGAAAAACCTGAGGCCCATGTCTATGTCCCGGCGTGTCAAATCCTCGCGGCCATCGCCCATCCAGGCTAGATCGACACGCGCTCCATCATAGCTCCGGGGGCCGCCGAGTTTAATGCCAAGCGCTGCCGCAAAGGCCGATTCCGGCCAGCCTGCATTGGGTGACTGATGCCTGGACGCATCGCGCCACATCGCATTAAGCGCCGCCAGGCCCATTCCACGCTCGTTGATCGCCGCAGTAGTCGCGAACAGAAGACCCGTCAAGCGCGATGCTGGAAGGTTAACCAAATCATCCAGGCGGGCCGCCGCCCAGCCGAAATGCAAATAACGCTCCGATTTATGCCCGATCATGGAATCCGCCGTGTTGATGGCTTTATACATGGCGATGCCAGGAAGGCCCAGAAGGGCATACCAGAAAACCGGGGCTACGATGCCGTCCGACGTGTTCTCAGCGAGGCTTTCCAGGGCGGCGCGCGCCACCCCCGATTCATCAAGATTTGCCGGATCGCGCCCCACGATGCGGCTTACGGCGTTTCTGCCTTCACCCAGGGAACTGCTTAACCCTTTGGAAACCGCCTTAACGTGCTTCCGGAGGGAATGCTGCGCAACCAGCGGTATGGCTAACAAAGCGTTAATGACCCAGCCAAAGACAAACTGGGTCAAAAGCCACGAAACAAGAAAAATTGGAACAGCCACTGTGACGAGAAGCAACAGCAACGCTGCGCCGCCACGGAGCTTGCCTCGCAGAGGTTCAATGTCTCCAATATTCAATGAAGCCTCAATCTTCGTTAGAAGGGCTCCCATCCATTCGACGGGATGGCCGATATTTTCTTGCAACAGCTTAGGATAGCCCAGGAAGCGCTCCAGCAGGAGAGCGAGTACAACAGCCCACATCATAATACGTCTCCGGACAGCTCTAGGAGCTGATCGAGGTTAAGATTTTCTTCCAGATGGACTGCCAACTCATCAAGGGTCGTTTCCACGAGGGTTTCAAATACCAAGCCTCCCGACTCGGTTTCCAGGGATTGCAGGTAAGCGTGGCGAAAACTGTCGTTTGTGAAGCAGCCGTGGATATAGGTGCCGCTCACTAAGCCATCAGAGCTTGTTGCGCCGTCATTTTTTCCAGCAATAGTTACGAAAGGTCTGGCGCAATCTGGCCCCTGTGACGCTCCCAAGTGGATTTCGTAGCCTTCGACGGGTTTTCCACTAGCCACATGCGTGCCAGTGACGTGCTTAAGCGTCTTTTCGGCCATTAAAGTTGTTTCAACTTTTAGCAAATTTAGACCTGAAACGCTGCCAGAAGCCCCTTCGAGGCCTTGGGGATCATGAATGAATTGTCCCAATATTTGAAACCCGCCACAGAGGCCCAACACGCGGCCACCCCGGCGAACATGCGCCGCAAGATCGATATCCCAGCCTGCGGCTCTGAGGGCCTCTAAATCAGCTATGGTGGATTTTGATCCCGGAATGATCACTAAATCGGCGTTTCCTGGAATGGGTTTTCCCGTTTCGAGGAAAATGACAGAAATCCCTGGTTCCAGCCGCAAGGGATCGAGGTCGTCAAAGTTGGCTATGCGGGGCAGGCGGAGCACCACCACCTTGCAGGCGCCACCTTGACCCGCAAGCGAATTTTCCAAGGCGACGGCATCTTCGGCTGGCAGGTTGTTCGCCTTGGCGAAATGGGGGACAACGCCGAGGCAGGGCAGGCGGGTTTTTTCCTCAATATAGGCCCGGCCATTTTCAAACAGCTTTTTGTCCCCATGGAACTTATTGATCAGGAAGCCTTTCAGGCGGGGCCTGTCTTCGTCATTGAGCACGGCGAGGGTGCCGATGATGGATGCGATCACGCCGCCCCGGTGAATATCGCCCACCAGAAAGGCTGGAATATTCGCCGCTTCCGCAAAGCCCATGTTGGCCAGGTCGCCGTCACGCAGATTTACCTCCGCCGGGCTGCCTGCCCCCTCAACAATTACCAGGTCAGCCTCCCGGGCAAGTCTTTGGTAACTTTCCAGAATGGCCGGCATGAACTGCTGGCGGTTCTTGAAGAACTCCCGGGCTGCCATGGTGGCAACGCGTTTGCCATGAACAATCACCTGGGCGCCCGTATTGGTTTCCGGTTTGAGCAAAACCGGGTTCATGTGAACGGAGGAGGGTTGCCTGGCGGCGCGGGCCTGGAGTGCCTGGGCGCGGCCTATTTCGCCGCCATCTTCCGTCACCGCCGCATTGTTGGACATGTTTTGCGGCTTGAACGGCATCACTTTAAGCCCGCGATTGGCGAAGGCGCGGGCGAGACCAGCGGCGATGAGGGATTTCCCCACGTCGGAACCCGTGCCCATGAGCATGAAAGACTTCGCCGTCATGGGGCCTCGCATATGATGTGCGCGTAGGAGCCCATGACATTGCCGCGCCGCAATCCGATGTTGCCGAGACTTTCCCCTGCGGCGTCGCGCGCTATGAATAGCCGGTCCGCCTTGCCTTCGCTCTCAATAGTTGAATAGTGGTATTCATGGCCCCTCAGCGGTTTGCTCCAGGGTCCGCCCAGCGGCTTAAGCTGGCGATAAC
The DNA here is from genome assembly GCA_009885825.1 of Rhodobiaceae bacterium. Taxonomy (GTDB): domain Bacteria; phylum Pseudomonadota; class Alphaproteobacteria; order Rhizobiales; family Aestuariivirgaceae; genus Aestuariivirga. Next base: position 8,088 of record VFJY01000144.1, on the reverse strand, counting down.
CAAGGTGTAATTTTCTCCGCGCAAAGCTCGTGGTGACCGGTAGCAGGCCTGCCATGGCATGGGATTTGCCGCCGCCATCAATCAGGGCATCGCCCAAAACCATATAGCCGCCACACTCGCCATAGATCAGGGCTTTGGTGTCGCGAAGATGGCCAAAGAATTTCCGGCTCTGCGCAAGGGGGCCAGCGTGAAGTTCGGGGTAGCCGCCGGGCAGGAAAACGGCATCGCTGTCGTCTCGTGGCGTTTCGTCCTTCAAGGGTGAAAACAGGGAAATTTCCGCGCCGGATTTTTTCCAGCTCTGCAGGATGTGGGGATAGGCGAAACTGAAGGCCATATCCTCCGCCACGGCAATTCTTTGCCCCAGCGGCGGCAGGACTGTCCCGCCAACTAATTCGAACCACGCCTCTTCAATTTCCGCTTTGTCAACAATTGTTTCACGTGAGATTGTTGATGCAGCAGTTTCGATAAACTCTTCAAGCTGTTGATTTTCCTGAGCTTGCACCAATCCAAGATGCCGCGATGGCCAGGCCAGTGAGTCGCTCTGCCGCACAGCGCCGAGCAGCGGGATTTTCAATGGCTCAAGAGCCGAAGCAAGGATCGCCGCATGGCGGTCGCTGGCAACACGGTTCAGTATAATACCGGCGAATTTGAGCTTGGTGTTAAACTTGATGAAGCCCTGGGCCAGCGCGGCGATGGATTGGCCCTGACGACTCGCATCCAGAACCAGGATGATGGGAATCCGCAGCTCCTGGGCGAGGTCAGCTGTGGAACCTCGCGCACCCTGCGGGCCGTCGAAAAGCCCCATGACGCCTTCGATGATCACCACGTCTGAATCCTTGGCAAGACCAGTTAACAAACTCCTCATGAGGTCCGGTTTCATGGCCCAGGGATCGAGGTTCAGGCAGGGCCAGCCACTGGCCACTTCATGGAAGCGCGGGTCGATGTGGTCGGGGCCAACCTTGGCGGAGGCAACTTTGAGGCCCCGGTTCCGGAAGGCGCGCAACAGCCCCAAGGTCAACATGGTCTTGCCGCTGCCCGATGCTGGGGCCGCGACAACAAAGACTTTAACCAATGGGGTTCTCCCGCAGGCCCTGCGAATACCAATCCAGCATGCCGCGCCAGTCAGAAGCGTGGCCGACAACGACGATGGCGGGCGTTGGCGGATCGTTTTCCGCGACAAATGACCCAGCCTGTCCAAGGACCGTAGCGTTCACAACCTGATGGGGCAGGGAGGCGTTTGAGACAATCGTCACCGGGTCATCAGGTGTCCTGCCGCCTTCTATCAAAGCCTGAGCGATTTCGCCTAAATGCTTGACAGCCATATACATTACGATCACTGGGGAAGCCTTGGCCACGGCCTGCCAGTTGACGCTGGCCGGCATTTTTCCCGTCGCGTCATGTCCGGTGAGAAAGATAACAGAATGATTGGTGTCGCGATGAGTGACGGGAATTCCGGCATAGGCCAGGCCGCCAACGCCTGCGGTGATGCCGGGCACAATGCGGAATGGAATTTGGGCTTCCGCCAGATATTGGCTTTCCTCGCCGCCCCGGCCAAACATGAAGGGGTCGCCACCCTTGAGGCGCAGCACACGCTTTCCCGCCCGCGCCAATTCAATGAGGCGGTAGGAAATTTCCTGCTGGACAGGCGAAGGCTTGCCGCCGCGCTTGCCGGCATATTCCAGCACCACGCCGGATTTCACCCAGCGCAGAATATCCGGGTTCACCAGCGCATCATAGACCACAACATCGCAATTCTGCATGGCGTGATAGCACAGCAGCGACATGAGGCCGGGTGCGCCGGGGCCAGCCCCCACCAGCCACACCCAGCCTTCGTGGAACACGGGGAAAGCTTCGGCATCAAGCCGGGCAAAGCCGCTCGCCGCTTCGTGGTGAAATCCCTGCGCTGATTTAGGTGGTCCCAGGCTCATAGTTCCTTATACAGTGATCGCATGCGAATAGAGAAGCCCGAAGGCGAGTTAAGGCGGGGATGGACGACAGGCGCATGCGCGGCTGCGGCGACCAAAGCGGCTTTAACGGCATTGCTCACGGGGAAATTTCCTGACCCTGTTTCGATCACTTTGCCGAAGGGCGAAACGCCAAGCTTCGCGTTGTCGCTGGAAGGCAAGGGCGAGGGCTGGGCCCAGGCCGGCATCATCAAGGATGCTGGCGATGATCCTGATGTGACCCATGGCTGCACAGTTGTCGCTACAGTGCGGCTGCGAGGGCAGGGCGTGACTTTCAAGGCGGGAGCGGGTGTAGGCATGGTCACCAAAGCCGGTTTGCCAGTTGCTGTCGGTGAACCCGCGATCAATCCAATGCCGCGCGAAATGATGCGCAAGGTTGCGCGCGAACTTGGTGCAAGTGACGTGGAGATTGAGATTTCAATTCCCGATGGCGAGGCGATTGCGCTGAAAACCTGGAACCCGCGACTTGGCATCATCGGCGGCCTCTCCATTCTGGGCACAACTGGAATCGTTCACCCGTTTTCCTGCGCCGCGTGGATTGCTTCCATCCACCGGGGCGTTGATGTGGCTCGCGCCATGGGCCTCACGCATATTGCGGGCTGCACGGGGTCCACATCCGAAGATGCCGTGCGGGCCCATTGTGGCCTGCCGCTTGAAGCCATGATGGACATGGGGGATTTTGCCGGCGGTCTGCTCAAATACGTGCGCGAGCACCCGGTGGCGCGGGTGACGATTGGCGGCGGCTTTGGCAAGATCACCAAGCTGGCTCAGGGTGCGATGGATCTCCACTCCGGGCGCAGCCAAGTTGATTTTGAATGGCTGGCAGGTTTCTCACCGGAGGGCATCCGCGATGCGGTGAAAGGCGCGAATACGGCCCAGCAGGCACTGGAAATGCTTGGTCCCGATCTTGCGGCGCGTGTCGCTCAGGAGGCCAAATCGCAGATGATGCGCGTACTGCGGGGTTCGGAAATCGCCTCGGACATCATCATTGTGGACCGTGGCGGGAAGATCATCGCCCATGCGCGGTAAGCGCATTCTGTTGCTCGGTGGCACAGCGGAAGCGCGCGGGCTGGCGACGGCGCTCATCAAAGCGGGCCATGCTGTTGTCACCTCGCTGGCAGGTGTCACGCAAAATCCCAGGCTCCCGGACGGCGAACTTCGTGTGGGCGGATTTGGTGGGGAGGCGGGGCTCTATGACTATCTTCTAAGCGGGAACTTCGAGGCGGTGGTCGATGCGACGCATCCCTTTGCCACGAAGATATCCCGCCATGGTTCTGCGGCAGCAGCCCGCCTCGGCATTTCCTATCTGCGATTTGAGCGCAAACCCTGGGTTCCGACGCCTGGAGATCAATGGATCGAGGTTTCAACCACGGAGGAGGCGGTTGCAGCGCTGCCGAAATCAGCGCGTGTCCTTTTGACTATTGGCCGAAAGGAAATCGCGCCGTTCATCGCCCGCGCGGACTTATCCGGCGTTTTGCGGATGATTGAAGCGCCACCTGTTGCGCCGCCATCCCAATGGAAACTCGTTTTGACCCGTCCGCCATTTTCCAGTGAACAGGAAACAGTTTTGCTGACTGATGCCAAAATCACGCATCTTGTCACCAAGAATGCAGGCGGGGGGCAGACTGAGGCCAAGCTTTTGGCCGCCCGTGAACTGGATCTGACGGTTGTCATGATCGGCAGGCCGCAGAAACCACCGGCTCAAACCTTCGCGACAGTCGAGGAACTGGTTGCCGCTCTCCGGTAGGTCGCAATACATCTTGACCGCTTGGCCGTTTCCGGCTTGTTTAAGGCAAGAGGGGTGATCGACAATAATATGCCCCCAAGGGAGACGACACATAAAGTAACTGCGGATGCTCGTGAGCGGCCTTTGCGAAGGCCATGATACACGGTCCGCCCATTTCAAAGGGAAGATAACAAGATGAAACGTAAAATTATAGGCTTGGCGCTTGCGGCTTCAGCCTCAATATTTGCAGCAACCGCGGCAGCCGCTGGAACCCTGGATGATGTCAAAACCAAGGGCTTTGTCCAATGCGGCGTCAATCCTGCACTGGCAGGTTTTGGAGCACCTGATGCTCAAAACAACTGGACCGGCATGGACATCGACTTTTGCCGTGCCGTTGCAGCCGCGATTTTCAATGACCCCACCAAGGTGAAGTTCACGCCGCTGACGGCGAAGGACCGTTTCACCGCGCTGCAATCCAATGAAATTGACATCCTGTCGCGCAACTCGACATGGACGATGACGCGCGACACCTCGCTTGGCCTCAAGTTCGCGGGCATCATGTATTATGACGGCCAGGGTTTTATGGTGAAGAAGTCGCTCAACGTTGACAGCGCCTTGAAATTGAGTGGCGCTGCCGTCTGCACCCAGACCGGAACGACAACGGAATTGAACCTTGCCGATTATTTCAAATCCAACAACCTGGAATACAAGGTGGTGGCCTTCGAAAAGAACGAGGAGGTTTTGGCCGCCTACCAGGATGGCCGCTGCGATGTGTTCACCACTGACCAGTCCGGCCTTTACGCAAGCAGGCTGACGTTTGGCACTCCAGATGAGCATATTGTTCTCCCGGAGATAATTTCAAAGGAACCGCTGGGTCCCGTCGTTCGCCAGGGCGATGATGCCTGGTTCAATGTGGTGAAGTGGACCTACTACGCCTTGGTGAATGCCGAGGAGCTTGGTGTCACCTCAAAGAACGTCGAGGAGATGAAGGCCTCGACAAATCCCGAGATCCTGCGTTTGCTGGGCGTCAAGAATGCCGATGGAACAGCAGCCGGATTTGGCACCGGCATCGGGCTTTCGGAGGAATGGGTGGTGCAGATCGTCAAGGGGGTCGGCAACTACGGCGAAATATTCGAGCGCAACGTCGGTGAAAGCACGCCGCTCAAAATCTCCCGTGGCAAGAACGCCTTGTGGAATGCGGGCGGCCTGCAATACGCTCCGCCAATCCGCTGATCGATATGAGGGAGTCCGGGGCAACCGGGCTCCCTCCCCGCACAGCCGGGGGAGAAGTTTAGGGGAAGGGTTAACGTCGCCATGAGTGCAGCCGAAGGCAGTTCCTTGGAGCCACGGGTTTCCTTCTGGAATGATCCCAACACACGGTCCTATGCCGTGCAGGCCATCATGGTCCTGGCCCTAGTGGCACTAGGTTATGAACTCTATGCCAATGCCAGCGTCAATCTAGCACGGCTGGGCAAAACCTTCGGCTATGATTTCTGGTACAAGTCGGCGGGCTTTGACATTCTGCAATCCCTGATCCCCTACACCAGCAGCTCAAGTTACGGCACTGCAATAATTGTTGGATTCCTCAATACCATTCTGGTAGCCGTTCTCGGAATTTTCTTGGCAACCGTGATCGGCTTCCTGGTCGGCATCATGCGGCTTTCGAAAAACTGGCTGATAGCCAAGATCGCCACGGTCTATGTGGAACTGATCCGGAATATTCCGCTGTTCTTGCAGATTCTTATTTGGTATGGCGCAGTCCTCAAACCGCTACCCGGACCCAAGCAAGCATTGAATGTTGGCGGGTTTTATTTGTCAAACCGAGGGCTCAACATGCCGTCGCCGGTTTTTGACAGTGGCGCGTGGTTAGGGCTGGTTGGCCTGATCGCCGGAATTGTAGGCGCCATCATCTTGCGGCGCTGGGCGCGCGCACGGCAAATGGCAACGGGCCAGCCGTTTCCATATATCTGGGGCGGCTTCGGCCTGGTCATTTTCTTGCCCATAATTGGATTGCTTGTCGCCGGGTGGCCGGTAAGTTGGGACACGCCAAAACTCGGTGCATTCAATTTCTCGGGTGGAGCAACAATCATTCCGGAATTTATCGCGCTTTTGTTCGCGCTCAGTGTCTATACCGCTTCGTTCATTGCTGAAATTGTGCGCGCGGGCATTCAGGCGGTAAGTCACGGACAGACGGAAGCGGCAAGCGCCCTGGGGCTTCGCGCCGGGCTTACCACGCGACTGGTGACTGTGCCGCAAGCCATGCGCATCATCATTCCGCCGCTTGCCAACCAATATCTCAATCTCACCAAGAACTCATCGCTCGCCGTGGCCATCGCCTATCCCGATCTGGTGGCCATGGGTGGCACGGTGCTCAATCAAACCGGCAAGGCCATTGAAGTCGTGTTAATCTGGATGGTGGTTTACCTGTCGCTCAGTCTGCTTACGTCGAGCTTCATGAACTGGTTCAATTCGCGCATGAAACTGGTGGAACGCTGATATGGAACCGGCGGTCGCCTATGTCAGGACTGAAGAAGCCCCAAAACTTGCCGCCCCTGCAAATCTGGTGGGCTGGCGTGGCTGGGTTTTGGCCAATCTGTTTCCCAACTGGAAAAACGGACTTCTGACGATCATTGCTGGCCTGTTTCTCTACTGGGTTCTTTCCAATGTCCTGGGTTGGGCGCTTTTCCGCGCCGTGTGGACGGGCGAAAACCGCGATGCCTGTGCGGTGGAGGGAGTGGGTGCATGCTGGCCCTTTGTGCAAGCCAAATTCCTGCAGTGGATTTACGGATTTTATCCGATTGACCAGCGCTGGCGGGTAAACATCTGCTTTCTGGTGGGAGGTGCTGCATTGGTCCCCATGCTGATGCCGTCCGCGCCCCACAAGATATGGAATGCCTTGTTTTTGTTGGTGGTATTCCCTTTAATAGTATTTATCCTGCTGACGGGCGGCCATTTTGCCCTTCCACTATCCACATTTGCTGGTGTTGCTGCACTGCTGGCGATTGCTGCGGCGCTGTTGCCACTTTCAGTTTACGGCATCGAGGAAGGAATTCAGAAGGCGCGCATTAACTTGGTGCTCGCAGGAGTTGGCATTGTCGTTTGGATCGCGAGTTTTCTGATGAATTTTGGCACCGTCCCCACGCCAATCGGTGTTATGTCTGTTGGCAAATCCGTTGCCACATTGCTGTTTTTTGCAAGCGGTGGTTTAGCTATCGTCCAGTTGATGGCTGACCGCAATCTCGGGGCACTGTCCGTTCTTCGGGGGTGGTTGATTGTTGCCCTGGCACTTTTTCTTGCCATGCTTTTGCTTAAAATTGATTTTGGTTTGGAGCCTGTGGAAACTTCGCAATGGGGCGGCCTGTTGGTGACCCTTGTTGTGGCGATCACGGGCATTGTGTTCTCATTGCCCCTTGGCATTTTATTGGCTCTTGGCCGACGTTCAAACATGCCCATCGTGAAATATTTTTCCATCTCATTCATTGAAATCTGGCGGGGTGTGCCGCTCATCACCGTGCTGTTCATGGCCAGCGTCATGCTGCCGCTTTTCCTGCCTCCGGGTGTGAACTTTGACAAGCTCACCCGCGCCCTGATTGCAACTGCAATTTTTGCATCCGCCTATATGGCGGAAGTCGTGCGCGGGGGGTTGCAGGCAATCCCGCGCGGCCAGTTTGAAGCAGCGCAGGCCTTGGGATTATCCTATTGGAACATGATGAGTCTCATCGTGCTTCCGCAGGCCCTCAAAATCGTCATTCCTGGCATAGTCAATAGCTTCATCTCCCTGTTCAAGGATACGACGTTGGTGGCGGTTATTGGCCTGTTCGACCTCCTCGGCATCGTGGTCGCGGGTTTTGCCGATTCAAAGTGGGCTTCGCCGCAAACCGCGCCAACCGGCTATTTCAGCGCGGCGCTCATTTTCTGGGTGTTCTGCTTTGGCATGTCACGCTATTCGCAATTCATCGAACGAAGGCTTAATACTGGTCACAAGAGGTAGTCATGGCTGTTCCGGAAAAACAAAACAAACCCGCGCCTGCCTCGACAGAAATTGCCATTGCGATTTCGAGCATGAACAAGTGGTACGGCGATTTTCATGTACTGCGCGATATCAATCTCACGGTTCACAAGGGCGAGCGCATTGTCATTTGCGGGCCGTCTGGGTCTGGCAAGTCCACGCTCATCCGCTGCATCAATCGGCTGGAAGAACACCAGAAGGGCGACATTGTTGTCGATGGCATTCCCCTCACCAATGACCTCAAGAAGATCGATGAAGTGCGGCGTGAGGTGGGAATGGTGTTCCAGCACTTCAATCTCTTTCCGCATCTTACAGTGCTGGAGAACTTGACGCTGGCGCCGATCTGGGTGCGCAAGATGCCGAAGAAAGAGGCGGACGAACTCGCGATG
>VFJY01000214.1 GCA_009885825.1 Rhodobiaceae bacterium | reverse complement strand
TGTCAAACCATGTCAGCTGTGCCTCTGCATGAAGAATCAAATTCCGCGACGCAACCTTCTCGCCTTCATCGCTTCGTCCGCTTCCGGGGTGCCGTCATGGAATGAGCCGAACCATTTGTCGAGCGGCACCATGCCGTCAGAATAGTTCACCTCGAAGTATTTGTGATGCAGGTAGTGGGCATAATATGAAACGTCCATTGTGGCTTCATGGCCAACCACCATCCTGTCGAAACCCGTGTGACCTTGCGCAGGCGCCACACCGAGGCGCGATGCAAGGTTGATCATGTGGATTGGATGCGACGGAATGAAAAAGAACAACAGGATGGTCGAGAAATAGATGAGATGTTCAATCGGGTGCATGGACAAGCCTGACCAAGGTCCAGGATTGACGTTGCGGTGGTGGAGTTTGTGAGCCACCTTGTATAGTGCCGGAACGTGTAAAAGACGGTGGGCAAAATAGAACCCCACTTCGTGGATGAAGGGTACAAGAAAAAAAACAGCGATGAAGCCTACCGGATGCTCATCAAAGCTGATCATCGGTGCGATGTTGTTGGCATAGGCCCAGAGCAGCAGCAGTTCGTATGCCGTCCAAATAGGAACGCCGCTGACGAGTGTGTAAAACATGTTGTCGTAGGTTTGGTTGTTGAACAAGAAGATCTCAGATTTTTCTTTCGGCCATTGTCTGTTGTACTTGAAGGTGGTGCCCTGCTTGCGCCAAACGTAGAGCCACATGTGCCACGCGCCATAAACAAGAATGGCTAGGATGATGTTGCGGAGCAGAATTACGCTTGCCCAGTAAAATGAGAAAGTTTGGAATGATTCCAATGGCGGTGTGAGAAATTTCCAAATGAGGATAGCCACAATGGCGTAGAATATATTCCACGGCAGAAAATAACCGGGGAAGCCAAATAACCACTTCACAAGGGCACCTGGGTTTGGTGGCCAATTGAACACCGGACCATAGGTTATGGGTTTCGCTGGTTCCCAAAAACCACGGGAGTTTTCTTTGCCAAATCGAGAGTCATCCATCACCGAGTCCTCTTTGCTCATCATTGACGACAATCGCATGGGGTGCGTCGGGAATCAACTTCGTCGGACGACCTCCATTAGGAAAACTGTTTGGGCAAGTTCGTAAAGCTACGATGTCTGCTCCGGGTCAGAAGCAGTCCAATGGATTGATCAGTCAAATCGTCTGCTTCGGGCCAAGCCCGGTCATTGGGGAGCCTAATTAAGCTGCGAAGAGAGTAAATAGTCATCGTCACTTTGCTGGCGAGGTTGAGTGGCACGCCTGTAAGGGCTAGGCTCCCAGAAATGTCCATTGCGCTGCGTGTTGTCTTTGCAGTCATTGTCGGTGCGTGGCTTAGCGCTCCGCGATCTTTATCATTGGCGAATGACAGGGCCGTCTTCGAGCCATCACTGGGCTAATCTAAGAGAAAGTAATTTCAAATGCTGTTGCAGATCGCCTTCGACAAGCCTGAACACCTCTCACTTTTGCCTCGCCTCAGCGGCCTTGCTGATATTGTCGAGATCGGAACACCGGTTCTCAAGCGATTCGGACTATCGGCGGTCGCCACCGCCCGAGAATTCTGTCCCGACACCCTGATCATGGCTGACACCAAGACCGTAGACGGCGGGCAGCTCGAGGCCAAGATGGTTTTCAGCGCTGGCGCGTCTTTCATGACCGTGCTGTCGTCCGCCTCTCCAGCGACGTACCAAGCCGTTCATGTTGTTGCGACAGAATACGGCACTACGGTCGTCGTCGATACAATCACAGAATCGGGGAAAGCTGAGCTTATACCCGCAGGCCTGACGTTTCCAGAAAGCTTCGCCTATGTGGCGGTGCACGCCCCGTCAGATTCGCGGCTTGCTGGCGACAATAGCACGAGCCATATTGACGCGGTGAGAGAAATGCACAAACGCGGCTTCCGCGTGTCGCTCGCGGGCGGCATCGGACCCAATACGTTGGACGCCGTCTTGGCGGTGGAGCCAGAGATTTTGGTTGTGGGCAGCGCGATAACTGAAGCAAACAATCCCGAGGAGATCGCACGTTGGATAAAGAGCAAACTGCACCATCCCAATCTTGGTTGGCCGTGGGACGCGAAATAGCGGATCTGCTTGAGCGCGTCGATCCGAAGGCGTTCGAGGCCGTAGTCGAGGCGACGGCGGACACCACGAAGCGGCTCTTCTTTTCGGGGCAAGGTCGTTCCGGCCTTTCGGCAGAAATGGCCGCGATGCGATTCATGCATATCGGGCGGGAAGTCCACTTTGTGGGTGAGGCGACGGCTCCCTCGGTCAGAAAGGGCGATGTTATGATCCTTGTGTCTGGCTCAGGAGAAACGCCGGTTAGCGTGAGTTACGCGCGGATCGCGAAGAGTGAGGGCGCGACGCTGGTCGTACTTACGCATAAGCCGCAAAGTACGCTTGCGGGCATCGCCGATGTGGTCCTCCCTGTTCCGTCGCAGGGATCGAAACAGCTCGGAGGCAACCTTTTTGAACTGTCCTCTCTCATCCTCCTCGACAGCATCGTTATGGAACATGGTGCGAAGCTGCCGGATGCGCCGAAGACACTTGCCTACAATCATACCAATCTGCAGTGATCTATGACCACGGTTGTAACAATCGGTGATGCACTTTGGGATGAAGTGTCCCTGCCGGATGAGAATCCAGTGCGGCACGCCGGGGGTGCGGGCCTAAACCTCGCCGTAGGACTTGCGAAATTTGGTCTGGTGTCGGTGCTTGCAGCGAAAATCGGGCACGATCAGGCAGGTTTTCGTTTGCGGCGGTTCATGCGCGAGCGGCACGTGGCACTGATCGAGACACCGAACGCCGATTTTACGGGCGTGGTAACATCAACGCGGGACCGAGGCGAGCCAAGCTACTACTTCCCGCCACAGCTTTTTCGTCGGCGAATCTATTTTGGGACTCGCTTATCTGCCGCCATGGCGCAAGCGGATGCGGTGGCAGTCAATTCATTTCCCTTTGGCGACGCTGGTCAAGTTGACAGGCTTGTGCATGCGCTCTCTAAAGTTCGAGGGCTGACCGTTGTTGATCCGAATCCGCGACCTCGGCTGATCCAGGACTTGGCAGCCTACCGGTATGGAGTGGAGCGTGCGGCTGCATCTGCCAGTGTTGTGAAGCTCAGTTCGGAGGATGCTGTGCTGCTCTATGGCAGAGACGAACGTGAGGCTGTAGCGACGTTCCTTAGTTTGGGCCCGCGCGCCGTCATATTCACGAGGGGGTCAGCGGGAGCGACTACATTTCTAGATAATGGGTCAAGGGTCGATATTGGCACAGAGATCGATCCAACGGACGTCGTTGATACGATGGGTGCGGGCGATGCAACGCTCGCCAGCGTGATCTCCTCGCTCGTAACAAGCCACCTCCCAGATAGCTACGAGAATTGGCGATCGGTTTTAGCGCGTGCTATGGCTGTCGCCGCCGCAACTTGCAGGAGCCCTGGAGGGGAAGTAGTTTTGCCAGAAGAGAGGGCGACTGCGTAGAACAGCCGAAGGGAGCCGCTAGCGGTCAAGAAGTAGGAAAAACGAGATCAAGCTGAGAAGGCCCCACCCACTCTCTTGCTGATCTTTGCGGCACCATTCTTGGTGAATGCCATATGCTTTTTTGAGTCCATTATTGCCGAATAGACTTCCTTGGGCTTCGCCTTAAAGGCCAATTCCTGATGTATTGAAGTCGCCATTTTGTCCTCCTGCACTGTTTCGCTGCGGACAATGAATAGTGCACCCCCAGAAACTTCGCATGTCAATGTCGTTTAGGCGCGATGTCCGATTTGGGTCAACATGAGACCAAGCGCAGTTGTCAAACCATGTCGGCTGTGCCTCTGCATGCAGACCAATTTTCTCAAAAAACGGACATCGCATTTTCAATGTCGGCTGTGCCA
>VFJY01000138.1 GCA_009885825.1 Rhodobiaceae bacterium | reverse complement strand
TCCGAACTCCACAAGCACGCCATCACCCATGAACTTGACAATGCGGCCACCATTCTCACGGACGAGCGGCTCGACGATCCCCTTCCGTCTCTCCCTAAGTGCCGCGAGAGTTCCTGCCTCGTCTGCTTCCATGAGGCGGGAATAGCCGACGACGTCGGCGACCAGAATGGCGGCAAGGCGGCGGTTCACGGTAGGTTCTCCTATCGGAGGGGGAGATTATCGGCCATTCCTCATAGAAGCTACGGTGATAAGAACGCCCGCAACTTCGGCTATTGGCCCTAATCGGACCTCAAGGCTGAGTTGAAAAGTGTCCGCTCAGCACGTTAGACCAGACATTGCGCCTGCGATGTCCACTTTTTCCGAGATTTGGTCTGCTTGTAGAGGCCAAGCCGACATGGTTTGACGGAGGCACTTGGTCTCCTGTTGACCCACTGCAGACATGAACTGCCTTGCAGATAGCCGATGCCATTTGTCAAGGTCTGGTCTTGTAGTTTATGCCAGTTTACGCAAAACTCGGTCTTAACAGGCCGGTCATCTGGTTGATGTCAGATTAATTGTTTGCGGAGGCGAAATTGACGCGGAAAACAGCCGGCCAGGAAGGCCTTGAGAATTCCTACAAGCTCAGCACACCGGATGACAACATCGCCTACTACCGGGGCTTTGCGCCTACTTACGATACCGACTTTGCCGAACAAATGGGCTGGGCCTATCCGAAAGCCATTGCCGATGCCTATCACAAGGTAGCGGCTGGAACCGACATTCCGATTGCCGATATCGGTTGCGGCACGGGATTTGTCGCAGCCGAACTGAAACTCCCGCCGGCGGCCATCGACGGCATGGACATTTCACCGGAAATGCTCGACCTTGCGAGGGGAAAGGGTCTCTACCGGAGCTTGTTTCAAGTTGATCTGACCGGGCCTCTCGCCATGATTGCCAATGGTTACGGCGCGGTGCTCAGCGCTGGGACATTCACCCATGGGCATCTCGGTCCCGGACCGTTACGCGGCCTTCTTGACATTGCCCGCAGCGGCGGACTGTTCATCATCGGAGTCAACCAGGTTCACTTCGAGAAGCAGCAATTTGCCGATGCCCTCGATGCGATGGAGAAGGAAAGGAAGATCGGCCCGGTGAAAATCGATGAAGTGAAGATGTATTCCAGAGCGGGCCATGCACATTCCGATGACCGTGCTCTCATCCTCCAGTACAAGAAGGTGTAGCGGGGGAAAATCACACTAGAACGTTCTGAAAGCTAACACTCTACCCAACCACCGCAGCCTTCCACCTACGCCAGCCGAGGAAGCCAATGGTGCGGAGTCCGCTATCTGCAGCAATTCGTCCTTTGTCAGAGGTAAAGCGGAAATGGCGCTGGCGTTGACTGACTTCTGTTTTTGACCGAGGCTGTGTGAAATCGTCAGAGAACGGATCAAATTATGATTAAAGTCGAGCCGCCAAAATTTCAGCTTCAATGAAATCAATGCTTTAGCGAATTGTAAATTTCTGAAATCAGGTAGATTTGCTGCAAATT
>VFJY01000039.1 GCA_009885825.1 Rhodobiaceae bacterium | reverse complement strand
CTATCAGGATGGCGCCATCGGTGTCGAAGTGAAGGCCACCGGCATTCCGATGCCGTCGGCCATCGCTGCGGGCGCCAAGCCCAAATATGGCGCGGTCGTGGCCCCTGGCATCAATGCCCATGTGCATCAGCATATCTTCTCCTTCCGCTTTGACATGACGGTGGACGGCGAGCGCAACGGGGTGCGCGAAGTGAATTTTGTTGGCGCTCCCGTTGGCCCCGGCAATCCCCATGGCAACGCAATCTTGACGACCGAGACCGCGCTCCGGTCAGAGAGGCAAGCCCAGCGCGTTCTGGACATGGGTCAGGCGCGCTATTGGAAAATCGTCAATCCGGACGTCAAGAACGCCTATGGCGAGCCTGTTGGCTACAAGCTGGTTCCCGGCATCAATGCGCTGCCCTTCCTGCCGCCAGGTTCACCCGTGGGCAGCCGGGCGGGCTTCATGCACAAGCATTTCTGGGCCACGCAATACAAGGGCGATGAGCTTTATTCAGCGGGCCAATATCCCAACCAATATGAAGGCAGCGACGGCCTGCCCCGCTGGACGAAAGCCGACAGGAAGCTCGAAGGCGAAAATGTCGTCGTGTGGTACACGATGAATTACCACCACCTGCCGCGCCCCGAGGATTGGCCCGTGCAACCCTGCGTCTACGCCTCCTTCCACTGGATGCCATCAGGATTTTTCGATTTCAACCCCGCGCTCGATGTGCCTTCGGCTGAGGCGAAGGGGTGCTGTGATTAGGGTGGGGTAAAAGGAGTGCCGGCTTTGCATGGTTGAAGCTAGATTCACGCCGCCGTCTGCCAGTCCTGTTTGTAAGGATATACTTGACAAGAGTAAAGTAATGCCTTACACACCTGCCGGTGATCAAGACATTCCGTCACAAGGGGCTTGCCGAACTTTGGTCGAAGGACCAAACCTCGAAAATTGACCGACGAATGCATGAGCGGGTTCTTGAGCGGCTTGATGCCCTTGATGCGGCAAAGATGGTGAAAGACATGGATGTTCCCGGCTTTGACTTTCATTCGCTGCGGGGCTTCACCTCGCCGCGCTACACTGTTCACGTCAACGGGCCATGGTGCATCACATTCGAGTTTTCGGGCGGTGACGCAACCCGCGTCGACTTCGAACAGTATCATTGAGGAGTTACAGCCATGGCTGACATGACCGCCACCCGCAGCAAGACCCGCCCCCCAACACCGCCGGGAAAACTTTTGGCCGACACAGTTTTGCCCGCGATCGGTAAAACCAAGACGGAGATCGCCAAGCTGCTGGGGGTTTCCCGCCAAACGCTTTATGACATTCTCGACTGCAAGCAGCCGGTCACACCGCAAATGGCGGTGCGCATCGGCAAGCTCTGTGGCAATGGCCCGCGCATCTGGCTCAACATGCAGGCCGCCCATGATCTGTGGAAAGCCGAGCGCAGCGTAGACGTATCAAAAATACCAACATTGGATGTGGCTTAGGCCAACGGCCCATGGTTTGAACCATATGCGCCAGCATTTACCTTTTCCTGTCATCCCCGGGCTTTTCCCGGGGACCCCTTGTTCAGTGCGCTCAATGCTCGAACCTGCTGCGCGATGGGTCGCCGGAATGAATCCGGCGATGACAACCTGGTGGTGAAACCGCACTGATATGATCAAAGGGCCGTTGGTATAATGCTTGCGCGCCGTTCCACTGGATGCCGTCAGGATTTTTCGACTTCAACCCAGCGCTTGACGTGCCGTCGGCGGAGGCGAAGGTGTGTTGTGGTTAGGGGGTGAGGGGTGGCGTCCCCCTTTTCTTTCCCCAATAAAGATTACAAATATGCCTTTGTATTGTCATTATGGTTCGTTGTTATCTTCCTCATAACCGTAGTATTCATCATGCGGGGCATAATAGTCAGCGGCATCGTAAACTTGTGTTTTCTTGTAACGCGCACCCAAGCCAACGGCGCTTATTTTCGACAACCCAGAGATTTTTAGACCACAAGCTATGCATTCAAATCGCGCTGGGAGGTGGTCTTGAACCTCTGTGATTTCATCATCCTCGATTGTTTTCTTTGGCAGCGAAACAGCGGGGCCGTTATTCATACCTAGCGATCCAGCATTGCTTGCAGCCCTGATAAACAAATCGTCCCACCTTAACATCCCATGCTCTCCCTCTTGAGGAGTAAACAAACGCATGAGTGGCAGTGATCCAGCCATAGGCCTACGAGACTGAACCAATGCGCGTGTTAGGATGTTGGCACCGACTTCTTCAACAATGTCCTTTCCATCTACCAAAAATGTTGGAACCGTCTCAAACCCCACAATACAACGAAGCATAAAATAACGAGTAGGATGTTGCCAATTCGCCCGGTCTGTATGTAGAGGAAATTGCCCATGTCCATAGATACCACTGTACGTGTTGGGAGTTGAATGTTCTTGAACAGTTGGCACTAATCGATGGACTACAAGTCCTGTTTGGAAAGTGACAGGCGCCCCCAACAACGCTGCGGCCTCTTGCCCCGAGTGATCTCGCGCAAATGCGGGCAAAAAGACATAACCATTACGCGAGACTTCATCTCGTATCGACATCAGCATCGTTGATTATAAAGAAATAGTGCATCAATTCGTCCTATCAAGAAGAACAAAGTGGACGTTTCCCTTATTTGTCTTGGCGGGTCGTGGCATTGTTTGCCAATCGGCAATGCCTGCGTAAAGGCGGCGTTTCCTGTTTTCAACTTTCCGACGATTTCCATGTGCGGTGCGGAGTCTGCAGAGAGCGTCACCTTGTGAAAGCCTGACAACAACCGGCCATAGAGCATCACTGTCAGATATCGAAATATCCAGCGCATCATAAATCCTAACCCATTTGTGGAGAATGAGCCTTTATGGCAGAAGGGGCGTACGGTGTCAAGGATTATTTTCCTCTTAGAGGATTTCCACTCAAGCCGCCACCAGTTGCTTGACGAGCGCCTCTATCATGCGCGGCAGGTCGTAGGGGAACCTGGCGGTGATCAGGTTGCCGTCCACCACGCAAGGTTCGTCGATGACGGTGGCTCCGGCGTTTTCGAGGTCAATTTGAATGTTCCAGACGGCGGTGGCTTTTTTGCCTTTGAGCATCTTGGCGCTCACCATCACCCAGGGGCCATGGCAGATGCCGCAGGTTGGTTTTCCTGCGCCATGCATGTCGCGGGTGAAATTCTGGGCGTCCTTGTCGGCGCGCAAGAAATCCGGGTTCCAGCTGCCGCCGGGCAGGATCATGGCGTCGTAGTCGGCGACTTTGGCTTCGTCCATATAGCGGTCAATTTTCAGCCAGCCGGCGTTTTCCATCAGCCGCACGGAAAGCACATGGGTTTGGGCTATGGCCGGAAAGCGCAGACCGAGGCTTGGCGGAAATTCGCCGATGCGCGGCGACACGATGTGGACGATGGCGCCCCGCTCGGTGAGCCAGCGGATCGAACCGATGATTTCAACTTCCTCAACCCCATTGGTGCAGCAGATGGCGATGCGCTTGCCTTTCAGCAGATCAGGATTGGAAGGGGGATCAAACAGGAAATGATTGAGCTCGCGATTCAATTCGCCATCGGCGGTGGCCAAGAGCTCGGTTGAAATCGAGGGCACCGGCGAGGATGACATGAATTGCTGCATGCGCGCCAGTGCGGCATTCTGGGCAGCGGCAGGATTGTGTGGCTTGTTCATGGGAGCGCTCCGGGCAAGAGGTGGTCGCCGGGACTCTTTCAGGAATTGGCAGCTCCGTCCAGTGCCAATGGGGCGGGGGACTAGCCGCGAAAGTGCTTGTCGAGGGACTGGATGGCAAGCTGGAGGCGGGAGAGCTCTTCACTCAAGCCCGGACCGGCATCTTGCGTTGATGCTTCAAGTGTTGCCATCAGCTTGTCCTTGGCGGTGGCCAGCTCAAGCTGCAGTGCATCCTCGGGCCCTTCCAATTTCACCTGCTGGGTTTCCGGCACGACGAAATTAGCGAAATTTTGCTGACCGGTTTCCGGCCATGGCAGAGTGAGCGACGGGGCACCGAAGTGATAGCCTTGCAGGTAATCAACCTGGCACTTGCTGAGAATATCGGCATCCTCCCGGGTTTCAACCCATTCGGCGATGACTTGCAGGCCAAATTTGTGTCCAAGGTCGGTGAGCGTTTGAACCAGATACTGGTTGGTGGAATTTTCCCTCAGGTTGCGGCAGAACGAGCCATCGAGCTTCACAATATTGACTGGCAGGTCGCGAAGGTTGCGGAATGAGGTAAAGCCCGCACCGAAATCGTCGATGGCAACACTGCAGCCAATATTGCGCAAGGCTTCGACAAAGCCAAAAGTTTCCTTGATATTGCCAAGCGCAATGGTCTCGGTGATCTCGATGACAAGCCGCTCGGCCACGGATTGGTTGGCGGCAATGATGGCGATGAGTTGATTGAACCAGCGGGGGTCGGTGGCCGTCAGGCCCGACACATTTATCGAAACACAAGCCTGCGGAAAGCGGTGCAGGGTCGCGATTGCCTTCTGGGCAACGGCGCGGTCAATCAGGCGGACGAGGCCCAGTTTTTCCGCGATGGGGATGAGATGGGCGGCGGAGATCATTTTGTGGTCTGCGTCCGTCATGCGCAGCAGCGCTTCATGCAGGACGATTTCCCTGGTCTTGGCGTCCACAATGGGCTGGAAACCCAGCTTGAACTGATCGTCCTTTAGCCCTTTGACAATTTCAGCGGCACTCTTGGCGTTCAACCCGCGTTCCGCCGAGCGCTTGGAGGATGGCTGGAATATGACATAGCCATCGGACGGCAGGCGTTTGGCCTCGGTCAGCGCTTCCTCGGCGCGGGCCATCGCGGTGTTGGCGTTGTGCGCGTTTGTCGGCACGACAACGGCGCCGATGGAAAGCATGGCCCAAACGGGACCGTGTTCGGTTTCGATGACGCTTTCGCGGGCGATGTTCACAAACCTGTCGATCGCAGCCTGCAGTTCCTCGCCATTGCAATTGGCCAGAATGATGCCGAACTTGCTGCCGGAATAGCGGGCAATCGCATCGCCCGTGCGCACCATTTGGCGCAGCCTCTTGCCCATGGCGGCGATCACCTCGTCAGCGACCTCATAGCCATAGGCCTCGTTGACGACGGCCAGATTGTTGACGGCAGCGATGAGAAAGGCGCAATCCTGTTGCTCCCGGTAGGCATTGACAATGGTTTCGCCCAGGGCCTCCGTCAGATTGCCACGGCTCATCATGCCGGTGAGTGGATCGTAACTGCCGAGGAAGTTCAGGCGCTCTTCACGGCTGTGACGGTCGTCAACTTTTCGAACGGTGCCATAGACTTCCGCTGGCCTGCCATTTCGGCCCACAAACCATTTGCCCTTGTCCTCCAGCCAGAATCCCCGCCTGCCGGCGCGGCCTTCAGGCTTGAAGAAATATTCAATTTGAAAGGCAACGCCTGAACCCTTGTCGGATGACTGGTCAAGCATGATGGTTTCATATCGGCTGGCTGTGTTTTCGCCATCGAGGAAATTCGCATAGGCGCGGCCGGAGCGCAGCCGATCCTGTTCGCAATGAAGCACGGCTTCGATGTTGGGGCTCCATTGGATTTCATCGGTTTCAATGACCCAGTGGTAGGTTGCTTCCTCAGCCGCCTCGATCGCGCGCCGGATGTGCTGCAAAGCCTCGGCGTCGATCACGCTCGCATGCGCGGCGACAGCATCTTCACTTGGCGGCGCTTGCGCGGCGGCGGATTCGTCGGCCTGGAATGAAAACACAGGCAGGGTTTTGGTTTCGGTGCTCAAGTCGCCTCCATGAGCGTATATGGCAGCTTCTCAATGCCAGGATATCGCAGTTTGGGCCAAACTAGCTGAGCAATCGTAAACAGAAGAAAAACATGGGTGGTAAATTCGCTAATAACCCAGGGCAAAGCCGTCCTTGCGATGATCGGAGCCGCCGATGAGGACGCCTCGGGCATGGTCAATGACGATGGCTTGCCCGCCGCCCAGGGGTTCTTCTGACAAAACAATGCGATGGCCCCTGTCTTCGAGACCTGCCAGGATGGTTTCCGCCACTGTGCTTTCGACCAAAATCTCGCCATTTTCGGGGAAACAGCGGGGAAAATCCAGGGCTTCCTGGGGGTCCATTCCATAAATGTAGCGATTAACGGCCACCATCGTGTGACCCATGGGCTGGAAATTGCCGCCCATGACGCCAAAGGCCATGTCGATTTTGCCGTCTCTCTTGGCCATGGCCGGAATAATTGTGTGGAGGGGCCGTTTGGATGGCCCGATGCAATTGGGATGGCCGGGTTTGGTGACAAAACCTGCGCCACGGTTTTGCAGCGTGATGCCGGAGTTGGGCGTGACAATGCCGGACCCGAAATTCCAGTAGATCGAATTGATGAAGGATACGCTCAGGCGGTTCTTGTCCACAACAGTGAGGTAAACCGTGTCGGCGCTTGGCAGTGCTATGGCGCCGTCGGAACTGTGGTTGATATCAATGAGGCCCGCCAATTTTTGCGAAGTCTCGGCGCTCAGCAGCTCACTCACGGGAATATCGGCGAAGTCAGGATCGGCAATGTGGCGGTTCCGCAAGGTCCAGGCGAGTTTCAGCGCCTCGATTTCCAGATGGCGGCGCTCGGAACTTTCGGGATCGAACCGGCGCAACCCGAAGTGGCCGAGAATGTTGAGGGTGATCAGAACGGTGAGGCCCTGGCCGTTGGGCGGGATTTCGTAGATGTCGCTTCCGGCGAAATTCGCGTGAATGGGTCTCACCCAGGTTGAGGAGTTTGTGGCGAAATCCTCATGCGAAAGCAGCGAGCCTTGCCTGGCCAAGTGACTCACGATGTTGTTGGCGATTTCGCCCGTATAGAAACCGTCGCGGCCATGCTTGGCGATATGTTTCAGGGTTTTGGCAAGGGCGGGATAGGCCATGATTTCGCCCATGCGGGGGGCCGCGCCGCCCAATAGATAGTGCCTGGCACCACCTTCGTCGGCAGCGAGCAACGCTTCGCTTTCAAGCCAATCATGGGCGACCCTTGCCGTAGTGGCCACACCCTGTTCGGCCAGTGCTATGGCCGGGGCCAGAGCTTCGGCCAGCGTCATCGTGCCATGTTCGGTCAAAAGCTGATCCCAGGCGTCAATGGCTCCGGGAACCGTGATGGCATGAACGCTGCGGGGAGAAATTTCTGTGAGGCCGGATTTCTTCAACCACTCGGCATCGGCTTTCGCTGCCGACCGGCCGGAACCATTCAATCCGGCAACAGATCCATTCGGCTTGCCAATGAGGGCGAAGCAATCGCCGCCGATGCCGGTCATGTGGGGTTCGGTTACGCAGAGGATGGCAGACGCCGTGACCGCCGCATCAATGGCATTGGCGCCGGCGCGCAGCACGTCCACCGCCGCCAAGGTGGCAAGCGGCGAAGACGTGGCGGCCATGCCATTGGCGGCCACGGCGGGCGATCTTCCGGGTTGGTCAAAATTTCTCATGGCTTGCCTTCGTCAAAAATTGCCGTAGATACGTCGCAACCAGCATCGCACCATGATGGCGGCTATAGCAAGAAACGTTACAAATTTTGTATCAGGGAAGGACTTTCTCACCATGACCGTCAAGAGCGATATTGAAATCGCACGCGAAGCCAAGATGAAACCGATCATGCAGGTGGGCAAGGCCCTTGGCATTCCTGAGAAAGACCTCATTCCCTATGGCCACACCAAGGCCAAGGTGCACCTCGATTACATTGACGGCCTGGCCTCCAAGAAGGATGGCAAGCTGATTTTGGTCACCGCCATCAATCCAACGCCTGCGGGCGAAGGCAAGACGACGACGACCGTTGGTTTGGGCGACGGGCTCAACCGGATCGGCAAGAAGGCCATCGTTTGCTTGCGCGAGCCCTCGCTTGGACCCTGCTTTGGCATGAAGGGAGGGGCTGCTGGCGGCGGTTACGCCCAGATTGTTCCGATGGAGGATATCAATCTGCATTTCACCGGCGACTTTCACGCCATCACGTCAGCGCATAACCTGTTGTCGGCGATGATCGACAATCACATCTATTGGGGCAACGAGCAGGGCATTGACACCAGGCGCGTGACCTGGCGGCGCGTCATGGACATGAATGACCGGGCGCTGCGCGAAATTGTGTGTTCGCTGGGGGGTGTGGCCAATGGCTACCCGCGCGAAGCTGGTTTTGACATCACGGTGGCTTCCGAAATCATGGCGATCCTGTGCCTTTCGACGTCAATCGCTGATTTGGAACGGCGCATTGGCCAGATCGTCGTGGCGGCCAAGCGCGACAAGGGCCAGGTGCTGGCCAAGGACATCAAGGCGCCGGGGGCCATGACTGTCCTGCTCAAGGATGCGCTGATGCCGAACCTGGTGCAGACGCTTGAAAACAATCCGGCCTTTGTGCATGGCGGACCCTTCGCCAATATCGCGCACGGCTGCAATTCGGTTATGGCGACCAAGACAGGCTTGAAGCTTGCTGACTATGTGGTGACGGAGGCGGGTTTCGGCGCTGATCTGGGGGCCGAGAAATTCTTCGACATCAAGTGCCGCAAGGCAGGCCTCACACCTGCTGCCACTGTCATTGTTGCCACCATCCGCGCGTTGAAGATGCATGGCGGCATCGCAAAAGATGATCTCAAGAAAGAAAATATCGAGGCGCTCAAGAAGGGTCTCGTCAATCTGGGCCGCCATATCGAGAACATGAAAAAATTCGGCGTGCCGATAGCTGTGGCCGTCAATCATTTCGTGACCGACACGGAAGCGGAAGTGGATGCAATTGTCGCCTTCTGCAAGGAACATGGCGTTGAAGCTTTCAAATGCACCCATTGGGCCGAAGGCGGCAAGGGGACCGAAGCGCTGGCCCGCCACGTGGCCGAGCTTGCCGACAGAAGCTCAGTGCAGTTCAAGCCCATCTATGGCGATGAATTGCCCCTGTGGGACAAGATCAAGACCATCGCGCGGGAAATCTACCGCGCCGAGGATATTGTGGCTGACAAGGCGGTGCGGGACCAGCTCAAGACCTACGAATCCCAGGGCTATGGCAAGTTCCCGATCTGCATGGCCAAGACGCAGTATTCCTTCTCAACCGATCCAAATCTGAAGGGCGCACCAACAAATCATGTTGTTCCCATCCGCGAGGTCCGGCTTTCGGCGGGGGCGGAGTTCATCGTGGTGGTCTGCGGCGACATCATGACCATGCCGGGCCTGCCGAAGGCGCCATCGGCGGAAGTCATCGGGCTTGACGCGAAGGGGCAGATTGCCGGGCTTTTCTGATCTATAATCCTCTCATTCCCGTATGAGGGTTGGAAGAACAGGATTGGACATGCGCAGGTTTTTCATTTTTGTTGTTGCTTTTTTTGCGGCGGCAGCCGTTATTGGCGGCGCAGTATTCGCCCAGTCGCGCCCAACTCCCCGCGACGCCCGGGAAAGATTGCTCCGTGAGCAGATTAAATTGCCAGAAGGCTATGAGCTTGAAGTTTTCGCACGGGACCTTGGCACGCCGCGCATGATGCAGATGACCGCCGGCGGCGATCTCATCGTGTCGGGTTATAAAAGCGGTTACATTGTGCTGTTGAAGCCTGACGCGGACGGCGATGGCCACTCCGATGGGCTTGCTGTTCTCGGTCGAAACATGAACTTGCCCCATGGCTTGTTGCTGGAAGGCGCTTCACTGTTTGTGGCGGAAGCAAACCGCGTGCTGAAATATGATTTTGACGGCGCAACGCTTTCAAACGAGCGCGTCATCCTCGACGGAATTCCGGAAGGTGGACACAGCTCACGCACCTTGGCGCGGGGGCCCGATGGCTTTCTCTATCTCTCCATTGGTTCAAGCTGCAATGCTTGCGTTGAAGAACATTCCTGGCGCGCTGCGATGCTGCGCTTCAAGGAAGGTGAGGCCCCGCAAATTTTTGCATCGGGCCTCCGCAATACGGTGGGCTTTGACTGGCAGCCCGCAACGGGCGCGCTTTACGGCGTTGACAATGGCCGCGACAATCTGGGCGATGATGTGCCCGATGATGAAGTAAACCGCATTGATCGGGGCAAGCATTATGGGTGGCCTTTCACGCATGGTTCGGGAGTGGAAGACCCGGATGTGTTCGCGCAAAAACCCGCTGAACTCGAAGTCACCCATCAGGCGTTTGGTTTGGGCGGGCATGTGGCGCCCCTGTCGATTGTCTTTCTCAGACATCAGACTGAAGCCAAATTGAATGGCAGTGCCCTGGTTGGCCAGCACGGCTCGTGGAACCGCTCGGTGAAGTCCGGCTACCGCATCATGCGGCTGATGTTCGACGGTGAGACGATCACCGAGCAATCATTTCTGACGGGCTGCGAGATGAAGGGTGAGGTCATTTGTCGCCCGGTTGGAATATTGGAGGCAGGCGACGGCAGCCTGTATGTGAGCGATGATTATGCAGGGTCGGTCTACAAGATCAGAAAATCCGCCGCGAATTGAGGCAATTCGGCCAATTTTATGGCATCGCAGCATAAAATGACGGCAGTATTACAAATTGGTAACTATATGAATTATTTTGATTAAATGCAGATATGCAAAATTTGCACTGGTAATTTGCTGCATCGCACCTAGATATGAGTTGTTAAAGCAACCCACGTTCAGTCAATCCAAGGGGAATGACCATGTTTGATACCTTAAAGACCCGTTACACCCGCTGGCAGCGCTATAGCCGCACCATCAAGGAACTTGATGGCCTGTCCAACCGCGAACTTGCCGATCTTGGCATTTCGCGCAGCGACATTCAGCGTTTGGCGCGCGAAGCGACACGATAGAACAGGAGGCTTAAATGCCACTCACAAAGTTTGTAAGCCGCAGGCAGCGTTTGCGTGATTATCTGCAAACACGGCGCGAGATGGAAATGATTTCTGATCGCGATCTTGCTGATATGGGCATCAAGCGTTATCAGCTTGGCGCTGCAGCGCGTGTGAAAGCCTTGGGCTGATACCACTTTCAGCCCTGTTTGGATAAGGCCCGCCACACTCTATTTGAGGTGGCGGGCCTTTTCATTTCAATATTCCGCCTCATTGCGGCAATCCGCCCGCTTAACCCGGTTGCCAGTCGCAATCCACTGTGTTACCGAGACGCCGCGGCGGGGCGTGGGCACTGCTGCGAGCCCTAATATTGTTTCGAAAGTTGGATCGTGGCAGCCAAAAATCAGGCTATTTCCGGAGTGCCGGGCCGTTACGCGGGTGCTCTTTTCGAGCTTGCCGCAGAGGCCAAGACCATTCCGCAGGTCAATACCGACCTCATGTCATTTCAGGCCATGATGGCAGACTCGGCGGATTTGCAGCGCATGGTGCGCTCGCCGGTGTTTTCAGCCGATGACCAGATGAAGGCGCTGGAAGCGCTGTGCGTCAAGATTGGCGTCGGCGGGCTGGCGTTGAATTTCATCCGTCTTCTGGCCAAGAACCGCAGGCTCGCCGCGCTCGGCGACGCCATCACGGCGTTCGCGGCGCTGGTGGCCGAATCAAAGGGCGAGGTTGCCGCCGAAGTCACCTCCGCTGAAAAACTTTCTGACAAGCACATCAATGAAATTAAAGCCGCGCTCAAATCTTCAATCGGGCGCGACGTCCTGCTCTCCACCAGGGTGGACAAATCCATCCTTGGCGGCCTCATCGTCAAGGTGGGTTCCAAAATGATGGACAACTCACTCAAGACAAAACTGCAAAATCTCAAGATTGCCATGAAGGGGACCGGCTGATGGATATTCGTGCCGCTGAAATTTCCACAATTCTGAAAAAGCAAATCAAGGATTTCGGCAATGAGGCCGAAGTATCCGAAATTGGCCAGGTCCTCTCCGTCGGCGACGGCATTGCGCGCGTTTACGGCCTCGACAATGTGCAGGCTGGTGAAATGGTTGAATTTCCCGGTGGCATCCGCGGCATGGCGCTCAACCTTGAAACCGACAATGTGGGCGTGGTTATTTTCGGCAACGACCGCGACATCAAGGAAGGCGACACGGTCAAGCGCACCGGCGCCATCGTTGAAGTTCCCATCGGCAAGGAATTGCTGGGCCGCGTGGTTGACGCGCTCGGCAATCCGATTGACGGCAAAGGCCCGATCAAATCAAAACTGCGCTCGCGCGTTGACGTGAAGGCGCCGGGCATCATTCCGCGCAAGTCCGTGCATGAGCCCATGTCAACGGGCCTCAAGGCTGTTGATGCCTTGATCCCCATTGGCCGGGGACAGCGCGAGCTTATCATTGGCGACCGCCAGACCGGCAAGACCGCCATTATTCTTGACGCGATCCTCAACCAGAAGGCCATTCACCAGAATGGCCCGGAAAAAGAAAAGCTCTATTGCGTTTATGTGGCGTGCGGCCAGAAGCGTTCCACTGTTGCGCAGTTTGTGAAGATTTTGGAAGATGCGGGCGCCATGGAATATTCCATCATAGTGGCGGCAACCGCTTCTGAATCGGCCCCCATGCAATATCTGGCGCCGTTCACCGGCTGCACCATGGGCGAATATTTCCGCGACAACGGCATGCACGCGCTGATCGCCTATGACGATCTTTCCAAGCAGGCTGTTGCCTACCGCCAGATGTCGCTCTTGCTGCGCCGCCCGCCGGGCCGTGAAGCCTATCCGGGCGACGTGTTCTATCTGCATTCGCGCCTGCTGGAACGCGCTGCGAAATTGTCTGACGCCAAGGGCGCTGGTTCGCTCACCGCGCTGCCGGTTATTGAAACGCAAGCCAATGACGTTTCTGCCTATATTCCAACCAACGTGATTTCGATCACCGATGGCCAGATCTTCCTTGAAACGGATCTGTTCTATCAGGGCATTCGCCCGGCGGTGAATGTTGGCCTCTCGGTGTCGCGCGTGGGCTCTGCGGCCCAGGTGAAGGCGATGAAACAGGTTGCGGGCAAGATCAAGGGCGAGTTGGCGCAATACCGCGAAATGGCGGCCTTCGCCCAGTTCGGTTCTGATCTTGATGCTTCAACCCAGCGCCTGCTCAACCGTGGCGCGCGCCTCACCGAATTGCTCAAGCAACCGCAGTTCTCGCCGCTCAAGACGGAAGAACAGGTTGTGGCGATTTATGCAGGTGTCAACGGTTATCTCGACGGCATCGCGGTGAACCGCATCCGTGACTTTGAAGACGGGCTGCTGCGCCTGATGCGCGACAAGCACATGGACATCATGGATTCAATCCGCACGGAAAAGCAGATCACCGACGCCATGGGTGTGAAGCTCAAGGCCGTGGTTGATGGTTTCACCAAGAGCTTTGCATAAGGGTTTCCGATGGCAAGTCTCAAAGACCTCCGCAACCGCATCGCCTCGGTCAAGGCGACCCGCAAGATCACCAAGGCCATGCAGATGGTGGCGGCAGCGAAATTGCGGCGGGCCCAGGAAGCAGCGGTTGCCGCGCGGCCCTATTCGGAACGGATGGCTGCGGTTCTCGCCAATCTTGCAAGTTCGGTTGCAGGCCGTGATGGGGCTCCTGCACTGCTTGCAGGCACCGGAAAAGATCAAACCCATTTGCTGGTGATTGCAACGGCAGAGCGCGGGCTTTGTGGCGGCTTCAATTCCTCCATCGTGCGCCTGGCCCGCGATCATGCCGAAAGGCTGATGGCGCAGGGCAAGACGGTCAAGATCATGACGGTTGGCAAGAAGGGCAATGACGCGTTGAAGCGTGTCTACGGCAAATACATCGTTGATGCGGTGGATTTCCGTGGCCTCAAGCAACTGGCATTTTTTAACGCGCAACCCGTGGGTGCCAAAATCATCAGCCTGTTCAATGAAGGCCAGTTTGACGTCTGCACCTTGTTCTTCGCCGAATTCAAATCGGTGATGTCGCAGAAGCCAACCGCCCTGCAACTCATTCCTGCGGCGGTTGCTGGCGGCAAGGCACCCGACCTGGGCGGAGCCATTTATGATGCCGAGCCTGATGAAGGCGAAATTCTCAGCGACCTCTTGCCGCGCAATATTTCAGTGCAGGTGTTCCGCGCGCTTCTCGAAAACGCCGCTTCCGAACAGGGCGCCCGCATGAGCGCCATGGACAGCGCCACGCGCAATGCCGGCGACATGATCAACAAGCTGTCGATCAAGTACAACCGCCAGCGGCAGGCCCAGATTACCAAAGAACTCATCGAAATCATTTCAGGCGCGGAAGCGCTGTAAGACGTTCAGAGAAGGAACCATCAGATGGCAAAGAAAGCCGCAAGCAAATCCACGGGCCAACTGGTTGGCCGCATCACGCAGGTGACGGGCGCTGTCATCGACGTGCAGTTTGAGGGCGATCTGCCGCAAATTCTCAACGCGCTGGAAACCACCAATGGCGGCAACCGTCTGGTGCTTGAAGTAGCCCAGCATCTGGGCGAAAGCACGGTGCGCACCATCGCCATGGACTCCACCGAAGGCCTGGTGCGCGGCCAGGAAGTTTTTGACACGGGAACCCCCATCATGGTCCCCGTTGGTCCGGAAACCCTGGGCCGCATCATGAACGTGATCGGCGAACCCGTCGATGAAGCGGGTCCCCTGAAGACCAAGCTGAAGCGCGCCATCCACCAGGATGCACCGAGCTTTGTTGAGCAATCAACGGAAGCTGAAATCCTGGTGACCGGCATCAAGGTTGTGGATTTGCTGGCACCTTACGCCAAGGGCGGCAAGATCGGCCTGTTCGGCGGCGCCGGCGTTGGCAAGACCGTTCTCATCATGGAACTTATCAACAACGTGGCGAAAGCCCACGGCGGCTATTCGGAGTTCGCCGGTGTTGGCGAGCGCACCCGCGAGGGCAACGATCTCTATCATGAAATGATCGAATCGGGCGTGAACAAGAAGGGTGGCGGTGCAGGCTCCAAGGCTGCTCTCGTCTACGGCCAGATGAATGAGCCGCCCGGAGCGCGCGCCCGTGTGGCCCTTTCCGGCCTCACGGTTGCCGAGCATTTCCGCGACGAGGGCCAGGATGTGCTGTTCTTCGTGGATAACATCTTCCGCTTCACGCAAGCGGGTTCCGAAGTGTCGGCCCTTCTGGGCCGCATTCCATCGGCCGTGGGCTATCAGCCAACGCTTGCCACCGACATGGGCACCATGCAGGAGCGCATCACCACCACGCAAAAGGGTTCGATCACCTCGGTGCAGGCCATCTATGTGCCGGCTGACGACTTGACTGATCCGGCCCCTGCCACCTCCTTCGCCCATCTGGACGCCACCACCGTGCTGTCGCGCGGCATTGCCGAGAAGGGGATCTACCCCGCAGTGGATCCGCTCGATTCAACGTCACGCATGCTGGATGCCCGCGTCATCGGTGAAGAGCATTATCAAACGGCGCGCCGGGTGCAGCAGATCCTGCAACGCTACAAGGCCCTGCAGGACATCATCGCCATTCTGGGCATGGACGAACTTTCGGAAGACGACAAGATCGCCGTGGCGCGCGCCCGCAAGATCGAGCGCTTCCTGTCGCAGCCGTTCTTCGTGGCTGAAGTGTTCACCGGCTCGCCTGGCAAGCTGGTGCCGCTGGCTGATACCATCAAGGGCTTCAAGGGTCTCTGTGATGGAACTTATGATCATTTGCCGGAGTCAGCCTTCTACATGGTGGGCTCCATCGAAGAAGCCATCGAAAAGGCCCAGCGCCTTGCCGCGGAAGCGGCATAAGCATTATGGCTGGTCTCCACTTTGAACTGGTCAGCCCCGCAAGGCTGCTGTTTTCCGGCGAGGTGACAAGCGTCACGCTGCCCGGAACCGAAGGCGACATGGGCATTTTCGCCGGCCATGCGCCAGTGCTGTCAACACTGCGCCCCGGTGTCGTGGTTGTGACAAAAGAGGGCGGCTCAGTCGACCGCATCTTCGTGCGCGGCGGCTTCGCCGAAGTGAACCCGCAAGGGCTGACGCTCTTGGCCGAGACCGCCATTCCGCTGGCCGAACTTGATGCCGGCGCCATCGCCCAACAGGTCAAGGACGCCGAGGAAGATCTGGCCGATGCGGTGGATGATGAGTCCAAGCGCAAGGCGCAGGAGAATCTGGACCATTTGAAGGCAATCCAGGCGGCGCTTTGAGATAGCCCAAAACTGATATAGATTGGCCAGCTTGATGCTGGCCTTTTTTGTCAGGACGAGGTTTTTGATTTGCCTGCAATTGTTTTTGTACTAATTGTTGCCTTTCTGGTGCGAACATTTCTGTTCCACCCCTTTAATATACCCTCAGAAAGTAACGTTCCAAGTCTGATGTTTGGAGATTATGTGTTCGTTTCCAAGACAGCCTATGGCGCCGGATCTCCCCCGCAGCGTGGCGATATGGCGGTATTCAAACTTCCGACAGACAGGGACATTGACTATGTGAAGCGGATAGTTGGCTTACCGGGTGATCGCATTCAAATGATAAATGGTGTTTTGAATATCAATGGTGTGCCTGTGAAACTGGAGGAAATTCAGCTAGGGCGGTTCCGATTCACATTGAATCGGAGCACTTCCCAAATCAGGTGCAAACGTGATTCAAGATGGCGGCTGGCAAGGAGGCCAGTCTGCCATGCCACGACCTCTTTCCATGGATTTACGTGAACGGATTGTTGATGCAGTCAATTTGGGGCTGTCGCGCAAAGCGGTGGCCAAGCGCTTTGCCGTTGCGCCGAGTTCAGTCATCAAGCTGATGCAGGCTTACAAGAGAACCGGCAGTGTTGCCCCGAAGAAGATGGGCGGATACCGGAGGGCCATTCTTGCGCCGCATGAGCAAACGGTGAAGGCGCTGGTGGCTGAAACACCCGACGCCACGCTGGCCGAGCTTTTGGTTGCGCTGCGCAAGAAGAAGATCAAGGTGGGCCGTTCGGCGCTGGCGGCGTTCCTCGCCCGCTTGCGCCTCACCTTCAAAAAAAACCGTGTACGCCAGCGAACAAGACAGGTCTGACGTCGCCGAGGCGCGCAAAGTTCTCATCGCGGACCAGCCTTCGATGGCTTCAGGCAAACTGGTGTTCATTGATGAGACAGGCGTCACCACCAACATGATGCGGCGCTATGGCCGGGCTCCAGCTGGCCAGCGGCTGATTGGCAAGACGCCTCATGGCCACTGGAAAATAACGACCTGCATTGCCGCCCTCGCGGTGGCGGGAATCACCGCCATCGGCACCTTCGACGGCGCGATGAATGGCGATCTCTTCCTTGCCTGGGTGATCTGCTTCCTCGTCCCAACCCTAAAGCCCGGTGACATCGTCATCTGGGACAACCTGCCGTGCCACAAGAACAAGTCTGCGATTGCAGCCATCGAAGCCGCTGGCGCGACAGTCAGGCCGCTGCCCGCCTACAGTCCCGACTTCAATCCCATCGAAAAGGCCTTCGCCAAGCTCAAGGCCATGCTACGCAAAACCAAACCCCGGACACCCAGTGCCATTGACCGAAGTATCGCCAGAACTTTCAAAGCCTTCACACCCATGGAATGCTGCGCTTACTTCAAAAGTTGCGGCTATTCAAACTAACCGGGAACCGCTCTAGCAGCCAATACGTCGGATACTCCGGAAGAATAACGTCTTTTTTCCGAATGCGGTCTGTGAGCAGCATCTGGAAGTCTGCTTTCTTCACGAATTCATGCGCCCTGAAATAACTATTCTCCAATTCAGTCAGCTTAATGTTTTTATTTCGTTTGATTCGCAGAACGAGCATCTTTTCATCAATCAGTTCTGTGATTTCGATCCCAACCTTTAGCTCCCCAATATTCAATTCAACATCTGGCGGATCCGTTTCAATGGGTTTCAATGAGTCCCAAGAGATACCCAACGCCACTAATGCTTCCTCGGCTATGCTTATTTCAGCAAGCGGCTTACTCTTGCTGTCAGAGGGAAAACGAGCCATGCTGAGTGCGACCCTCCATCGAAACCCCGAGTAGTCATCGTCGTCTTCAATCATTTTACTTTGTCATCCCAAGTTTTGGACGCAGCGAGTATACTGACTTTCAAATCGGGTTGCAGCGACAACGCACCTGGAACTCAGCCTGTATGGTTGGCATAGCCGCGATGCTTTGCATAACAAATGGCGCTTTACGCCATAAAGCACCTATGCCTCCTCCCAGACGCGCTTGCGGGCACCGTGGCGCACATAGCGGATGAGTACTTCGTCCTGGTGAATTTTGTAGACGATAAGGTAATTCCCCAAAGTGACGGAGCGGAATTCCGGCCGCTTGGTTTTCTTGCCCAATCGCGGGTAGTGGCCGATGAGGCGCGTCATTTCATCGATCTTCGCTGCCAGCTCGGAAGCGGCAACCGGGTTTCGCGCTACGATGTAAGATAATATTTCGTCGAGGTCACTGAGCGCTTCGCGGCTGAAGCGAACTTTCACGCTGTTTTGTACTTCGCAAAATGCGCCTGCACTTCCGCGTCGGTCGCAAGGTCGTTGGCTTGGTCGCGGGCATCAATTATTTTCCACTCCGCATCCGTGATCTCGGGCACACTGGCATGGCGCCGATCAATGGCGTAGGCGAGAACGATCAGTTCTTCCTGATCTTCCTCGGGCCATGCCTTCGCCCGCTCAAGGACGTCGATGAGTGCATTTGCTGACATGGTGTGTCTATACCATGTTTCCGGCTTCGTACAAAAAGGAAAAGTGCTGTCAGACCTGCCAAAAAGTATTTGGAAGCCTACATAGGAGTTTGTGCGCCTTTCACACAAGGGGGCCTATCTAAAGTAATCCTGCAGCGGGCGGACCTGGATCGTATCGGCTTTCTGCGCCGCGATGGCTTTGGTCACCGCCAGGATGCCGGGGAGGGTGGTGTAGTAGGGGATTTTTTGCAGCATGGCCGTCTGGCGGATGGATTTTGAGTCGGACTCCGAGGATTTGGATTCGGTGGTGTTCAAAACCAGCTGCACTTCGCCGTTTTTGATGGCGTCGACCACGTGGGGGCGGCCTTCGAGCACCTTGTTGATTTTGATCGAGGGGATGCCCTTGCTTTCAAAATAGCTCTGGGTGCCGCTGGTGGCCTTGATCACGAAACCGAGTTCCACCAGCTTTCTGATGGCGGGGAGAACTTTTGGCTTGTCGGGGTCGTTCACCGAGACAAACACGGTGCCAGATTTTGGAATGCGCATGCCGGCCCCCAACTGGCTTTTGGCGAAGGCCATGTCGTAGGTTTTATCGAGGCCCATAACTTCGCCGGTTGAGCGCATTTCGGGGCCGAGGAGGACATCCACGCCAGGAAAGCGGTTGAACGGGAAAACCGCTTCTTTGACTGCCACATGGCCCAGCTTCTTGTGTTTCAGCTTGAAGCTGGCGAGCGACTCGCCCGCCATGACACGGGCGGCGATTTTGGCGACTGGCAGGCCGATGACCTTTGCCACGAAGGGCACGGTGCGGGACGCCCTGGGGTTTACTTCAAGCACGTAAACCAGATCATCCTTGATGGCAAACTGCACATTCATGAGGCCCACTACATTGAGTGCCAGCGCCATCTTTTCCGTTTGCGCTTCCATCTCCGCGATGACGGCGGATTTGAGCGAATAGGGCGGCAAAGAACAGGCGCTGTCGCCGGAATGGATGCCCGCTTCCTCGATGTGCTCCATGACGCCTGCGATGAACACGGTCTTGCCATCGCAAATGGCATCCACATCGACCTCAACGGCGTTTGCCAAGTAGCTATCGATGAGCACTGGACTGTCGCCTGATACGACGACGGCTTCGGTGATGTAGCGTTGCAGATGCTCGTCTGAGCGGACGATTTCCATGGCGCGGCCGCCCAGCACATAGGAGGGGCGGATGACGACGGGATAGCCGATGCGCTTGGCGATCTTCTTTGCCTCGGCACCGGAATAGGCGATGCCGTTTTCGGGCTGGCGCAACTTCAGTTTTTTGAGCAGCTTGGAGAAGCGTTCGCGATCCTCGGCCAGATCAATGGCGTCTGGCGTGGTGCCGAGAATGGGCACGCTGAGCTCTTCGAGTTTTGCCGCCAGCTTCAAAGGCGTTTGCCCGCCGAACTGCACGATGACGCCTTTGAGAGTTCCATAGGATTGTTCGACGGCCACGATTTCCAGCACGTCTTCAATGGTGAGGGATTCAAAATACAGGCGGTCTGATGTGTCGTAATCAGTGGATACGGTTTCCGGGTTGCAGTTCACCATGATGGATTCATAGCCTGCATCATGGAGCGCGAAGCAGGCGTGGCAGCAGCAATAATCAAACTCGATGCCCTGGCCGATGCGGTTTGGCCCGCCACCGAGGATGATGACTTTCTGTTTATCGGAAGGCTTGGCCTCATTGCCGGCGTGGCCCACAAAACCCGTCTCGTAAGTTGAATACATGTAGGCTGTGGGCGAGGCAAATTCCGCCGCGCAAGTATCAATGCGCTTGAACACGGGTCGCACGTTGAGCTTGTGGCGGTGCTTGCGCACTTTATCTTCGGTGAGGCCAACGAGTGTGGCTAAGCGCTTGTCGGAGAACCCCATGGCCTTGAGTTTTCGTAAATTCACGGCATCGTTGGGCAAGCCGTTTTCACGGATCTTGTTTTCGGTGCGCACCAGCTCTTCAATCTGGCGCAGGAACCAGGGCTCATATTTGCAGGAGGCAAATATCTGCTCTACCGACGTGCCGTGCCGCATGGCTTGGGCGATGATGAGCAGGCGATCAGGCGCTGGCGTTCCAAGGGCTGCGCGAATGGCATCCCTGTCGTCGCCTTCCCCCAAGCCCGGAATTTCGATTTCGTCAAAGCCGCTGAGGCCTGTTTCAAGGCCGCGCAGCGCCTTCTGCATGCTCTCCTGGAAGGTGCGGCCGATGGCCATGACCTCGCCCACGGATTTCATGGCGGTCGAAAGAATGGGTTTTGAGCCGGGGAATTTTTCGAAGGCAAAGCGCGGAATTTTGGTGACGACGTAATCAATGGTGGGTTCGAAGGCTGCCGGTGTGGCGCCTCCGGTGATATCATTGGCGAGTTCATCCAGTGTGTAACCTACAGCGAGCTTGGCGGCGATTTTGGCAATGGGAAAGCCCGTTGCCTTTGAAGCAAGGGCGGATGAGCGCGACACGCGGGGGTTCATCTCGATCACCACCAGCCTGCCATCAGCAGGGTTTACGCCGAACTGCACGTTGGAGCCGCCGGTTTCAATGCCGATCTCGCGCAGCACCGCAATCGAGGCATTGCGCATGATCTGGTATTCTTTATCGGTCAGTGTCAGGGCAGGGGCAACGGTGATGGAATCCCCCGTATGCACACCCATGGGGTCCACATTCTCGATGGAGCAGACGATGATGCAGTTATCGTTTTT
>VFJY01000001.1 GCA_009885825.1 Rhodobiaceae bacterium | reverse complement strand
TGGGCGAGGATCATGTCCCTGCCCTTTTCGCCCAGCTCCCTTGTGGCCTGGGCGGCGCTCTTCGTGTACCAGGTTTCGGTCGACAGGCGCTCCATGTCCACAGCCTCCGGGCAAAGCGCCAGCATGAGCGAGGTTTCGCCCTGGCCTGCATGGTCGAAGGGATAGTTTTTGATGATCTCGGGCGGCATCAGCGGGTGGCCCTTGATCCAGTTGAAGGGGTCGTCGCCACTGCCCTGCCTGGCGTAGTAGTCGGCCATTTCCGCCTTGCCCCACCACCCCTCGCCCCGCTGCTTTTCAAGGAATGCGAAGATCGCCTGGCGCGCGGCGAATTTGAAGGCGAGGTCGGTTGGCATCCCCACGGTGAAATTTTCTGTCTGGTGGTGGATGAAAAAATGGATGTTGCGGAAGCCCACGCGCAGGAGGCCCGTGAACACCTCCTGCGCCAGGGGAAACAGCACCTGGGCTGGCACATGGAGCGAGCCATTGCCCTCGGGCGGTTCCACCACATAGCTCGCCGCGCCATAATGGAAGGGTGGCAGGATGACGAGGTTCATTTCTGTTTCAAGGATATCCAGAATTTTGACCACGGCCAGCGTGTCCATCCCCACAGCCATGTGCTCGCCGTGATATTCCAGCACGCCAAGGGGCAGAACCACGGGCCAGTTTTCCTGAATGGCCGTTCTGATCTGGCGCGGCAGCATCATTTCATAGCGCATGGGATACCCGCTGCCGCAGCTTCGGAACCAATTCCTCCTCGAACCACGGATTTTTCTTGAGCCAGATGTTGTTGCGCGGGCTGGGGTGGGGCAATGGCACCAGATTTGGCCCATAGTCTTTCCAGTTTCTCACGGTCTCGGTCAGGGTTGCCTGCTGTTGGTCTTTCAAATGCCAGGCTTGGGCATATTGCCCGATGACGAGGGTGAGCTTGATGTTGACGAGCGACTTCAAAATTCGCGCGCGCCACTTTTCTGCGCATTCCGGGCGCGGCGGCAGGTCGCCGGACTTCCCGGTTCCGGGGTAACAGAAGCCCATGGGCAGCAGGGCGATTTGTTCCGGGTTGTAGAAGACGTTTTCATCAATCCCCATCCATTGCCTGAGGCGAACGCCGCTTGGATCATT
>VFJY01000080.1 GCA_009885825.1 Rhodobiaceae bacterium | reverse complement strand
GACAACGTGAAGCTTCGGGCTTGATTCTGTATAAGGCCAATGAAATTGGACGGGTTGCGTATTGCAAAAACTTGAACAGAGCTACGGGACGGGCGTTCTCTTCGTGCTTCTCGCAACATTGGGTTGGAGCCTGTCTGGCGTATTTGTGCGCTTGATGCCAGGTCTTGATGGCTGGCAACTCAATTGCTGGCGCGGTTTTTGGACGGGTGTGGCGCTTCTAATTTACCTGATCTCCGTCTATGGGCGCGATACTTTTCGGAAGTTTGCAGAAGTCCCAAAAATTGCCCTGCTTTCTTCCGCCTTGTTTTTTTCCGTCGGCTCAACACTTTATGTATCTTCCCTGACCATGGTCAGCACCGCGACCGTCTCTGTCATTGGTGCGACATCCCCTTTGTTCATAGGTCTTTTGGGGCCACTGGTGACGGGCGAAAAAGCTGGCGTTGAATCCTGGGTAGCCGCCGGACTGGCGGTGCTTGGCGTCGGCATTATCGCGGGTGACGGTCTGGAGGCCGGTGAATGGCTGGGTCTGCTGATGTGTCTCGGCGTTCCCATGCTGTTTGCCGGACAGACCCTGGCGCTGAGAAAGTACCGCGATTTTGACATGGTTCCCGCCATTTGCTTTGGTGGTTTCCTGACTTTCCTGTTCGCAGGGTTTATGGGCTTCTCGGCGGGACACCCGGGCGGGGGTTTTGATGTCGGTGGACGGGAAGTGGCCCTGCTGGCCGCCATGGGCCTTTTGCAACTGGCGATTCCCCTGATGTTTTATATTCGGGGCGCTGTGTCCGTGCCCGCCATCACATTGTGCTTAATTGCGATGCTTGACGCGGTGATCAATCCCCTCTGGCCCTGGCTGATCGTGGGCGAAACACCGAACCAAGCGGCCTTTGTCGGCGGAAGCATTGTTATCGGGGCGGTTTTGATCAGCATTTTTGGCCGCCAGATTTTTCTCATCAGATCGCGCGCTGCGGAAGGTTAGGGTCGTGTCGCGCAGCGCATCGCGAATTGGCTTGCCTGACAATCAACTCCCTACTTCCCGC
The DNA here is from genome assembly GCA_009885825.1 of Rhodobiaceae bacterium. Classification (GTDB taxonomy): domain Bacteria; phylum Pseudomonadota; class Alphaproteobacteria; order Rhizobiales; family Aestuariivirgaceae; genus Aestuariivirga. Next base: position 56,347 of record VFJY01000080.1, on the reverse strand, counting down.
CGATGCGCCGCGACCATTTCGGCCATGCTGCGGAAGTGGAAATCGTATTTGGGCGCAACACCTGGATTCATCGTCGCGCCAAAACCCTGTTGACCGTGGCGGCGGTGGATCCAGCAGGACGCCAGGCTGTGCCTGTTGGCCGGGGCATGATCGTGGAAGAGGCTTTCGGCGGTGTGAAGAATTTCGGACTTTCCAATGCCAAGGCCTTGCAGCTTGGCGATCATGTACTCGAAATTGCGGTCGCTGGGCTTGTAGGAGCCCACATCCTGCGCGGTATAGACCGCATCGAACACGGCCTGCAGGCGCTGGTTGCTGCTGGCGAAGCTGACGTTGTCGATGTTCGACAAAATGACGAGCTTGTAGTGTTTCTTGAGATAGGCCAGCGATTCGACGGAATCCGGAAACGCAACCCAGTCCTTCACCGAGTTGCCATAGGCTTGGCACTCTTCAAGGGACGCCGCGAGGCCCCACTCCTCGGCGAGGCGCTTGTATACCACGGCGAGCAGCTCGCTGTATTTCATGGCGGGCGTGTAAACCTGCTGCGAGGATTCATGGCGTGCATGCGCTTCCAGAATGCCATCGCGCGCCAGCGGCTTCTTCATCCGCAAGGTCAGCGGCCTGAGCGCCTCGATCATGCCGTTTTCCCAATCAATCAACGTGCCATAGCAGTCGAACGTCAGGGCCTTGAAGCCACTCAGTTTCATGTCACTTTCCGTCACTGGAAACTGTTCTTGCGGGTTCTGAGTTCGGCGAAAACTTCCGCATCAGTTGCCCGCTCAAGGCCCAGATTCATTCTGATCTCCAGGCTGTCGCAGCGCATGAAGGGATTGGTTTTCAGTTCGTCGGCAAGAGAAGTTGGGCAGGTCATTTCATTGCGGGAACGCTGTTCGGCGACGCGTTTGGCCCGTTGCTGGAGTTGATGATTGCCCGGTTCAACCGAAAGCGCGAACCGGCAATTGGCCTCGGTGTATTCATGGCCGCAATAAACCATGGTGGCGGGGGGAAGGGCGCGGAACTGGTTGACTGAATTCCACATCTCGCCGATCGTTCCCTCGATCACCCGGCCACAGCCCATGGCAAAAACCGTGTCGCCGGCAAACAGGGAATTTTCGCTTGGAATGTGAAAGGCGATGTGGCCCTTGGTGTGGCCGGGGCAGTCAAAGACCTTGACTTCGCGGCCCGCCCATTCAAATTTTTCGCCGCCTGTGATCTTCACATCAATGCCCGGAATCCTGTCGGCCTCGCCGGTTGGCCCGGTGATCTTGCAGCCATACATCTCTTTCAGGCGCAAATTTCCGGCAACATGGTCTTCGTGATGATGGGTCGTAAAAATATCGGTGAGCCTGTGCCCAAGCTTTCTTAGCTCCTGCTCAACCGCATTCGCGTCTGGCGCATCAATCGAGGCGGTTGCCATGGTCTTGGGGTCATGGATGACGACCCCGTAGTTGTCTGAACGGCACATGAATTGATGAATACTGAATTGAGACATGAATTGCTAACCCCATTTATTTTTCGCTGATGACCGCCATCGCATTACCCGCTAATGAGCGCCATCATGGATGTTGTTGAGTTACGCGAGTTCTACGCCAGTCCTTTGGGAATTGCCACCCGCCGGCTGATCTCCGAAAAACTGAAGCAGAAAACCGAGTCGCTGCGTGGCGCCTGCTTTCTGGGGCTGGGTTACACAACGCCCTATCTGGATGAGATAGCAGGTGAGGCCGAGCGCAATTTTTCCTTCATGATGGCGCGCCAGGGCGTCATTCACTGGCCGCCGGCGGGGCTGGTGAAATCAGCGCTGGTCGATGAATTTGACCTCCCCTTGCTGGAAAGCACGGTTGATTTAGCCCTGGTGGTTCATGGCCTTGAGCTCACCGACAGTCCCATTGAAATGCTGCAGGAAATCTGGCGGATTATGGCGCCGCAGGGCAAGCTCATTCTGGTGGTGCCAAACCGCCGGGGCCTGTGGGCGAGTTTTGATTCCTCGCCCTTTGGCTATGGCCAGCCCTTTTCCAGGACCCAATTGAGCGGCCTGCTGCGGGAGGCGCAGTTTTCGGCGGTTTCCTGGACCTATGCGCTGCGGATGCCGCCCATCTCAAGGCGCGTCGTTCTCAAGGCCGCCCCGGCATTTGAGCGCGTCGGAGACTGGCTGGCGCCGCGTCTTGCGGGCGTGATTATGGTTGAAGCGGTCAAGCAGGTCTATGCATTTTCTTCGGGAAAACGGGCGCGCCGCCTAATGCCGCGTTTCAGGCCAGCGCTGTTGCCCGCGCCCAGCCGGTTTGACGCCGGCGAGTCCACCTGAAGTCTTTGCTTTTGTGACATCTGCCAGTATGAAGGGTCGGTCCTGTTGAGGCGGCAGCGGAGGGCACATCGGGATTGATAGAGATTGAAGAAAATGAGTGGACTGACCGGACCTGAAAGCGAACTGGAAGAAATTCGCCGCCAAATTGATGCCATTGACGATGGATTGATGAATTTGCTGGAGCAGCGCTTTGCCGCCACTGAACATGTGAAAATCGTCAAGTCAAAAATCGGCGCGATGGGGGGCTCGCCCTTCAGGCCAGCGCGCGAAGCTGCCATTCTTCGGCGATTGATCGGCAATGCGGGCCGCTTTGTTCCTCCCGATCTTTTGGTGCGGCTTTGGCGAGCGATCCTGTCGGCTTCCTCGCAAAGCCAGGCGCCGGTTTCTATCCATATTGTCAAGCGGCTCAATGCCACTCTGGGATTAAGGCTTCGCATCAGGGACTATTTTGGGCCCATTCCGGTTGAAGAATATCGCGACGAAGCCCAGGCCCTGATGCAGGTGAATGCCAACTCCGCTGATATCTGCATTGTCGAAACGGAATCGCCATGGGTCGAGGCCTTTGTTCAGGGCAAGGCCGGGGACGCGCGCATTGTCGCCTGCCTGCCATTCTTGCGGGATGAACCGGTGCCGAAATTGCTGGTGTTCGGCCACTCGCCGCCGGAGCCTACTGGCGATGATGAAACGATTATCATCAGCGATGGCAAGCTGCCGCGGGATTTCACACCCGCGCCCCTGTGGCAGGTGAAGGTTGGAACGCGGCGGGTGTCATGCTTGCCGGGGTTTCTGTCGGAGCATGAAAGCCCGCTGGTTGGACTTAACCGAACCAACGCCTCGCTTGGCCTGATGATTGTCGGCCGTTATCCCAGTCCCGTTGAGAGCAAGTCATGACACGGCCAGTTGCCAAGCTGGGCATCCTAGACATTTCACCCTATGTGCCCGGAAAGAATTCGGCCAGGGGTTCGCGGATTCACAAGCTTTCTTCAAACGAGTCACCCTTTGGCGCCTCAGCGCCTGCCAAAGCGGCGTTTGCGTCGAAGGTCGATTCCCTTGAATTTTATCCGGACGGATCGGTCACAGCGCTACGCGCGGCCATCGCCAATCGCTATGGGGTGAATCCCGCTTCGATTGTTTGCGGCGCGGGTTCTGACGAATTGCTGCAACTCCTGGCCCATGCCTATCTGGGCGTTGGCGATGAGGCCGTCTATTCGCAGCATGGATTTCTGGTTTATCCGATCGCCATCAGCGCCAACGGGGCGACGGCCGTTGTGGCTCCGGAAGTCGATTTCACGGCTGATGTGGACGCCATGCTGAACTGCGTGGGCCCCAAAACGAGAATGGTTTTTCTGGCTAATCCCAACAATCCAACCGGCACCTATCTGCCGTTAAACGAGGTGACGCGCCTGCATGAAGGCTTGCCGAAAACCACGTTGCTGGTGCTTGACGCGGCCTATGCGGAATATGTCAGGCGCAATGATTATGAGAGCGGGATGGAGCTGGTCGCCACATCGGAAAATGTGGTGATGACGCGGACGTTTTCCAAGATTTATGGATTGGCGGGATTGCGGCTGGGCTGGGCCTATTGCCCTTCCCATGTGGCCGATGCGCTGAACCGCATCCGGGGCCCGTTCAATGTCAGTTCGGCGGCGATCGCGGCTGGCATCGCGGCCATCAATGACCAGCAGTTTGTCGAGAGCGCTGTGGTCCACAATGAGAAATGGCTGGCGGTGCTGACGGAGAGGTTTAGGGTGATGGGCATTGGGGTCACGCCAAGCGTGGGAAATTTCCTGTTGTTGCATTTTGCGGCCACGGGCGCAAAAACAGCGCCGGCTGCAGATGCCTTCCTGCTGGACCATGGCATTATCCTGCGGCGGATGGAGGCTTATGGCTTGTCCCAGTGCTTGCGCATGACGGTCGGCAGCGAAGAAGCTAATCACGCCGTGATCGCGGCATTGACGGAATTTTTGAAATGAGCGCTTTGTTCGAGCGGGTGGCCTTTTTGGGCCTTGGCCATATCGGGTCTTCACTGTGCCACGCCATAAGGCGGGGCAGGATTGCCAGCCATATTTCTGGATACGCCCAGAGTGCGAAAACCCGTGAAACAGCAAAACGCATTGGTCTGGTGGACAGCATTCACGAAACTGCCTCAGAGGCTGTAAGCAATGCGGATCTGGTTATTCTGTGTGTGCCCGTCGGGGCTTGTGGCGCGGTGGCCGCCGAGATGGCGTCGTCTTTGAAGCCCGGCGCAATCCTGACCGATGTGGGTTCCGTGAAGGCCGCGATTGTGCGCGATGTGGCGCCGCACTTGCCAAAGGGCGTTGAATTTATTCCGGGCCATCCCATTGCCGGAACGGAGCAGTCCGGGCCTGAATCGGGCTTTGCCGAACTGTTTCACAATCGCTGGTGTATTTTGACCCCGCTTCCCGACAGCGATCCCGATGCGGTGAGCCGGCTTGAGAAATTCTGGCAGGCCTGCGGCTCGAATGTCGAGTTGATGACGCCGGAGCATCATGATCTGGTTTTGGCCATCACCAGCCATCTGCCGCACTTGATTGCCTACAACACGGTGGCGACCGCCGCTGACCTTGAGGAAGTGACGAATTCGGAAGTCATCAAGTATTCCGCCGGCGGCTTTCGCGATTTCACCCGCATCGCCGCGTCTGACCCCACAATGTGGCGCGATGTGTTCCTCAACAACCGTGAAGCTGTGTTGGAAATGCTGGGACGGTTTTCAGAGGACTTGTCAGCGTTGCAGCGGGCTATCCGCTGGGGCGATGGCGAAGCCCTGTTCAATCTTTTCACCCGGGCGCGGGAAGTTCGCCGCAGCATCATCGCGGCGGGCCAGGAAACGGCGGCCCCCAATTTCGGACGTGACCAGGGTCAGCGCTAGTCGATTGCCCTGATGTCTGTGAGCTTGAAGGGGCCCCAATAGATTTCACCGTTCTTGGCGATGATGTCGGCTTTCTTGGCGGAACTGCCGGGGTCGTTGCCAACAAGGTTGAGCAGGTTGTTTACGGCACCGCGATCCTTGCGCTTGAGCCTGAAAATGGGCGCCAAAATATCGAGCAGTCCTTCGATGTCGTTGGTGCTGGTGGTGAGTTTTCCCGCCAGCTTCCTGTCGGCATCCAGCCGAATGTTGCCTTGCGCGTCAAATTTCATGGCGCTGTGTGAAATCCTGAAGGAATTGATCACTATGCTTTCGCCCGTCGTGGCGGCGTAGGCCAGGGGCGCATTGCTGGTCACCATGGCAGCGCTGGTGCTCGCGGTGAATTCTGCGGCGTTGATGGCGGTGGCTGTGCCGTCCGGGCCCTCGATGATCAGCCCTTCCGCATTGCCGGCAAGGTCGAGCCTGCCTTCGTTCTGGCGGGCGAAAAATCGCAGCGAAGCGCTGGCAAACAGTCCGTCGGCTTGCACATCAGTCACATCAGAGCCCAGTTCCCATTGGCCGTCGGGATTGACACCAACCGAGATGAGGGCGCGCTCATGGCTGATTTCGGATGGGGATCCGGCGCTTGTGACCAGTTTTGTCGGGCCATCCACCAGCACCAGCGCATGGCGGAGATCATAGGATTGCACCAGCGCCATCACGCTGGTGGACTGGACGTGCGTTGTCAGGTTGCCTTGGGCATAGGACAACACGGGATTTTCACAGGTGAATTCGAAACGGAAGGGAAATCCGCCCCAGCTTTCGCGGGCGCAGGTGAGCGCAACGCCATCGGCCGCCAGACTTTGGCGCTTTATCCCAACAAATTCCCGGGCTGCGCCGAATGCGATGGTCCAGTAAACACTCCAGGCGAGGCAAAGAACCAAAAGGCCGCCCAGGGGATAGAATATGTGCCATGGGTGTTTTGTCTGGGACATTTTTACAGGGGGTGATTCGCTCAAGTGGACATATCGCTCACTATGAATCAGAGATGGGTATTTGGCTATGGCTCCCTGATGTGGAATCCGGGTTTTGGCTATATTTCCACGGCCCATGCCCGTATCAACGGCTATCACCGCAGTTTATGCGTGTATTCCCTGCATCACCGGGGCACCAGGCAATCACCTGGACTGGTTTTGGGCTTGGATCATGGCGGCAGTTGCACAGGTGCCGCATTTCAAATTGATGACGCAAAATGGCGGGATACGCTGGCCTATCTGCGGGCGCGCGAGCAAATCAGCATGGTCTACCGGGAAATTTCCCACTCGATTGAAATCCTCGAAACGGGGCGGTTGGTTGAAGCTGTGGCCTTTGTGGCTGACACCACGCATGATCAATATGCCGGTAAGCTCTCCCATGATGAGCTTATCAAGCACGTCATGCAGGGAACCGGCGACTACGGGCGGTGCCGGGACTATGTGGCCAATACGCTGTCGCATTTGCGCGGCATGGGGATCAGGGATGAAACCCTCGAGGCCATTGGCGCCGAGCTAGGCTTGCTGGGCGCCTAGATAGGGGCTGAAATCCGTCCCTTGTGGCGCTGGAACAGTGTGTTCAAACGCCCGTTTCAAATCCCTGAGAATGGCATCAGCCATCCGGCTGTCGCTGGCCAGGAGATGCACATGGATTTCATCGGCATCGGAATTCTCGTGGGCCGAGAACGCGCCATCCCAGAAGGGTGGAAACCGGTCGATGGCGATCACACTGCGCGCATGCCCCTCGCGCTTCACGGCCAAATAGATGGCGCCGGGAAGCGGCGGGCAATTCCCGGCCCTATAGACAGTGTGGATATATTTCTTGCCGGAAAGCCCCTGCCAGTACCAGAAGCGTTCGTCGTCGCCGGAGCCCTGGGGGAAGTTGATGGAGATTGGGGAACCATGTATCAGCATGAGAACAAATGTAGAACATACCGACAGAAATTGCAAGACCTAAATCAGCTGCACTTCGAATATCCACAGGACAGGCAGGTGGCGCAGCCCTCCTGGAACACCAGAGCGGTTTCCCCGCAGCGCGGGCAGGAGGCGGCTTTCGATGATCGGTCAATTGCTTGCGGCGGCTCCATGAAACCGATTTCGACCAGGTGCTTTTCGATCACGCCGCCGATGGCCGCCAAAAGGCTTGGCACATAGCGGCCCTCCATCCATTGGCCGCCGCGCGGATCAAACACCGCCTTCAGCTCTTCCACCACGAAGGAAACGTCGCCGCCCCGCCGGAAGACCGCCGAGATCATGCGGGTCAGAGCCACGGTCCAGGCGTAGTGCTCCATGTTCTTCGAATTGATGAAGATCTCGAAGGGCCGCCGTTTGCCATCCTTGATGATGTCATTCATGGTGATGTAGATCGCATGGTCTGATTCAGGCCATTTCAGTTTGTAGGTGAAGCCGCCAAGCGCTGCCTCGCGCTCCATGATGGGGCCTTCCGCTTCGCTGGAGATGGAAAGCACGGAGCCGGTAATTTTATTGGGCCTGAATGTGGTGCACCCCTTGAGCCCCAGTTCATAGGCTTCGCTGTAAACCTCGCGGAAATCATCGAAGCCGCAGTCTTCCGGCACATTGATGGTCTTGGAAATGGAGCTGTCGATGTGTTTCTGCACCGCCGCCTGCATGATGAGGTGCTCATGGGGGGTGAGCTGTCCGGCGGTGACAAAGGCTTCCGGCAATGGCTCGTCCCTGCCCTTCAGGCTCCACCACAGCCTTGCCGCATAGTCCTCAACGCGCAGCGCCTTGCGGCTGTTGTCGGCCTGGCGGACCTTGCGTTCGTAGCTCACGCTGAAGATGGGCTCAATGCCGCTCGAGAGATTTCCGGCAAACAGAGAAATGGTGCCCGTGGGGGCAATCGAGGTGAGCAGGCCATTGCGCAGACCCGATTTGGCAACGGCCTTGCGGACAGTCTCCGGCAAATTCCGGGCATGGCCGCCGCCCAAATATTTTTCCGCGTCGAATAGCGGAAAGGCGCCTTTCTCGGCCGCAAGCCTGGCGCTCATCCCATAGGCGGCTACCTCCAGAATTGCCGCCCATTCGCCCGCAGCCGTTACCGCCGCCTCACTGCCATAGCGCAGGCCGCACATGGCCAGCGCATCGGCGAGGCCCGTCATGCCCAGGCCAATGCGGCGCTTGGCGCGGGCTTCCCCGCTTTGCGCTTCCAGGGGATAATTCGAGACATCCACCACATTGTCGAGAAAGCGCACCGCCAGCCCCACGGTTTTGGCGAGCAAGTCCCTGTCAATGCGGGCGTCGGGCGCAAAGGGATTTTGCACCATTTGCGCCAGGTTGATTGAGCCCAGAAGACAGGCCCCATAGCTCGGCAGGGGCTGCTCGCCGCAAGGATTGGTGCAGTGAATGGCTTCGCAATAGGCCAGATTGTTTTGCGCGTTGATGCGGTCGATGAAAATCACGCCGGGCTCGGCATATTCATAGGTCGAGCGCATGATCTGGTCCCACAGCGCGCGGGCTGAAACCGTCTTGAAAACCACACCGCCAAAGCGCAAATCCCATGGGGCATCGGCCTTCACCGCCGCCATGAAGGCATCGCTCACCAGCACCGACAGATTGAAATTCCGCAAGCGCCGCGGATCGCGCTTGGCCGCGATGAAGTCCTCGATATCGGGATGGTCGCAGCGCAGCGTCGCCATCATGGCGCCCCGCCTGGCACCCGCCGACATGATGGTGCGGCACATCCCATCCCACACATCCATGAAGCTCAAGGGGCCGGACGCATCGGCCCCTACACCTTTCACTGGCGCTCCCTTGGGCCTGAGCGTTGAAAAATCATGGCCGATGCCGCCGCCCTGCTGCAGCGTCAGGGCCGCTTCTTTCAGCCCGTCAAAAATTCCGCGCATCGAATCATCGATGTCGCCCATGACGAAGCAATTGAACAGGGTGACCTGGCGGCCCGTGCCGGCGCCCGCGATTATCCGCCCGGCGGGCAGGAACTTGAAACCCGACAGCGCATCGTAAAACGCCGCCGCCCATTTTTCGCGGGCTCCGGGCTTTTCAGCTGCCGCCACAGCGCGCGCCACCCGCCACCAGGTGTCTTCCAGGGTTTTGTCATGGACGGTTCCATCGGCTTCCTTGAACCGATATTTCATGTCCCAGATCTCCTGCGAGACGGGATCAATCGCGCTGTCAGGCCTGTCCATCATGGCGGGGCGAGAATATCTTAAAAATTGCCCGGTGTCGAGATTTTGTTCTTATTTTGTACCGGGGAGGGAAAGGGGATATTATGCTTGATGTACCCGCCGCGCGAACGTAGCCTCTACAACTTCCGGGGGCAATGCAGGAGTTTGAGAGACGTGATTGAGCTTGAAGCCAAGGCGTTCATGGAGCGGCTGTGGAGCTTAGGTTTCTGCATGACATAATTGAAAGGGTGGATGCGGAAAAAAAGACCGGCATCGTTGGCCCCGACGATTTAAAAAACCATGTTGTTCCTCGGTTGGAGGCACTTGTGAAGGTACTTGGGGATATTGGGGCTAGATCGGCGCTTGCTGTTGTCTATCGTCTGCTTGAAGCGTCCAAAGCCGATCCCCCCACCCTCAACTATCTTTTCGTGCAAGAAAGGCTGCGGGACATTGAGAGCCGCTTCGCGGACCATTTGGATTTTATAAAGCTGTTTGCTTTGAGCGAACAGGAAACGACCTTATTCGCCCCAGCGGAAACATTGATGGCATTTGATGGAACCCCAGCAACTGGATTTACAATCGCGTACCCCAACGCCGCCTTTGAAATAGAAGAAGGGGCAAAGTGCATCGCGCTCGGTAGGCACACAGCAAGTGTATTCCACTGCATGAGAACGCTAGAGTATGGCATCAAGGCATTAGCCAAGTTCCTTGGGATTCCTGACCCCATAAAGGCCGCTGAGAGAAACTGGGCAATAATTCTGAGGCAGATTTGCGATGCAATAGACCTAAAGTGGCCCAAGGGGAACCGCTTGCCTCATTCTGATGGAGCGAAGTTGGAAGGCCTTTACTCGCATCTTGATGCGGTCAGAAACCCTTGGCGCAATGCCGTAATGCATGTGGAATCCGTTTATGCGCCGCACGAAGCATTACACATAATCAGGTGTACCGGGTTTTTCATGTTGGAATTGGCGAAACATTGCGACGAACAAGGCAACCCAGTCTAGTCATGCTTTGATTTGACGATAGAAATACCGACCCCTAGTCCTTAATTTTTGCAGGAACTATCTTTGAAAACATCATTTCAAAACGCTTTCCAGTTTCATCAACCTCCATCTCCCGCGCAGTTTTTATGAACTGCGCCGATTGCTCTTTAGCGGTCATCTTTTTGACTTTTGGATTTGGCTTTTTGGCCTGCTTTTTTGCCATACAGGTAGCTTCCATCAGTCAGTCGTTCGATAAGTCAATCGCTTGCCTACGATACCTTGAACCATGCGGTTGGCGCGACCTTCATCATTTACGCCAAGGCCAACCCGGTTGGAATAGCGAAAGTCGAATTCCGCCAAATAGCGATGCAAATGCTTTTCGCTGCAATGCTGGTAAATGCCTTTCATGCTGCGCTTGAATATTGAATAGAGACCCTCGACGGTATTGCTGTGGGTGTTGCCGCGAACGTATTCATCCTTTGAGTGGTTCACCACGTCATGTCCCGCGAAATGTGAGCCAAGGTTCTGATTGTGCCTTGCTTCGTCGGTCATCATGAAGGTCGCAGGATGCACATTGGCTTTTGCGATTGGCTCAATGTCATAACGGCGGGTGCTGGCAAGGTGGAAGCTGCGGGCCTTGCCGCCGCGCTGCACGAGGGTCAAAACCACGTTCTTGTGATGAGAGCCGCGCATCTTTTTCATGCCTTCGACCATTCCGATGAAAGTTTCGTCAGCCTCTACGATCTCGCCCGCCCACCGGCTCAATGCCAACGGTCTGCATGGCAAGGCGCAAGCGGTGCGACATGAACCAAGCAGTTTTGAGGGTCACGCCAAGAGTGCGATGCAGTTGATTGGAACTGACGACCTTCTTTGAGGATGACATCAGAAACATGGCCTGAAGCCACAGAGTGAGCTTCACGTGGCTGGACTCAAATACAGTCCCTACTTTCACCGTGAAGGGCTTGCGGCACTGGTAGCACTTGTAGGTGCCAATGCCTGTACCATTTGCCAAGGTCCGGTCTTGCAACTGATGCCAGTTTACGTGGAGTTCGGCCCCAATATTTATTTTCCTACTCCCCTTGACAAGTTCCTATAATAGGACTATATGTTCCAACGATGGTTTCCGAAGGGAGGGGACAGTGTCGACAGCGTCTCGGAATTGCGGAAATCATGGGCAGCGCCTGCAGGAGAGGGGAACTAACGCGCCCTTCACCTCCGGGAGTTTCGGGCCAGACCCTCGGATACCACGATCCGAGCGCCTTCAATGGCTAAACAACCTCAGCGGTAAACACCAGACACCGTGCGATCTGGGGCTCTGCAAGAACGAACCCGAATACAAAATCGCTGCGTTCCTCACCAAAAGTGCCACTGCACGCTTATCGCCGGCGCCCAAAAGCGCCGGCGGCGTGAGTGGTAGCCTGGCTTTGAGCCAACCACCTCATTTTCCCAAACATCCACGTACGTACGGGCTTGAAGCCGTGGCGGGAACATCCCCTCCATTTTCCTTCACTCCAAATTCAAGGGCGCCGCCGTAATTTCGGGTGGGCAGTTCCTGTCACGCCGCGCCAACAGAAGTGCTGGCGGGATTTGCCAAGTCAAAAATCTCACTTCACCCCAACGGTCGCCCCGAGCTGCAACCGTCCCTCCGCCACCAACCGCGTCGTGGCGGTTTCGATGGCCTCTTCCAGGCGCTCCTGAAACGCCTTGCGGGGCAGGCCTTCTGGTATCACCGGGAGAAATTCGAGGATGATGGTTCCGGGGTTGCGCTGGAATTTGCGCCGGGGCCAATAGAGGCCGGAGTTCAGCGCTAAGGGCAGGCAGGGGCAGCCCAGTGTCGCGTAAAGCGCCGCGGCGCCCGGCTTGTAATCGGGTGGGGCATCAGGTGCCCGCCTCGTGCCTTCCGGCATGATGACGATCTGGCGGCCACTGGCCAATTCGGCCACACCCCTCGCCATCAGCTTTCTCAGCGCTGCGGAACCCGCGCTCCGCTCCACCGCGATCATGCGGAACTTGAAGATGAACCAGCCGAAAAAAGGAATCCAGGTCAACTCCTTCTTGAGCACCATGCAGGGATCATCGAGATAGGGCAGGATGGCGAAGGTTTCCCAGAAGGACTGGTGCTTGCCTGCCACCAGAATAGCGCCTGCCGGAATATTCCGCAGGCCGCGAACTTCAATTCTGGTGCCGCAAATGACGCGCAGCCACCACAGCGATGTCCGCGCCCAGGCTTGCAGCGCGCGGATCGCCCATTTGCGCGGCGCCGCGAAAAACACCGAGCCCAGCAGCAGGAACGCGGCGAGGTTCAGGTAGAAAACAATATTGAAAATGACGGAGCGGAACGCTGTCACAACACGCGACCCAGCATGCGGATGAGGGTGACGCGCGACGTGATGAGGCAAATCAGCGTGGCAATGACCGGGACACTCAGCAGTGCCCCATAGCTCCACACGGCGATGTCGGGGGCCGCGAACAACAAGCCCCGGCTGGCGTCGGCCACGCCGCCCGCGCCCACGGTTCCCGCAAGGCCCAGAAGAAAGAAAGTGAGAAGTCCAAGGGCCACGCCCAGCAGGCCCGCCATCAGGCCGGTCTTCAAAAAGCGCCCGTCGATCTGGCGGGCGATGTAGCCGTTCTTGGCGCCCACGAGATGCAGGACATCCACCACATGGGCGTTGGCGTCGAGCACGGTGCGGGTGGCGAAAATCACCATGGCGATGGCGGAGACGCAGATGAGCGACAGGATAGCATAGGACAGGGTTGAAAGGGCGTCCGCCATGCGGGTCAGCTCCGCTTCCCATCGGCGGTGGGTATCGAGAACGGCGCCTTTCACGCCGGCCTCGAGACTTTCGCCAAGGGCCGCAAAATCCGGCGGGTGGGCCTCGTCGATGGTCACCCTGATCAGGCGGGGAATTGGCAGGTCAGCCAGATTTCCAGTCCCCAGCCATGGCTCCAGGAGTTTTGCCCCTGCGTCACGGTCGAGAACGTCAACCCCCACAATGCCAGATGTGGCGCCGAGAATTTCCCTCGCCTTGGCCACCTCGCGCTCGACATCCGTGTCGCGCAGCATGCGCACCTGCACGGTCACCTCGCGCGACAGGCCGCTGGTCCAGGTGTCCACGGCACGATTGATCAGGATGAGCGCGCCAATGGCGAGGCAGGCGAGATAGCACATCACGGTCATGGTGACGGTCAGCGCCCTGATGGGCGCGGCTTCTGGCCGGATGATGGGCCCGGTCCGGAATGTTCGCGGGCTTCTCATGCGGCTCTCAGAACTCCCCGTTCGAGATGCAAAACCGGCGCCTGGGCCTGGGCCACCAGCTTCAGGTCATGGGTTGCCAGAAAAACGGTGGTTCCCAGCTTGTTCAGTTCCAGCAGCAAATGCAGCAGGCGCTTGGCGAGGATGGGATCCACATTGCCGGTGGGTTCATCGGCCAGCAGCAGTTCCGGTCTTGAAATCACGGCTCGGGCAATGGCGGCACGTTGCTTCTCGCCGCCCGATAAAACCGGCGGATAGGCGTGGGCCTGGTCGGCAAGGCCCACCCAGCTCAACAGGTCCATGACATCGGCCCGATAGGTCTCGGGGCGCTGGCCCATGACCCGCAAGGGCAGCGCCACGTTGTCAAATGTGGTCAGATGATCAAGCAGCTTGAATTCCTGGAACACCACACCAATGCGCCGCCGCATCAGCGGCAGAAACTTCGGATTCAGGGAAGCAACATCGCGCCCGAAAATACTGATGAGGCCGCGGGTTGGCTTGAGGGCCAGAAACATCAAGCGCAGCAAGGATGTCTTGCCCGCGCCCGATGGGCCCGTGAGAAAGCAGAAGGAGCCGGGTTTCAGGCGGAAGCTCACGTCCCTCAAAATCTCTGGCCCGTCGCCATAGCGCAGGCCCACACTGTCAAGCCGAACCAAATAATCGCTCCATTGCCCTCAAAATCAGGTTTCACCACAAAAGCCTTTAACGGCGCATTAACCCTGTTTGTTGTTAATCCTTAAGTGCGAGCTTCATTTTTCAAGGAATAGTGCGTTCTCAATATGATCATCACCTGCCCCTCTTGTTCGACACGCTATAATTTTCCGGAACGGCGGCTGAATGGTGACGGACTGGCCATCAATTGCGCCTCCTGCGGGCATGGCTGGATCGAAGGCCGCGCCATCGAAATCGTCGACATCTCGCCGCGGAATCTGCCTGCGGTCGTTGACCACAGTTTCGAGCCCGATCATGAGGTGAAGCGGCTGGTCGAAGCTTCGCGCCTGGCCAAGGCCGAATTTGAGGCCAAGAGGCGAATGCGCCTGTCCAGGCTCCGGGGCTGGGCCATTCTGGCTGCCTGCCTTGCCATGCCGGTCGCCGCCGCCGCCGCTTTCCCGCGAACGGTTGTCAGCGTCGCTCCCATTGCGGTCAGGGCCTATGACGTCCTGGGCTATGATGTCAATATCTATGGCCTTGAAGTGCGCCGGGTCGAGCAACAACATGTCATTATCGATGGTGCGCGGGTGCTCACCATCAAGGGCGAGATCGTCAATATTTCCGGCTCATCGCAGAAAATTCCGTGGCTGCGCTTTGGACTGCGAGACGAAAAATCGGGGGAGGTCTATAGCTGGACGCTGGACACGGGCATCCGGCCGCTCAAGGCGGGTGAAACCACAAATTTCATGACCCGCGTCGCATCGTCGCCGGAATCTGCGAAAAACGTCGAGATTCGCTTTGCGCATGCGCATGAAATAGGCTCAAACCCCAGTCCATGAGTGACATGACGATCGACGGCCACCGGATTTCAGTGCTTTTCTCAGAGGCGGAGATTGCGGCGCGCATCATGGTGCTGGCTAGGGAAATCGCAGGACGAAAGCCCAAAAACCTGCTGGTGGTGCCCGTTCTCAAGGGTAGTTTCATTTTTGCCGCCGACCTGATTCGCGCCATGCATCACGCTGGGCTGTCGCCGGAAGTTGATTTCATGATTCTCGCCAGCTACCGTGCGGCCACCACGTCTTCAGGCCAGGTTGAAGTGCTGCGCGATATCGAATCGAAAATACAGGACCGTGACGTGATGCTGGTCGATGATATTCTGGAATCAGGCCGCACCCTGGCCTTCGCCAAGGATTTGCTGGCGGCGCGCGGCGCATCCAGTGTCATGACCGCCGTCCTGCTGGAAAAGCCTGGACATCTGGCGGCCAACATCAAGGCCGATTTCTGTGGTTTCGTCTGCCCCGACAAATTTGTGGTGGGCTATGGCATGGATATGGCCCATCAATTCCGCGAACTGCCTTTCGTCGGACACATTGTGACCGCCGACTAATAAAGTCCGCGCAAGAGGCGCTCGATGTAGTCCCGGTCGATACGGGGAAGATCGGGAATGCTGGAACGGCTGCGCAGGCTCTCCAATATTTCACGGGCGCGGGCTATGGCCTGCTCCGACGGCAGCATATCTTCCCTCGGGCCGTAGTCTTCCTCATTGCTTGGCATGGGCCGCCCGAGGGGATCGGCATTGCCGCGGGCCTCGCCATCGGGTCCGGTATTGTCCTGATTGCCACGGGCCTGCTGCTGCATCTGGCGGGCCATGTCCTGGGCCCCTTTGCGCATCTGGTCGAGGGCCTCGCCCTGCTGGCCCAAAGCCTGCTGCTGGTCGCGTTGCTCCAAAGACTCCCTGGCACCCCCCATTTGCCGCCCGGCCTCACCCAGTTGCGGGGGGGCCCGCAAGCCCTGCTGGCCGAGCCTGTCCATGAATTGTTGGAGTTGCCGGGCAAGATCACCCTGCCTGTCGGCCAAGGCGCCTGATCCTGAGTTGCCGCTCCGGTTGCCCGGATCATCGCCTTGCTGATCCCCCATCTCGCCCATTTCCTCGCCCTGGCCGCGCTGGGTCTGGTCCATTAGTTCCTGTTGTCTGCGCATCATTTCCGAGAGCTCATTGAGCATTTCTGAGCCGTCCTGCTGGCCTTGCTGGCTGCCCTGCTGGGTCATGCCGGGCTCCATGTTCTTCAGCAGGTCCTCAAGCTGGGCCAGCAAATCCTGGGCTGCCTCCCTGGAGCCGCTTTCAGCGAGTTTCTCAATGGCATCGAGCATCTTCTGCAGGTCCTGCTCGGTTATGGTGCGGCTGTTTGGCGATGGTTTTTGCGGGTTGGATTGCCCCTCGGCCAGGCGCTTTTCCATTTCCTTCCTCATGGACTGCAGATATTTGTCCATGGCTTCGCGAAGCTTCGACATCAGCTCCTTCAATTGCTCCGGCGTCGCTCCTTCGGCTATGGCGCGTTCCAGCGCCTTTCTCGCAGCTTCCAGTTCCGCCCTGGCATCGGAAAGCTCGCCCTCCTCGATGCGGACCGCCACCTGCCAGAGCATGTCGACGGCCTCTTCCACATCCTCATGGGTGCCGATGCTGCGTATGCGCGAGACGACGGCGGCAATCGCCAGATGGGAGCCACTGCTTTCAATCAGGCCTTCCGGATAAATCAGGATTGCCGAGAGCAACTTCACAACCTCACCTGAAGCATCGGGATCCATGATCAGGGTCTTGCGTTGTTCAACCAATGCCCTGGCCAGGGGCCTGGTGAAATATCTCTCGGGCAGTTTGAAGGAAAGTGTTTCACTCGTTGCGGTTTGCTTTGCCGCGTCCGTCGCATCAAGTGTCAGGTCGACCATGAGGCCCGCCCACGGATGGGCGCTCAGATCGGCATTGGTCGTTCCCCGCTCCTCCTTGGGCGAGCGCTTTCGGAGCGCCATGTTCAATTTGGGTGGATCAAACATGAACACGCCGTTGCCGGTGAAGCCAACGCCGTCAGCCTGTTCATCGGCCAAATCGATATGTGAGGTGACGGAGGCCACACCATAGTCATCGGCCGCCTTCCATTTGAGCGAAAGACTGCCGAGCTTTGCGGCTGCTGGCTGTCCTGCAATCGCGATGGTGGGCGGGTTGTCCGGAATGAGCGAGATCCGCCAGCCCGCAAGTTCGGTGTTGCCGTCAAACACCTGAACCAGCGCTGGATGGGTAAGCTGGGCCTCGGCTTCAAACACGCCGTTTTCGAATTTGGTTCTGACTTTTTGATCGCCCAACTCAACGGGCGCCTGCCCTGCGTCCGTCAATCCAGAGAAGCTAAGCCGGGGTTCGTTCGCGCCGTTCACGCGAATGGTGAGGCCGGCGTTTTCAGGAACCAGAATTTCACCATCGGTCTTGAGCCTTTCAACATAGGTTGGGCTGGTGAGCAGCAGCGGCGGCTTGCCGGTGTAGGCCGGTGGTTTCAACCAGGCGTCCAAACTCATCGGGACTCGCGCGGCCGCTGGCCCCACGTGGAAGGCGTCCCTGAGCTGTGAAAGCCCGTCGCCCTGGGCCAGAAAAAGGCTCACAATCAGGGCGAGGCTGGCTGGCACCCGCAAGGACATGGGATCAAGGTCGCGCCAGGTTGACTGTGGCGCGCCGATTTTCAAGTTGGTGAGGGCCGCCAATTGTCGCCGCTTGTGCTCCTCCCACAGGGCAAGGCTTGCATCATCGATGCTGCCGCCGGCGAGCCTGTCATTCAGGGCGGAAACCGGGCGATTGGCAAGGCTGGAATTCGTTTCAATGCGCCGCATCGCATCATGGGAGGTGGGTAAACGGAACCCCCAAAATGAGCGCAGTGACCAGAGGAGTCCGCCGACGCCCAGAGTCAAAAGGCCGTAGCGGATCACATCGGGAAGCTCGGGCAAAAAACCGGAAAATATGAGTACTGCCAACGCAGCAGCTAATATCAGCGGCCAGCACAGGGCGGCCCACAGGGCTTCCCAGCCAAGGGCTGCCCGCGCGAGGGTAATTTTCCGTTCGATGCCTGCCTGCGCCAGTCTCGTCATGGTGGTTTCATATTATCACAGATGGGCGGAATTATGCCGGTTTCATGTGATCACTTTATTAAGAGCTAGGACTGCCAGCTGGCGGGCTGATCCAGGCCAATCAGTTCCTCATAGGTCTGGCGGGGCCGCACAAGCGACCATCTATCGGCTTTCACCAAAACTTCGGCCACGAGGGGCCTGGTGTTGTAGGTTCCCGACTGGACGGCGCCATATGCCCCCGCCGTCATGGTGGCCAGGAGATCGCCGGGCTCGGGTTTTCCCATGCGCCGCGCCTTGGCGAGATAATCACCGGATTCACACACGGGACCCACGATGTCGGCAACCACCATCGCAGGTTCTGCCTGCTTCACCGGGATAATCTCATGATAGGCGTCATAAAGCGTCGGGCGGATCAGATCATTCATGGCGGCGTCCTGAATGATGAAGCAGTTTTCGCCGGTTTCCTTCACATAGATCACGCGAGAGACCAGAATTCCGGCATTGCCAACGATCATGCGGCCGGGTTCCAGAACATATTTCAACCCCAAGTGGCCAAGGGTGCGATGCACCATGGCGGCGTATTCATCGGGGTGCGGCGGCACGTCATTGGTGCCGCGATAAGGCACGCCAAGCCCACCGCCCAAATCAAGGTGGCGAATGTTGTGACCTTCGGATTTCAGTTGTGTTGTCAGTTCGGCCATCAGGCGGAAAGCCTGTTCGAAGGGCTCAAGCTCCGTGATCTGGCTGCCAATGTGCATGTCGATGCCCGCCACATCAAGGCCGGGCAGGGCAGCGGCGCGGGCATAGACTTCGGAAGCGCGCCCGAAGGAAATGCCGAACTTGTTGCCGGCCTTGCCGGTGGTGATTTTCGCATGGGTCTTGGCATCAACATCGGGATTGACGCGGATGGAAATCGTGGCGCGCTGACCGGTGCGCTGGGCGACGATGGACAGCAATTCAAGCTCGGGTTCCGATTCAATGTTGAAACATGAAACGCCTTCCTTCAAGGCCAGCGCCATTTCGCGGGCCGTTTTGCCAACGCCTGAAAATACAATTTTGCGGCCGGGCACTCCTGTGGCAAGAGCGCGGCGAAGCTCGCCTTCGGACACCACATCCATGCCTGCGCCCAGATCCGCCATGGTCTTGAGCACGGCCTGATTGGAATTTGCCTTCATGGCATAGCAAATCTGGTGCTCAATCCCTTTGAACGCATTGGCCATGACCTGATAGTGGCGCTCCAGCGTGGCGGTCGAATAGCAATAGAAGGGTGTGCCGATTTCCTCGGCGATGACAGCAAGGCTCACGTCTTCGGCATGAAGAATTCCGTCATGGTAGGCAAAATGATGCATGGGCTATTGGGCCTGCTGCAATTGCGGCGCTTCTGGGTCGCCGCGCCGCCCGCAGGCATTGAGAGAAGCGGCCACACTCAGCAACAACACTATGGTGACTATGAGTTTCATTGATTGGTTTCCTACTGCAGTAATTTCAGCCAGCGCCTGGCTTCGCGGGTTACATTTGATGGCGCCGTGCCGCCAAAGCTGGCGCGTGAATTCACCGACGCTTCGACAGTCAAGACCTTATAGACATCCTTGGTGATGCGCGGTTCAATTTTTTGCATGTCCATCAATTTCAAATCGGGCAAATCGCAGTTTTGCTTTTCCGCCAGCGCGACGATCGATCCCGTGATGTGATGGGCGTCGCGAAATGGAAGGCTCAGTGTGCGGACGAGCCAATCGGCCAAATCGGTCGCCGTTGAAAATCCAGTTGCGGCCGCGCGGCGCATCACATCCCTGTCGGGTTCCAGATCCCGCACCATGCCGGCGGTTGCGGCGATTGCAAGTGACAGATTGTCGATGGCGTCGAAGGCTGGCTCCTTGTCTTCCTGCATGTCCTTGGAATAGGTCAGCGGCAGGCCCTTTATGATGACCAGCAAGGACGTCAGCGCGCCCAGAATTCTTCCCGGTTTGGCGCGCACCAGTTCCGCCGCATCGGCATTGCGCTTTTGCGGCATGATGGAGGAGCCCGTGGTGAACTTGTCAGACAGTTTCACGAAGTGGAACTGCGCTGTCGACCAGATCACAATTTCTTCGGCCAGCCGCGATAAATGCGTGGCGCAGATCGCAGCCGTGGATAGAAGCTCAAGAACAAAGTCGCGGTCAGCCACGGCGTCCATGGAATTCCGCATGGGCCGGTCAAAGCCTAACGCCTTCGCCGTCATCGCGCGATCAATGGGAAAGCTCGTGCCTGCGAGGGCTGCGGCGCCCAGGGGGCTTTCGTTCATCCGCACTCTTGCATCCTTCAATCTTGAACGATCCCGCGCCAGCATTTCCACATAGGCCAGGCAGTGGTGGCCAAATGTCACGGGTTGCGCCACCTGCATATGGGTAAAGCCCGGCATGATGGTCTTGGCGTGGGCCAGGGCTTTTTCGGCGAGGGCCACTTGCAAATCCCTGAGCTGGCCATCGAGATGGTCCACCATATCGCGGATATAAAGCCGGAAATCGGTGGCCACCTGGTCGTTCCGAGACCGTGCGGTGTGCAATCTTCCGGCGGATACTCCAATGATGCCTTTCAGACGCTGTTCGACATTCATATGAATGTCTTCAAGGGCCTCGGAAAACGTGAACCTGTTGTTCTCTATCTCCACTTGAACCTGATCCAGTCCGCGCTTAATTTCAGCAGCGTCGGATTTTGAAATGATGCCTTGTTGGGCCAGCATTGCGGCATGGGCTTTCGAGCCCGCGATGTCTTGTCTATACAGGCGCTTGTCGAAGCTGATCGAAGCATTGATCTCTTGCATGATGGCGGCGGGCCCGGATTTGAACCTGCCACCCCACATTTTATTGGTCATTGAAAATCCTCGTCCGCAATCAGGGAAGTCTTTTAGCCATGAATGAACCAAAGCGAAATCGAAATTCCCTCATTCTTCTGGCGAGCGGGGCAATTCTTGCGATAGGCATCGGAGTTTTTCTATTTGGCGGTTCTCAACGGCAAACCAGTCCGGGACCAGTCAGCGGTTATAAGGCCTTTGCCACCGGCACTTTGGCTGCATTTTTGGTCAAGACCGACAAACCACAGATTCCTGATATTGTTTTCAAGGATGCAAAAGGCGCTGCCACCAATCTTGACCAATGGCGGGGCAGGGTGGTTCTGCTCAATCTCTGGGCCACCTGGTGCGCGCCATGCCGCAAGGAAATGCCGGCGCTGGCGGATTTGCAAAAACGACTGGGCTCCAAGGATTTTGAGGTTGTGGCCGTGAGCGTTGACCGCAAGGGCCTTGAAGCCTCGGCGGCTTTTCTCAAGGAAACCGGGGCTGATTCACTAGGTCTTTACGTGGACCAGACGTCGAATGCACTGCATCTGCTGCAGGCCCTGGGATTGCCGGTCACGGTGCTCATTGACCGTCAGGGCCGCGAAATCGGGCGTCTGCTGGGGCCAGCGGAATGGAATGGCGCCGAAGCCATCGCCTTGATCAAAGCCGCTATTGCCGAACAGGGTTAACGCGTCGGAACCGGCTTTTCCCCCCGGTAGTCATAGAAACCACGGTTGGTTTTGCGGCCCAGCCAGCCGGCTTCCACATATTTCACCAGCAATGGGCAGGGGCGATATTTTGAATCGGCCAAGCCCTCGTACAGCACCTGCATCACCGACAGGCAGGTGTCGAGGCCGATGAAATCCGCCAGCTCCAGCGGCCCCATCGGATGCTTGGCGCCCAAACGCATTGCGGTGTCAATGGCGTCAACTCCGCCCACACCTTCATATAGTGTATAAATCGCCTCGTTGATCATCGGCAGGAGAATGCGGTTGACGATGAAGGCCGGAAAATCTTCAGCCACCGCAATGGTCTTGTGCAGGGCCAGGGTAAATTCGGTGACTGTGGCAAAGGTCGGTTCATCGGTTGCAATGCCGCGAATAAGCTCGACCAGATCCATCACTGGTACGGGATTCATGAAGTGGATGCCCATGAATTTTTCGGGGCGGCCGGTGACCGCCGCCAGCCGCGTGATTGAGATCGACGACGTGTTGGAAGCCACAATGGTGTGGGGCTGCAAATGGGGGCAAAGGGCCTGGAATATCTTGCGCTTGACCTGCTCGTCTTCAATGGCCGATTCTATCACCAGATCGAAATCGGCGAAGCCCTCGTAGCTTTCCACGGGCTTGATCAGTTTCAGGGCGGCATCTCTGGCCGCTTCGGTGATCTTGCCCGATTTCAGCTGCCGCCCAAGATTGCCAGCGATGGTGTTCAGTCCGGCATCGATGCGATCCTTGCTCACATCATTGACGCCGACTTCAAAGCCTGCGAGAGCGCAGACATGGGCAATGCCGCTTCCCATTTGGCCTGCGCCAATGATGCCGACTTTCTTGATCTTCATGACTTTTCAGTAACTCAATTGGCTTTAGATGTTGAACCTATAGCGTGTATGGAGTTAGAGCAAGTCTATTTCGCAAGTGCAGCATCGCGTTACAAATACGTTATTTTGGAGGTTGGGGCCAATGACAGACAAGCCTGACAAAACGGGCCACGGGCTTGCGCTATGGTCTCTGCTGTTTGGCAACTTCGTCATTGGCACGGGAGTTTTGCTGCCCGCCGGGCTTCTTAATGTCCTTGGCGCTGATCTCAATGTGCCGCCAGCAACCGCCGGATTATTGCTTTTTGCGGGTGGTTTGGTTGTGGGGTTTGGCGCACCGCTTCTGGCTGGCCTGACCAGCCGGTTTGATCGCCGCATGCTGTTGGCGGCGGCGGCTCTGATCTATGCGGTGGGCCATGCGCTGGCGGCCTTTGCCCCGGACTTCTGGTCGCTTCTCGCCATTCGAACGGTGAGCATGATCGCCGCCGCGCTGTTTACGCCCCAGGCGGCGGCCACGGTGGGCTTGATTGTGCCGCCCGAAAAGCGGTCGCAAGCGATTGCGTTTATTTTTATTGGCTGGTCCATGGCTTCTGTTTTGGGCATTCCGTTGGGAAGCCTGCTGGCTGCTGAAATTGGCTGGCGCGCCACGTTTCTGGCGATGGCCACTCTTGCGGCAATTGCCTGTGCAGGTGTTTGGGTGTCTCTCAAACCCGGTCTTCGGGTGCAGCCCCTGCTGCTTTCATCATGGCTGGCGGTGTTGAGGAGTCCGGTGCTGCTGTGTGTCATGCTGGTGACTTTGCTCAGCATGTCGGGGCAATTTACGCTGGTGAGCTATCTGGCGCCAACCCTTCGCGAAGCCTTTGGCGCAGGCCAAAGTGAAATCGCCCTGCTGTTTGCAATTTTTGGCGTAGCTGGCGTTTCTGGCAACTATCTTGCCACGCGGGCAATCGGCTGGCTGGGGGTTGACCGCGCGGTTTTGGTGTCCCTGCTATCGCTTGTCACCGGCATGGGACTGTTCGGCATGTTCTTTGGCAACTACGCACTTGCCTGCGTGGCAGGCACGGTCTGGGGGCTTGGCTCGTTTTCTTCGAATTCCCTGCAACAAAGCCGGCTGGTGGCGGTCGCGCCCGCCCTTGCTGCGGCCACAGTGGCGCTCAACACGTCGGCAGTCTATTTGGGTCAATCCATCGGCGCGGCGGCGGGCGGCGTTGTGATTGAAGACGGAATAACGGTTTCCATTGCCTGGACAGCCTCAATTTTTTTGGTCTTGGCCGTTGTCATGTCACTTGTCGCTTCCAGGCTGGCGCGGCGCTACGGGATGTGACAACGCCCGATCAGCGGCGGCGATTTCTTGCACGGCCAACGCAAAACCTGGGCGCAGCAAAAGCCGGTGATACCAAGCCTCAAGATTTTGATGGCTTGCGAGGGATGGTCCGCCCAAGCGGATGCCATAGTGCAATACGATGAAAGTTGCGATGTCGGCCAGCGAGAATGTGCCGCAGAAGAATTCCTGTGAGTCAAGCCTGGCAGTCAGGGCACTATAGTTTCCAAGGATCAGCTTTTCGGCTTCCGCCGCTTCGGCTTCTTGTTGCTCGTGTCTGGCAAAGTCAGGACCGGGCAGTTCCGTGCGATGCATCAATTTTCTGACAGGCGGCAGCAGGATTTCATCGGCCTCAAGTTCCAGCAACCGGCACCTGGCGCGCGCTGCGGCTTCCTGCGGCATGAGTGAGTGCTGCGGATAGGCCTCTTCCAGATATTCGATAATAACCGTTGAATCATAAAGCGTGAGTCCACCATCAACGAGGACGGGCACCTGCTCCTTGGGATTTGCCGCCACTACGGCAGGGTGTTTTGGCGAATAGCCCCGTGTCTGACTAAAGGGGACCATGACGCGCTCAAATTTCAGCGCTTTTTCCGCCAAGGCGATTTCAACCTTGCGGGCAAAGAGGCTGAGGGGCGCGGAATACAAAAGCATTGAATTATCGGTTTGGTGTTTACGGTTCTTGCGGTGTAGCCTGTTTCACGGGTTTGTAAACATCTGGCTGGAATGGATAGGCCAATTGCGAACCATAGCTTTTTGGAACTGGCATGTTCGTGCCATATTTTTCTGGCATTTGGTTAGCGGGCATGTGCAACGTGCCGAACAGTGCGTCGAGAAACGACAACTGGCCCGCAAAATTCTTGTCGTAGGCTTCCTTATGATTTGCATGATGCCAGTGATGAAAATGGGGCGAGGCGAAGATGCGCGCCAATGGTCCGAAGTTGATCTTCACATTGGAGTGGATGAGCAACGACTGCCATTGATACAGTGCTGCGTAGGCAGCAATGACATCTGGCGAAAATCCCAGGGCGATGATTGGCAAAATCGAGGCACCTTTGGTGAGTATCTGGTCGAAAGGATGCACGCGGTGGGCCGCAAGCCAGTCCATTTCCTCGATGCTGTGATGAACCGCATGAAACCTCCAGAGCCACGGTATCTTGTGAAACATCCTGTGTGCTGCATAAAAACCAAGATCAGAAAGGAGTAGCACGACTGGCAGCTGGATCCAGAATGGCCGTGAACCGACCCAGGACCGGAACTCTGACGGCACTATGAGGGCGCTGAGTACCAAAGCCGCCAACAATATCAACTTGAGGCCAGCGCCAATGAATATTCCATTCAACAGAAAGTAGGTGGAATCAAGCTGCCAGGATCTCCGGAATATGCCCTGCTCGCGGCGGAGTGTCAGCAGCCGTTCCAATGGAATGAAAATCAGCATTACCAGAATGAGTGATAGAGGATTAGGAAAGACCATTCAATTTCACCTTGTGCTCAAACTGATTTTTGAGCCTGAGTGGCCTTGAATCGGGGCAGGACTTTGGGTGTCCGCGCCGCATAGTCGGCGTATTCATGAAAAGCCTTGCCGAGCACCAGTTCTTCATGATGCATGCGGCGCAACTGTAAGGCCCATTGCGCCGCGATGAGCAAAACTGCAGGCAGCGACAAGTTCAACATAAGGGTGCCGATGACGGCGATCTCCTCAACGGCGTAGAGGGGATGGCGCACAAACCTGTAGGGGCCTGCTGTCACCAGGCGGCGAGCTTCGGCCATGATGCTGAATGAGCGGCCGAGCCAATAGAGCACGTAAGCCGAGAGCAAAAATCCCACGGCAGTGAGGCAAAGCGCCACTATCTTGAGCGCTGGGGAAAGCACGACGGTGGGTGGAATCAAAATTATAAGGGCGGTTGCAAATGTGCCCGCGAGCGCAGTGAAGCGCGGCTCGATGCCGTCAGCGGAGCGCAATGGCTTCAGCCTGATGATGGTGGTTGAAACGACCAGAATGAGAAAAGCGAGACTTGCCAGCTCTGACAGCAGCTTAAGCATCTCAAAATCAGGCGACGCCGCCAGCCATTCCAGCGCATTCCCATAGATGGCCCTTGACTTGGCTAATATGCCCATGCCGAAAACCAGGATAATTGCGATTCGCCCGAGCAAATCTCCGGCCCAAGTCCATTGGGGCGCTGGCGCCTGATTTTCTTCGCTGATTGCGTGTGTCATCAGTTTCGATGGCTAAACCAGACTCGTGAAGAATCCGTATATGGAGCGGTTAAAATGGTGCTTTGGAATAATGGACTGCGAACATGCCAGACCTCGCCACATATGGTTAATAAATTATCAAACTTCTATTTGACGACCTTTGCCAATTCGATTGCCAATTCGGGCACGGCGGCAAAAAGATCGGCCACCAGGCCGAAATCCGCCACCTGGAATATTGGCGCATCCTCGTCCTTGTTGATGGCGACGATGATTTTTGAATCTTTCATGCCGGCGAGATGCTGGATGGCGCCGGAGATACCGACGGCGATATAGAGATCGGGGGCTACGACTTTGCCAGTCTGGCCCACCTGATAGTCATTGGGCACATAGCCTGCGTCAACGGCGGCGCGGGAGGCGCCGACGGCAGCGCCAAGCTGTTTGGCCACGGCTTCAAGCATTTTGAAGTTTTCACCATTTTGCATGCCGCGCCCGCCTGACACGATGACCTTGGCAGACGTCAATTCAGGACGATCAGACTTGGTGAGGTTTTCGCTTTGGTAGGTTGAGAGGCCCGGATCGGCTACGGCATTGATTTTTTCAATCGAGGCCGAGCCAGACTCGTCTGTTGCCGCAAATGAAGCGGTGCGGACTGTGACAACTTTCTTGGCGTCAGTCGCCTGAACAGTCTGGACGGCATTTCCCGCATAAATCAACCGCACAAATGTATCAGAGGACTTCACCTCGGAAATATCAGAGATCTGCATCACATCGAGAAGGGCGGCAAGCCTTGGCATGTAGTTCTTGCCGTTGGTGGTGGCTGCGGCCACGAAGTGTTCATAGCTTCCAGCAAGTGCCACGATCTGTGCGGCGATGGGTTCTGCCAATGGCCGTTCAAACAAGGCACTTTCGGCGTGCAGAACTTTTTTGACGCCGGTCAGCTTGGCCGCCTGTGCGGCGGCAGCCGCAGCATTGTTGCCGGCCACCAGCACATGCACATCGCCGCCCATTTGG
Organism: Rhodobiaceae bacterium; assembly: GCA_009885825.1. Classification (GTDB taxonomy): domain Bacteria; phylum Pseudomonadota; class Alphaproteobacteria; order Rhizobiales; family Aestuariivirgaceae; genus Aestuariivirga. The sequence goes on along the minus strand of VFJY01000080.1, from coordinate 29,359 downwards.
AGAGCGGCGGTGAGCGCCTTGTGGGTCGCGTCTTTCAAGGACTTGTTATCGTGTTCGGCGATGAGAAGCACGGCCATGATCAGATTGCTCCCGCTTCTTTGAGCCTGGAAACGAGCTCACCCACGGATTTAACCTTGATACCGGCCAGGCGTTTTGGCGGTTCAACGGTTTTGATGACCTTCAATCTTGGTTTTACATCGGCGCCGTAATCAGCCGGTGTCCTTTCATCAAGAGGTTTTTTCTTCGCCTTCATGATGTTGGGAAGCGAGGCATAGCGCGGCTGGTTCAATCGCAAGTCGGTGGTGACGACAAGCGGCATTTTGACTTTCAGGGTTTGCAGGCCGCCATCAATTTCGCGCGTGATGATTGCTTCGCCAGCGCCCGGCTCCAGCTTGGAACAGGCCGTGGCTTGCGCCCAACCCAGGAGCGCGGACAGCATCTGGCCCGTTTGATTGCAGTCATCGTCAATGGCCTGCTTGCCGAGAATGACGATATCGGGCTTTTCAGCCTCAACCACGCCTTTGAGAATTTTGGCAACGCCCAGCGGCTCCACATAGTCTTCGCTCTTCACCAGAATGGCGCGGTCGGCGCCCATGGCGAGAGCGGTGCGCAGCGTTTCCTGGGCCTGCGCTGGCCCAATGGTGACGGCTATGACCTCGGTTGCCTTGCCCGCTTCCTTCAGCCGTATGGCTTCTTCAACACCAATTTCATCAAAGGGATTCATGGACATTTTGACGTTTGCCAGCTCAACGCCGGACCCATCGGCGCGCACGCGAATTTTCACGTTGTAATCGACAACCCGTTTAACGGCCACCAAAACCTTCATTATAACCCTCATATCAAGCTTGCGCGGAACCTAGTTGGCGGGGTCGCCGCAGTCAATTCCGGCACCGACATGGCACACATGCTTCCCGACCCCTTTAGCTTTGCGGGCTGATCAGAAGCTTTGAGCGCAGAATGAGCGTTAGAACAAGGCCTGCGGCAAAGCCACCAATATGGGCCCACCAGGCCACTTGCTCATCACCGCCAAAATCCAGGTACACGCTCACAATCTGCAACAGGAACCAGCCACCCAAAACCCAGACAGCAGATATGCGGAGTGGAATTCGCATGAAAAGCAGTATCCAAACCCTGGCCTTGGGATAGAGCAGCATATAGGACGCGATTACGCCGGAAACCGCCCCGGAGGCGCCAATCAGGGGAGAAGGCGAATTTGGCGCCATCGCCACATGGGCCAGGGCGCCTGCAATTCCGCAGAGAAGATAAAACAAAGTGAACGCGACGTAACCAAACGCATCTTCCACGTTGTCGGCGAAGACCCAGAGAAACAGCATGTTGGAAATCAAATGCAGCCAGCCAGCGTGGAGGAACATGTAGCTGACGAGGGTGGCAGGCTCTGGAATGGGATTTTGGACGGCGTTTTGAAATGGCCCTTGGGTGAGATCAGAAGGGACAACGCCAAAGGTGGTCGCAACGCTGCCCAGGAACTGTTCAGATTGAAATGCGCCTGTCATCAAAAAAATAATGACGTTGCCCGCAATGATCGCAAGTGTCACATATTGAAAGCGGATGACTTTCAGGGGCGTGTTGTCATGGAGGGGAATGAACACTAGCGGGTTTGTCCTGGAACCCACAGCACATCGCCGGTGGTTTTCGCGTTGACCCAGCGGCTGGCGACAAAGAGGAAATCCGAGAGCCGGTTGATGTAGGCAATGGCGCCTTCGCTGACATGCTCGTTGTTTTGGGACTGCAACTCGACAATCAAGCGTTCAGCCCGCCTGCAAACAGTGCGCGCCACATGGAGATGGCTCGCCGCAGCCTGGCCAGCCGGCAATACGAAGGAGCGCAGCGGAGCCAGCTCGGCGTTGAGGTCATCAATTTCCTGTTCCAGCCTTTCATATTGCCTGGGCAGGATGCGCAAGGGTTCGTAATCAAGCTTTTCGCCCGTATCGGGAACGCAGAGATCGGCGCCCAGATCAAACAATTCATTCTGGATGCGGGCCAGCATCAGGTCCAGTTTGATGAAGGGGCCAGTGCTGGTATGAAGCCTGGCGACACCGATCACGGAGTTGGTTTCATCGACGGTGCCATAGGCGTGAATACGAAGGTGGGCTTTGGAAACGCGCGCGCCTGAGCCCAAGGCTGTTTCGCCCTTGTCGCCGGTGCGGGTATAAATGCGATTGAGTGCAACCATGGCTTTCCACTAGCTTGAAAGCCCTCGAATTTCTACTCGTTTCTTAGAATGGGGGCGGGCTTTGCGGCAAGCGCCCGCCAGGTTACGATGAGGCCTGCGGCAATTGTTATGACCATGGCGAGCAGAGCCGTTGTTGCCGCCACCCAAATCGAGAAGCTCCATTGCATTTCCAGAATCCATGCGGCCAGAAACCAGGAGCCAAGGGAGCCCACCCCGACGCCAAAAACAGCAGCGGCAAGACCCAGGATTGCATACTCAATGACGAAGGCGCCCATGAGCTGGAACCGCGATGCGCCATAGGTTTTGAGAACAACCGCCTCATAGGTGCGGCTGGAGAGGCCCGCAGCCAAGGCGCCGGATAGAACCAGAACGCCGGTGAGCAGCGTCAGCGCATTGGCCCCGCGGATGGCAGCCAGCATTTTTCCGAGAAGATCGCTGATCGTGGCGAGAGCGTCCTTCACCCGCACCGCCGTGACGGAGGGGAAGGCGCGGGCGACATCGTTCAACAATTTGGCCTCATCACCGCCTTCCATTTCAACGGTCACGATATGACTATGGGGCGCGGACTTCAGCGTGTTGGGTGAAAACACCATGACAAAATTGATGCCCATGCTGCGCCAGCTCACCTGGCGGAAGTTCGCTACCCTGGCCGTCACATCGCGGCCCAGCACATTGACTGTTATGGAATCTCCAATCTTGAGGCCGATGTCGGCGGCGACTTCATCAACGAAGGACACCAGCGGCGGACCACCATAGTCTTTTTCCCACCATTGACCCTCAACGAGGGTTGAATTTTGCGGCAGGGTTTCGGCATAGGTCAGTCCCCGGTCGCCGCGCAATGCCCAGCTTCCATCGCCTTGCGTTGCCACCTTGTCGGCGGCGATCTCGCCAATCCTCACAATGCGCCCGCGCAGCATCGGTGCGGTGTCGATTTTTTCCACGCCTTCAAATTTCCTGACCGCTGCGGAAAAGACAGGAAGCTCCTCGTTTCTGACATCGAGAAAGAAAAAAGCCGGGGCCTTTTCGGGAATTCCGGCGCGCAGTTCCTGGCTGATGGTTCGGTCGGTCAAGGCAAGGGTCACAAACAGCGTGAGGCCCAGGCCCAGCGCCAGAATGGCGGACTTTGCTGATGAGCCGGGCCGGTAGAGGTTTGAAATGGCGTAGCGCAGAATGGTGGATCTGGGTTTCGGCGATTTTTCGGCGAGCTTAATGATAGTGGAGGCCAATCCCAGCAAGACACCAAAACTGATGACCAGTCCACCCAGGTAATAGGCGGTGGCGCGCTGGTTTTCGAAACTCAGGAAGATCAAAGCGGCTATACATGCGAGCGCCGCGGCAATGCCTAAGAGGTAGGGCCAGCGGGGCCATGTGTCGAGTTGCACAATGCGGTGCCGGAACAGGGCCGAGGCCGGAACCTGATGGGTGCGCGCCAACGGCCAAATTGAAAAAGCCAGGGTTACCAGCAGGCCAAGGGCTGCCGTCAATGCGAGTGGGATGATCTCGACTTGCGATGTGAGCGGCAGGGGCAGAATATTTTGCAGATAGGTGTGGGCGAGCACGGGTGTCATGGCGCCAGCGCTCACGCCGAGCGCTATGCCGAGAAGGGCAACGAGCAATATTTCAGTCAGATATATCCCGAAAACATCCCGCGCCGGCGCGCCAAGGCATTTCAGCGTGGCAATGGTGCCAATACGGCGGTCAATGAAAGCCGCAACCGCATTGGCGATGCCGGCGCCGCCGACGATCAGCGAGGTCAAGCCCACCAGCGTCATGAAATAGGAAAGGCGCTCGACAAAATTTTCAGCACCCTGGGCGGCCCGGTCGCGGGAGCGCACTTGCCAGCCGGCGTCGGGATATTCGGTTCTTGCCAATTCCTCCAAGTCCTTTGCGGCGCCCAGATCCTGATTGCCTGCAAGTTTGACGCGGTAGCGATAGGTGATCAGGCTGCCGGGCTGAATGAGGCCCGTTGCCCGCAGCGCATCGGCGCTCATGAGAATGCGGGGCCCCAGAATGAATCCATCGGAGATGCGATCAGGCTCGGTGGTGATCACGCCCTGAATTTCAAACTCCCGCGCGCCAATTTTTATCCTGTCGCCAAGTTTCACGCCAAGCCTGCCGAGCAGCAGCGGATCGACAGCCACACCAAGAAGAGCCGTGGCCGACTTCAGTTCCTTCGCGTTTTCCAGAATGACACGGCCATAGAGAGGATAGAGACTGTCAATCGCCTTGATTTCAACCAGCGTTGTGGTTTCAGGGGCAACGGCCATGGCCCGGAGTGTTGCCACTCGGCTGACTTCACCCTGGCTTTTGATGAAGCCCAGCTCCTTGTCGGTCGCTTCGCGGTGGACAAGGGCGAATTCAACGTCGCCACCCAGCAAGGGTTGGCCCTGCTCGCTAAGTCCGCGCTCAATTGAGGCGGACAAAGAGCCTATGATGGCGATGGCTGCGGTGCCGAGGGCGAGGCAGGTGAGAAAAATCCAGAATCCCTTGAGACCTGATCGCAGTTCACGGGATGCGAAGCGGAACCACAATCGTACATTCATGGATGATTGCCGGAAATGATGCGGCCATCGCGCACCTCGGCGATGCGGTCACAGCGCCGGGCCAGGGCGCGGTCGTGGGTGATTAACAGCAGCGAGGCGGCATGCTGCTCTTTCAGCTCAAAGAGCAAGTTGATGATCTGGTCGCCGGTTTCTTGATCGAGATTTCCGGTGGGTTCATCGGCCAGCAACAGGCTGGCGCCAGAAGCCAAAGCGCGGGCAATGGCGACACGCTGCTGTTCGCCGCCTGAAAGCTGGCCGGGGTAGTGGGTCAAGCGATGGCCCAATCCAACGCGGTCCAGTTTGTCTTTTGCGATCTGCAGCGCATTGGAAACGCCTTTGAACTCCAGCGGGATGGCCACGTTTTCCAGCGCCGTCATGGTGGGGATGAGATGGAAGGACTGGAATATGATGCCGATGGTGTCGCGCCGGAAACGGGCAAGCGCATCCTCGTTCTTATCGATGAGTGACACGCCTGCAACTTCGATCGTTCCCGAAGTTGCCCGCTCAAGACCGGCTATTAACATGAGAAGCGATGTCTTTCCGGAGCCGGATGGGCCAACAATGCCAATGGCCTCTCCAGTATTGACGCTGAGATCAACGCCCCGCAGAATTTCGACCGCTCCGGCGCGGCTTGGCAGTGTGAGGGTGATGTGTTGAAGGGAAACTGCGTGGTGGGCCATGGGCTTACAAATGGGTGAGGGCAGATGATTTGTCGAGTGAACTTATCTTGAGAATTTGTGGCAGAGTGCCTATTTCTGGTGGAATGCTCCGACTGATCATTCTTGTTGCCGCCTTCCTCGCTCTCACCCCGGCGGCTTTTTCGAAACCGGTTGTTCTCCTGGCACTGGGGGACAGTTTGACGGCGGGGCTTGGGCTTTTGCCATCTGAAGCTTTTCCCGCCAGGCTTGAAACGGCGTTGAAGGCCAAATATCCCGATCTCAGCATTATCAATGGGGGCGTTTCGGGAGACACGGCCGCCAATGGTTTGGCGCGGCTGGACTGGGCGCTGACTGACGACGTAAATGGCCTCATTGTTGAACTGGGCGCCAATGACGCGCTTCGCGGGCTTGATATTGGTCAAACGGAAGCGGCCCTTGACGGGATCATGGCCGAGGCCAAGGCGCGCGGATTGCCCGTGCTCCTATTGGGCATGCGGGCGCCGCCCAATATGGGGCCGGACTATACGGTCCGCTTTGACGGGCTCTATCCCGCGCTTTCCAAGAAATATGACGCCCTGCTTTATCCGTTCTATCTGGATGGGGTTGCGGCTTTGCCAAATCTTAACCAAGCCGATGGAATTCACCCAAATTCCCGGGGCGTTGACGAAATCGTCACAAGAATCATGCCGAAGGTGGAGGAATTAATTCAGAAGGTGTTGCTAAAATAAGGCTTGGCAAGCCAGAGAATCACGATAGCCTAGTTTCCGCGTTCCGAGACACCCTTCATCAACAAGGATGCCCGCCATGCCCAGACTGTTTACCGGTGTTGAAATTCCCGCCGATGTTTCCTTTGACCTCGACATCATGAAGGGCGGCGTTATTGGCGCCCGCTGGATCGACCGTGAGTCCTTCCATATCACGCTGCGTTTTATTGGCGATATTGACGTGGGGCTGGCGCGGGAAATTGCCTATGAGCTTGATGGCGTTGAAGCCAGGCCCTTTTCGCTGCGCCTGAAGGGCGTGGATGTGATGGGGGGAAACAAACCCCATACGCTTTATAGCGCCGTTGAAGAAAGCGCCGAACTTCGGCGTTTACAGTCCATTCATGAGCGGATTGCGCAGGTTTTGGGCCTTTCGGCGGAGCAGCGGAAATTTGTGCCCCATGTCACCTTGGCCCGGCTGCGGGAGCCCGATCTGCTGAGCCTTGAACGGTTTGTAGTCTCCCACAGCCTCTATCGTAGCCGGGTGTTCGAGGTGAGCCGATTTGTGTTGTTTTCCTCGCGGCCAACCCGGGGTGGCGGGCCCTATGCTGTTGAAGAATCCTTCAATCTGCAGGCGATGGCGTGACCGACCAGCTTTTGGCTGGGCTTGAGCGAACCAAGGTTTTAAGTGATCTGGAGGGCTGGGCCGAGGTGAGGGGCCGCGATGCCATAACCAAGACCTATCAGTTCAAGTCTTTCAGCCAAGCCTGGGGGTGGATGAGCCGGGTGGCACTTTTTGCCGAAAAGACGGACCATCACCCGGAATGGGCCAACGTCTATGGCCGGGTGGAGGTGACCCTTGCCACCCACTCAGCAGGCGGCGTTACCGCCAAGGACATGGCGCTGGCCCGAAAAATGGATAGTTTTGCCAAGACATGATAGCTTGACGAAGGCTTCGGCCCACCCCATATCTAGGCCAAGATTTTAATTGGAGGAGGTTTTTATGGCTGATACGAGATACCAGACCCAAGTTAGAACCGGCGCACAGGCCCAGATTGATCAGGGTTTGCGGTCCTATATGATGGGTGTTTACAATTATATGGCTCTTGGCGTGGCTTTTACCGCCATCATCGTTATGGCGGTCGCCGCAAACCCTGCGGCGCTTGCCACGGTTTACTCGCTTAAGTGGGTATTGTTCATCGCCACTTTGGGCCTTGGCTTTTTTGCGCCGCGCCTGATTTTTTCAGGTAACGCCACGGTGGCCCACGCGGCCTATTGGGGTTACTGCGCCCTCTGGGGCCTGATGATTGCCCCAATGGTTGGTCATTACCTCGGCCTTGATTCGGGCATGGTTTACCGGGCTTTCCTCATCTCGGCTTTGACCTTCGGCGGCACGAGCCTGGCGGGTTATGTGACCAAGCGCGACCTTTCGGGCTTTGGCACATTCTTCATGATGGCGTCCATAGGCATCATCATTGCCATGCTGGTCAATGTGTTCTTTGTCCAAAGCTCAATGATGAGCCTCATTACATCGGTTGTCACCGTTCTGCTGTTCTCAGGCATTACGGCCTATGAAACGCAGATGATCAAGGAAATGTATGCCGAGGGTGACTCGACAGGCGTTGCCAAGAGCAAATCCATATTCGGCGCCTTTGCCCTTTATGGCAGCTTTGTCACCCTGTTTGTTCACATCCTGAACATCATGGGCATCATGCGCGACGAGTAAGTTTCGGAGCTTCCAGAGTTACGGCCCCGGGTGGAAACACCCGGGTTTTTTTATGAGATGGCGAGGCGCGGCTTGCCGACCAGAACCCTGAGAACCTGGGCGAGGTCATGGCCGCGCTTGAGGATGAGGCCCCCCTGGGCGATCACGGCGTAGAGGCCTTGTCTGCGGGCAAGGGCCGGATTTTTCACGATGCGGTAGAGGGGTTGTTCGCTGGATCTTCGGAAGATGCAGAAGGTTGCCATATCTTCGCTGAAATCCATGGCATAGTCCCGCCACTCACCCCGGGCCACATGCATGCCATAGAGGTTAAGAATCAAATTGAGTTCTTTGCGGTCGAAAGCGATTTGCCGGGGTGGACTGAACCACTGGGCGCCGCCTCGCGGCTGACGCCCGGAATATGGAAATGGAATTATGGGTTCCCCGTCACTCAACCGGCGCTTCTCCTCCATGACGACCCGGCGATGATGAACCCGGACGGGCTATTTGGCAAGCGGTGCGATCAGGTCCCATTTGTTGCCGAAAGGATCACGGAAAACCACAACTTTGCCATAGGCTTCTGAGCGCGGTTGTTCGAGGAACTCAACGCCCGCCGCGTGGTATCTCTTGTAATCCCCATCAAAGTCACCGGTTTCAAGAAAGAGGAAAACCCGGCCGCCGGCTTGATTGCCAATAGAGCGCGTTTGTTCGCCGTCTTCAGCCTTGGCAAGCAACAATCCGGTTTCGGTGGCGCCGGGTGGCGTGACGACAACCCAGCGTTTGGCTTCGGACAGCAGGGTGTCTTCCTTGAGACCAAACCCCAACTTCCCCACATAAAACGCGATCGCCTCGTCATAGTCGGGAACGACCACAGTTATGGCGGAGATATTCTGCATTGTGACCTTCGCTTTGCATAAGCGTCTTACCTCCGTCACGCAATTATGCCTAACGTTCGAAGAGGTTTGATGGACCGCGACCGCAAGACAAGATTTCGCAGTTTTGCCGCAATTACATCAAGCCTTCGCCAACATGGCGGGTAATATTGATGATGTTGCCTCTAAGGCCCGGCTGGAGTTGAGCGTCGGTTATCTCAGCCCCCCAGCCCCCCGGAGCTTCTTGTTCGGCCGGGCCCCCCAAAACTAATGTTTGTTTGTATGAATTGTGTATTTCTGCGACTGGTTCATCACCGGTCGCATTTTTTTGCTGGACTTGAACCCGCTCTTGTGACACCCGGTATAAGGGGCATCTTATTGTTGGGGCGGCGATGGGCAAGGCGGCGAGAAAGAAAATCGACAGGCCACATGAGTTTCAGGCTGAAGTTGCGAAGCTTCTGCAGCTCATGGTGCATTCGGTCTATTCTGACCGGGATGTTTTCCTGCGCGAGCTCATTTCCAATGGGGCGGACGCACTGGACAAGCTGCGCTATGAGGCCATCAAGAAACCCAAGCTGCTGGCGGACACGCCGCTGCTCAGCATCGTCATCGCGCCGGACAAGAAAGCCAAGACCCTGGCTATCGCCGACAGCGGCATTGGCATGAGCGAAGACGAACTGATCGACAATCTTGGCACCATTGCCAAATCGGGCACCCAGGCTTTTGTGGAGAAGGCTGGCCAGGGGTTGAATCTTATTGGTCAATTCGGCGTTGGCTTCTACTCGGCCTTCATTGTGGCCAACCGGGTCGAAGTGGTGTCGCGGAAAGCCGGCAGCGACGAGGCGTTCATGTGGGCCTCCGATGGGGCAGGCACGTTCACGGTCAAGCCCGCAAAAAAAGCAACGCGGGGAACCATAATTACCCTCCATCTCAAGGATGACGCCTCGGAGTTTCTTGACGGCCGGAAAATAGAACGGGTGGTTTGCGCCTATTCGGACCATATCGGCCACCCCATCATGCTGGCTGACGGCAAGGAAGACCCAACCCAGATCAACACGGCCAATGCCATCTGGACCCGGGCAAAAGCGGACGTGACGCCAGAACAGCACAAGGAGTTCTTCGGGCATATTTCGGGAGCCTATGCGGACCCGGCCTTGACCATTCATTACCGGGCCGAGGGGCGGCATGAATACACGGTTCTGCTCTACATCCCCGCCGAGCGCCCGCTTGACCTCTACGATCCGGAGCGCAAGGGCCGGCAAAAACTGTATGTGAAGCGCGTCTATATCGCTGACGACGCGCATTTGCTGCCGGCCTATTTGCGGTTCGTGCGGGGCATTATTGATTCTGAAGACATGCCGCTCAACCTGTCGCGTGAAATGCTGCAGAACAATCCGCAAGTGGCGGCCATTCGCAAGGCTGTCACGAACAAGGTTTTGAACGAACTCAAGAAGTGCGCCAGGAATGACCCTGAAAACTTTGCCAAGATTTGGGAGGTTTTTGGACCGGTCATCAAGGAGGGCCTCTATGAAGACATGGCGCACCGGGACCAGTTGTTTGAAGTCGCCAAATTCAGGACAACGAAATCAGCGGCTGTGCTGCTGAAAGACTACGTCGCGGGACTGAAGGAAAACCAGACGGCCATCTATTATCTCGCCGGGGAGGATGCGTTGAAAGCCTCCGCCAGTCCGCAGCTTGAGGGCTACAAGGCGCGGGACATCGAGGTGCTGTTGCTGACTGATCCGGTTGATTCGTTCTGGGTTCGAACCGCCATGGGCTTTGATGGCAAGCCGTTCAAATCGGTGACGCAGGGTGCCGCCGATCTTGACCTCATTCCGCTGAAGGACGCGCCGGAGAAAAACGACGAGGCAGACGGGGTAACCGCCAAGCTTATTGTGGCGATGAAGGAAGCGCTCGGCGTGCAGGTTAAGGATGTGCGTAATTCCAAGCGGCTGACGGACAGCGCCGTGTGTCTGGTGGCGGATGGGGATTTGGACCGCACCTTGGAGAAGCTTCTGTCGCGGCAGCAGGATTCAGGCGTGAGGGTGAGCGCGCCGGTTCTGGAAATCAATGCGGATCATCCCCTGATCATTGCCCTGAGCAGGGTTGCCGATTCTGGCGGCCGTTCAATATCGCTGGCGGATGCAGCGCAGCTGTTGCTGGATCAGGCGCAAGTGCTTGAGGGTGAACCGGTGACCGACCCCACGGGCTTTGCGCAGCGCATGTCGCGGGTGATGACCAAGGCGTTGATGTGACCTCCTGGCAACAGGGGCTCAAATTTTTCTAATCTGGCCTTGCCAAATTTCTAATCCGCGGTTAGTAGCGAGGCGCAATTGCAACTGAACAGGAGATCACCATGACAAGGACCACTACGCGCTGCTGATCCCTGAGCTATCAAGGCTTGGGCCTTGGTAGATAGCGTTAAACGCGCCTGAGGCGCCAACCACACATCAACATTATTCACTGTCAGGCGTTCTGAGCCGCATCTGTTTGTGGGCTCCAGTCGCCATGACTCATTGACGCTGTCGCGATGACTATCGCCTCTGGCGAAGGAGACCCACATGGTTTCGTTAAGATCAGACCTATTTTTTTCAGCCCTCGGTGATGCAAAGGACTTTGCCAAAAAGCTCAATCGCCTGCTTCACAATCCGCAGCACTCAAATGCTGATCCGCGGGATGTTCAACGCATGCGCGATGAATTGCGGCTGGCCCGCGAACACGCGCGGCTGATGAGCATCATGCATCGCAACAGGATTTTCTAAGCCGTGGCCATGAGCGTGTTGAATGTTTCCAGGGGCGTGTTGGCACCGCAGACAATGATGCCGACACGCTCATCCCTGTCTGGTTTATAGCGCCCACTGAGCAGGCTGGCGAAGGCCGCAGCACCGCCCGGTTCGGTGACAATCTGTGAGGTGGTCCAGAGAAAGCGCTGGGCATTCCTGATATCATCGTCACTGATGAGGATCACGTGATCCACGTGGTCTTGGGCGATGGGAAACATCAGGGTTCCGGCCGAGCTGGCCCCCAGGCTATCGGCTGCGAGACCGGAGGGTTTGATTGCAAGAGGCGCGCCAGCGCCGAGCGCTGCGTGCAAGGCATTGCAGGTCGCAGGCTCAACGCCAATGATTTTGGCTCCGGATTGATACCAACTCGCCATGCCGCCAATTAATCCGCCGCCGCCAACGGCGATGAGAATTGTATCAAGCGCCGGGGCTTGTTCTTCAAGTTCACGGGCCAGGGTTCCGGGTCCGTTCAGGGTTACTTCGGTGTTGTAGGCATGAATGTCCATGGCGCCTGATTGTTTGGCATAGGTTTCACAAAGTCCCAGGCACTCCTGATAGTTGGCGCCTTCCTGGACAATGGTTGCCCCATAGCTGGCGATGCGGGCGACCTTGGCTGGCGATGAAATGCTGGGCACGAATATGAGCGCAGGCAAGCCTAAGACCCCTGCGGCATAGGCGACTGCGGCACCATGGTTGCCGCCCGACGCAGCGACGACGCCGGCTTTCGGGACATTGGCGCCAACAAGATTGGAAAAAGCGCCGCGCGCCTTGAAGCTGCCGGTATGCTGCAGCTGCTCAAGCTTGAGACACACGGGTTTTGACAGGCCTGGCACCACAATATCCATCACAGGTGTTTTGCGAATGAAGGGCGCGATGCGCCTGGCGGTTGCTTCAATGCTGGCGCGATCCAAGGTCATGATGAACTGTGCAAAGCTCCAATAATGTCGAGATAGGGAAGGTCAAGGCTGCGTGAAATTGCCGTCTCAAGAATGGCAACCGATAGTTTCAAGGCCTCTGGAGGCGCATATCCTTTGAGCCTGCTGGCCAGATAGAGACCCGCCAGAAAATCCCCGGTGCCATGGGGCACGTTTGATCTGAGTGGGCTTGTGACTTCGCTGCACCCGTCACGGGTGACGGCAAGGGTCGCCAAGTGTTCGTGGCCAATCGGGATTGAAGTCGCGAGAATTTCCGCTGCCGCCAACTTGGCTGCGGCATTGACGGCGTCCGGCCTGTTGCTTACGGCATGTCCGGTGAGCCATGAAAGCTCAAAACAATTTGGCGTTATGCAGGTGGCCAGGGGCACTAAGTCGTCACGCAGCGCGTTTGCAACATCTTTCGAAACATAGAGGCTGCCATCGTCGCCCAGAACGGGATCGACGAGAACGAAGAGTTTGGCGTTTCTCTCTTTCATGTCAGCAATGAAACTGGCGACAATTTTTATTTGCTCCGCATCGGTGAAATACCCGGTCATGACGCCTACGCACTCCTGCAACCCGCCGAAGGCTTCGAGCGATGTGAGGATCGCTGAAATTTCAGCGGCGGGCAATTTCACGCCGGAAGGCCTGGCGAGGCCAGGATGATTCGACAGGACGATCGTCGGAATTTGCAGGACATTGAATCCAGCAGCCTGCAGGGCAGGAACCGCCGCCGTATTTCCCACTGGACCGTAAGCCACTTGCGATGAAATGCAAAGAACCTGCCGTGGCATCAGATGATGTTTTTCTCAAACAGGGGTTCATTGCGCATGACACGCTCGTAGCCCATGCGCGTGAGGTCGATAGTGCGGTACACGCCATGCATAATGAGTTCCGCTATGGCGTTGCCGGCGGCGGGGCCTTGTTGCAGGCCGTGACCTGAGAAGCCGTTGGCGAAATAGAAATTCCGGATTTCGGGATGGCGGCCCAGAATCGCGTTTTGATCAAGCGCGTTGTAATCGTAGTGACCGACCCAGGCGTTGATGACCTTGATGGTTTCGAATTGCGGAACCTGCGTGGCGAGGCTTGGCCATATGCTCTCTTCAAACCAAGCATAGTCTACGTCCCAGTTCAAATCGGCCGGCTCATCATCTTCTTCCGGCGAATTGCCGCAGAGAAAATTCCTGCCCTCGGGCCGGAAAAAAACCCCGCCCGGCTCGACTGTCAAGGGCGCGTTGTGCAGCGCTTCGGTGGCTTGCGGGCAATCGATGCAATAGACATAGCGCTTGCGAGGGCCAACGGGGAGCGCAATGTTGGCGAGGCGGGCCACGTGGCCGGCACCCGCCCCTGCGGCATTCACCAGGTGAGCGCAGGTCAGCGTTTCACCGTTTGACAGGGTAATGGACGAGATTCTTTCGTTGTCGGCTGCGAGCGCTGTGAGCTCGTGGGGTATAATCTTGACGCTCTGCGCCACAGCGGTTTTGCGGAAAAGCGTCATCAAGGAATAGGGGTCAAGCCAACCCTCGCCCGAAAGACCAAAACAGGCCCCGGCCACGCCTTCGCCTGACACCCAGGAAAACCGCGCCATGAGATCGCTGCCCTTGAGGATGATGTTGTCGGCGCCGCCCGCCATTTGCACGCGGTGATTTTCCTCAAGAACGGGCATGCCGCTTTCGGACGCCATGATGAGATAGCCATTTTCGTGAAAACTCACATCGGCCTCGGCGCCAAACTCGGTCTTAAGACCTCGAACAAGTTTCAAGCCAAATTTTGAAAGCTCGATGTTTTCAGGTGTCGAAAACTGCTGGCGGAGACCACCCAAGGATCGTCCGGTGCAGCCAAATTGATAGGTCGTGTCTTTCTCAATAATGGCAACAGACCCTGAAAAACCGTGTTTTCTGAGGTAGTAGGCGGTGGCACTGCCGACAACTCCGCCACCAACAATCGCGACATCGAAATGATCCATGATATCCATAGTGCCGAATAGTATCTTTGCTCACAAGGGCTGGCGAAAAGCTGGCTTCACTTATTTTGCGGTTGTGGCTAGATTCCGCGGCGAAGAGGAAAATCGATGGCCATTCGACCACGCCGCAGTGTTCTCTATATGCCGGGCGCAAATGAGCGGGCACTTGAAAAGGCCAGAACCCTCGCGGCGGATTGCCTGATCCTCGATCTGGAGGATTCCGTGGCGCCCGAAGCCAAGGACCAGGCGCGGCGCAATGTCGCGGCTGCGGTGATGGCTGGCGGCTATGGACGTCGAGAAGTGGTGATCCGCATCAACGGGCTTGATACACCGTGGGGAGCGGCGGATCTCAAGATGGCGGTTGAGGCCCGCCCCCATGCCATTCTGGCGCCCAAGGTTGAAACGCCGGCCGACTTGCTGAAAATACCGTCTGAAATTCATCTCTGGGCGATGATCGAGAAGCCCCTGGCAATTTTCAACGCGCGCGACATTGCAGCTTCATCGCGGGTTTCCTGTCTGGTTCTGGGCACCAATGATCTCCTGAAGGAGACACGGGCCTCCGCTGTGGCAGGGCGCTTCGCGATTGTTCCATGGCTATCCCTAGTCGTGCTCGCGGGCCGCGCCCATGGCTTGGACGTGATCGATGGCGTCTACAATGATTTCAGGGACGAGGCCGGGTTCAAAACGGAATGCGAACAGGGGCGGGATTTGGGCATGGATGGAAAAACCCTCATTCATCCCTCGCAAGTTGAAATCTGCAACGCGTCGTTTTCGCCCGCCGCCCAAGAAATTGCATGGTCGGCAAGAATTATTGAGACCTTCGCGCTACCGGAAAATGCTTCAAAGGGCGTGATCACGGTGGATGGCAAAATGGTTGAGCGTTTGCATTTGGCCATGGCGGAGCGTACCGTTGAGATAACGAAGGCGATTGGGCATGTCTAAGACTGGCGGGGGCAATTTTTTTGAAGACTTCAGTCTTGGGCAGAAAATCATCCATGCGACGCCCCGCACGATAACCGAAGGCGATCGGGCGCTTTACACCGCGCTTTATGGGTCACGGTTCGTGGTTCAAAGTTCGGATGAGTTTGCCAAAGCCGTGGGTTATCCCCGCGCACCGCTTGATGATCTGCTGGTGTTTCATATCATCTTTGGAAAGTCGGTCCCGGACATTTCACTGAACGCCGTTGCCAATCTTGGCTATGCTGAATGTGTTTTTCAGCAGGCCGTCCTTTGCGGCGATACGCTGTCGGCGCGATCGGAAATCATCGGCCTCAAGGAAAATTCCTCGGCCAAGACGGGCACGGTCTATGCGCGGACCACGGGATTCAATCAGCGCGGCGAAGTTGTTCTGAGCTATGTGCGCTGGGTGATGGTGCGCAAGCGCGATGATGCGTCTCCTGCGCCACCAGCGCATGTGCCGGAACTTGCCAAAGTTGCCGCATTGCCGGGCGCACCCGTGATATCCAACTGGAAGTTTGAGCTTTCGGGATCGCGGCACCGGTTTGACGATTACGCCATTGGCGAAAAAATCGACCATCTTGACGGCGTGACGGTTGAAGAGGCCGAACATCAAATGGCAACGCGGCTTTATCAGAATACGGCGCGCGTTCATTTCAACGAATTCGCGGAAGCGCAGGGGCGGTTTGGACGGAGATTGGTCTATGGTGGCCATGTGATGTCCATGGCGCGAGCGCTGAGTTTCAATGGATTGGCCAATGCCTATCATATCGCCGCCATCAATGGCGGCAGGCATGTGGCGCCGCTGTTCGCGGGCGGAACGGTTTTCGCTTGGTCTGAGATCAAAGACAAGGCATCCCTGCCAGGCCGGGATGATGTCGGGGCGCTCCGCATCGTGACGCGGGCCACGCGCGATATGCCGTGTATGGAGTTTCCGCTGATTGATGGCAGCCCGGGAAATGCCGGGGTCATTCTCGAGTTGGATTACTGGGCCGTGTGCCCGCGTTAAATCAAACCGGCATCCATGAGATAGAGCAGCAGGGACACGGTAATGGCGGCAAGGCCAGTGCCCACGGCCACGGCTGCTGAAACAGCAGCCACGGATTCCTCATTGCGGTGGGCGAACAGGAAGGCGTTGGCGCCGGTTGGCATGGCGGCAAGCAGCACCGCGATATTGGCCCAGAAGGGAGGCACGAAAATCAGATAGCGCACGGCCAGAAAAACCAGAACTGGCATCACCAGCATTTTCATGGCGATGAGAACGGCCATGCCGCTCCACTGGCCTTTGAGTGAATAGGTGGAAAGCGATAGTCCAAGGGCGAAGAGGGCAGTTGGAATGCTGGCGTCCGACAACATTGACAACATGCGGTCGGGCACGGGGTGGAGACCCAGACCCGTGAACCGCCAGATAGCGGCGCTGAGAAGAGCCAGAACAATGGCATTCTGCGCCAGGCTCACGAAAAGTTCGCGGGCGAGACGGGCGATGGAAATCGCACTGCTGTGACGGGCCAATTCGCGGTGGAGTGTCGCGGAGAACCATAGGATGGGCGCATGAATGGAGAGAATGAGGCCAACTGGCACCGCCGCATCTTGACCGTAATGGGCCAGCGCCAGAGGAGTACCCAGAAGTGCAAGGTTGCCAAAGCCTGCGGCCATGCTCGCTGCGGCACCACCTGAGGCTGAAATGCGTTCGAACTTTTGCGCCACTAATGCGGTTACAATCCAGGTCAAGGCAAGGCCGCCAAAAAAAGCGATCCACAAGCCAAGAGGTGTTGCTTCCTGGGCCTTCATGGTGACAATCGTCCGGAACAAAAGCGCGGGGATCGCCAGATTGAAAACAAACTGGGTAAGGCCTTTGGCTGTTCCGGTGTCGATCAGTTTCAGGCGCGCAAAGGCAACGCCTAGCGCAATGAGGCCGAAGACCGGTAGGACTGTGTTGACGATCGATTCCAATTAGAGCCAGGGCTGGCTTGCGGCTTGTTTCGTTTCGAAGCTGTCGATGGAAGCGGCCTTTTCCAGGCTGAGTGCTATGTCATCAAGGCCGTTCATCAGGCAATGCTTGCGGAAGGGATCGAGATTGAATTTTAACGTGCCGCCGTCGGGGCCTTTGATCTCCTGATTGGGAAGATCAATGCTCAATGTCGCGTTGCTGCCGCGGTCAGCATCATCCATCAGTTTCTTCAAATCTTCGGCTGAAACAACAATGGGCAAGATGCCGTTCTTGAAGCAGTTATTGTAAAAAATATCGGCGAAGCTTGTCGAGATCACACAGCGGATGCCAAAATCGAGCAACGCCCAAGGCGCGTGCTCGCGCGATGAGCCGCAGCCGAAGTTGTCGCCCGCCACCAGGATCTGTGCATTCCGGTAAGCGGTCCTGTTCAGCACAAAGTCCGGCAGTTCCTTGCCATCCTGGGTATAGCGCATTTCATAGAACAGGGATTTGCCAAGCCCCGTGCGTTTGATGGTTTTCAGGAACTGCTTTGGAATGATCATGTCAGTGTCGATGTTGACGATGTTGAGGGGGGCTGCAACACCGTTCAGGGTCATGAATTTTTCCATGGATTTGCTCTTTCAGTTGGCGCTTGCGAGATCAACGCCGAGAGCTTCCTCAGCGCCGATCATCAGGTTCAAATTCTGCACGGCAGCGCCCGAGGCGCCCTTGCCGAGATTGTCATAAATGGCCATGAGCAACACCTGCCCTCTCGCATCATTGCCAAAAACCTGCAGCCGCATGCGGTTGGTGTTGTTGAGAGCCTGCGGGTCGATGCCGGGTGAACGCTCGATGGCCTGCAGCGGCGCCACCTTGATGAAGGCGCTGCCAAAATAGGCCTCTGTCAGAATTTCATGGATGTTGGCCACACTGGTTTTCCTGATAAAAAACGGCACGGCGCCCAGCATGCCTTGTGCGTAGTTGCCGACAACAGGCTGGAATATGACGTCCCTGCCAATTCCCGCATAGGTTTTCATTTCGGCGAGGTGCTTGTGATTCAAGGTGAGGCCATAGGGCATGTAAGGCGAGGCGCTTGCGCCTGCTTTCTCATAGTCCGCGATCATCTTTTTGCCGCCGCCGGAATAGCCGGAAACGGCATTGTAGGTGAGTGGGGCATCGCTCGCCAAAATGCCCGCGACGATAAGCGGCTTCACCACAGCGATGAACCCCTGCGGATAACAGCCGGGATTTGAGACGCGGGTCGCCGCAGCGATTTTTTTGGATTGGGCGGCGCTTAGCTCCGGAAAACCATAGGCCCATTGAGGGTCAACCCGGTAGGCGGTCGAGGCATCGATCACACGGGTTCTGGACTTTGCATCAATCAGGCCCACCGCCTCTTTGGCAACCTCATCAGGCAGGCAGAGGATGGCGATATCAACGCTGTTCAGGAGATCGCGGCGCGCGCCCGCATCCTTGCGCTTTTCAGGCGCAATGCTGAGAAGCTCAATATCGCGGCGGGGCGCCAGCCGGTCGCGGATCTGCAATCCCGTGGTGCCAGCCTCGCCATCTATGAAAATGGTGGTCATCGGCGGTCTCATACAGGCCAAGGCGCCAGCGCGCAACATGAACGGCAGATAAACGGCGGACTCAGGTTTGGTTCAGGCGGCTTCGCCTAAATCTCGCTCATCAACGGTGATCATACCGCCATAAACTGAAATGAGGGAACCAAAACCATGATCCGCAATCTTCTTATCGCCGCAACTGCCGCTGCTGTTCTCGCAACCATATCCGCCTCCACCGCTTCTGCCAAAGTGCGTGTTGATGTCAATCTCGGCCTGGGTGTGCCTTACATTGCGGTCGGCGAGCATTACCCCTCCTATCCGGTCTATGACGATTACGATGAGTTTGAAGATGAGGATTGTGGCTTTGAATGGGTGACCTACAAGAAGTGGAACCATTCCCACACGGCTTTCAAGCTCAAGAAAAAGAAAATCTGGACCTGCGAGTAATAGCGCGCCTTCCTCCCAACGCACAGGAACCGGCCACGAAACTCCCCGTGGCTGGCTTTCCGTTTTTGTGGCAAGTATCTCGAACGGGAGATTTTGCCAATGACTGCGTCCACCAATCTTTTTGCGCCTGAGGCCGACGTTTCGGAGCCGGTAACCATGTTCGGGCCGGATTTTCCGTTTGCCTTTGATGACTGGATCAAGCACCCATCCGGGCTTGGTTCGGTTCCGGCGCACCGGCACGGCGAGGAAGTGGCCATAATAGGCGCTGGCATGGCCGGCATGACGGCAGCCTTTGAGCTTCTGAAAATGGGCTTGAAACCGGTGATCTATGAAGCGGGCCGCATGGGCGGAAGGCTGCGCAGCCAGGCCTTCGAAGGCGCCGAAGGCATTATCGCGGAACTTGGCGGCATGCGCTTTCCGGAATCCTCCACGGCATTCTACCACTATGTTGATATGCTGGGCCTTCAGAGAAAGCCGTTTCCCAATCCCCTGTCGCCAGCCACGCCCTCCACCATAATCGATCTTGAGGGCAAAACCCTTTATGTGGAAAAGACGGCGGACCTGCCGTCGATGTTCAAGGAGATAGCCGCGGACTGGGCCAAGGCGCTGGAAGAGGGCGCTGGGTTTTCCGGCCTCAGGCAAGCCATCCGCGAGCGTGACATTGCCGCACTCAAGGAAATCTGGAACCGGCTCATTCCCATTTGGGATGACCGCAGCTTCTATGATTTCGTGGCGACCTCCTACGCCTTCGCCGACAGGCCATTTCACCACCGAGAGGTTTTTGGCCAGGTGGGCTTTGGCACCGGCGGCTGGGATTCGGATTATCCCAACTCGATGCTGGAAATCCTGCGGGTGGTGGCAACCGATTGCGATGAGAACCAAAGCTATATCGCCGGTGGCGTCGAACAGGTGCCGAGGGGGTTGTGGAAGCTTTCGCCCGCCAAGATGGCGCACTGGCCCAAGGGCACAACGCTTGAATCATTGCACAGCGGCGCGCCATGTCCGGGGGTCAAGAAGATCGAGCGGGCCTATGGGGATAAGATCGCGATCACGGACCGCTGGGGCGACACCAAGCTGTTTGACGCGGTTCTGGTGACGGTGCAGAGCTGGATACTGACCACTTACATGAGCGTGGAAGAAAGCCTGTTCTCAGCCAAGATGTGGATGGCGCTGGACCGCACCCGCTACATGCAATCTTCCAAGACATTCGTGATGACCGACCGGCCGTTCTGGAAAGACAAGGATCCGCACACGGGCCGCGATCTCATGAGCATGACGCTGACTGACCGGCTGACGCGCGGAACCTATCTGTTTGATAATGGCGATGACAAACCGGGGGTCATTTGCCTCACCTATTCGTGGATGAGCGATGCCATGAAAATGCTGCCACTGCCGGTCGACAAGCGGGTGACGCTGGCGCTTGACGCCTTGAAAAAAATCTATCCCAATCTGGAGCTGGAGAAACACATCATTGGCGACCCCATCACGGTGTCATGGGAGTCAGACCCCAATTTTCTGGGAGCCTTCAAGGGGGCGTTGCCGGGCCACTATCGCTATAACCACCGGATGTATTGCCATTTCAGGCAAGAAAAAATGCCGCCCGCCGAGCGGGGGATTTTCATGGCGGGCGATGATGTTTCCTGGACACCGGGCTGGGTTGAAGGGGCGGTGCAAACGGCGCTCAACGCGGTGTGGGGCATCATGCATCATCTCGGGGGACAGTCGCCGCCGGGTAATCCCGGTCCAGGCGACGTTTTTGATGCCCTGAAGCCGATGGAGCTGCCGGATTAAGGCAAGCCCCTGATCAGCAAGGTCAGGCTGGGTTCAGCCTCGGGTGGTAGGATTCCCGCCAGGATGGTCCCCTTCGGGACGCCATTGCAGGAAGCCCATGGCCATGACCAGTATTTTGAAACCAGATGCCGACAACGCGGAAAAGCGCATTGCCCGGCGGCAGCGGGTTCTCAAGGATGGAAAGATTGTCTTCAATCAACTGGGTTCTGTGGTTGACTGCACCATTCGCGACTTTTCTGAAACGGGCGCCAAATTGATGTGCAAGGATTGGCGGGCCGTGCCTGCGGAATTCAGCCTTGTGACTTTAACCGATGGCCAGATCAGGGACGCGCGCGTCAAATGGCGCCACAGCAGCCTGATCGGGATTGAATTTACCAGCGCGCCGCGCCGGGCTCCGCCGCGCAAGTGGATTTGAGCGTCAGATCGCGCCGGCAGTTCAGCCGGCTACTGACAGATCAGGAGGCAGTTTGACTGGTTTTCGGTCATCGCTTGCGCGGTTGTAAGGCCAACCATGCCACCCGCGCAGAGCGTCAAAATGACAAGCGCAATGAAAATGCGACGCAGGAATTTTGCGTCGGCTTGAATAGAATTGCTCAATTTTTGCCCTCTGTTAACGCGACCCACGCCAGAACACCCGTGAATCAAACTGCCGCCCTGTTTGTGACATAATACTTAATCAATTATGTATCAACTATTAATAACTTTATTGATTAACGGCCATTCCTGATGTCGACAAAGCGCCCGGCAAGGGCTGCTGCGGCGGCCATCTGTGGCGAGACAAGATGGGTGCGGCCGCGATAACCCTGCCTGCCCTCGAAATTGCGGTTGGAGGTTGAGGCGCAGCGCTGGCCGGGTTTCAGCTGGTCGGGATTCATCCCCAAACACATGGAGCAGCCGGGCTCGCGCCATTCAAATCCGGCGTTGAGGAAAATCCTGTGCAGGCCTTCGGCTTCGGCTTGCTCTTTCACCAGGCCAGAGCCCGGAACGATCATGGCGTAAGCCAGGTTGCCGGCGATTTTCTTGCCATCGACGATCTTGGCCACATTGCGCAAATCCTCGATGCGGCCGTTGGTGCAGGAACCGATCCAGATCACATCAAGCTCAATATCGGTGATTTTCTGGCCGGGCTTCAAGCCCATATAGTCCAGCGCCCGCCATTTGGATTGGCGCTTGCCTTCGTCAGGAATGTCATCGGGGTTTGGAACGCTGCCCGCCACGGAGACAACGTCCTCCGGCGAGGTTCCCCAGGACACGATGGGGGGAAGTGCTGCGGCATTGAGCTTGACAATGCGGTCGAAGCGGGCGTCTTCATCCGTGTGCAGATTATCCCAATAGCGCCGCGCCTTGTCCCAATCGGCGCCCTTGGGGGCCTTGGGGCGGCCATGGAGATAGTCATAGGCTTTCTGGTCAGGGGCAATCATGCCAGCGCGCGCGCCACCTTCGATCGTCATGTTGCATACGGTCATGCGGCCTTCCATCGAAAGATCGCGGATGGCTTCACCGGCAAACTCAATGACGGAGCCGGTGCCGCCGGCGGTGCCAATTTCGCCGATGATGGACAGGATGATGTCCTTGGCGGTGGCATGGGGTGCCAGCTTGCCGGAGACTTCCACCAGCATGTTCTTGGCTTTTTTCTGGATGAGGGTTTGCGTGGCCAAAACATGTTCCACTTCCGAGGTGCCAATGCCGTGGGCCAAGGCGCCGAAAGCGCCGTGGGTTGAGGTGTGGCTGTCGCCGCAGACAATAGTGGTGCCGGGAAGCGTGAAGCCCTGTTCGGGGCCAACCACATGCACGATGCCCTGGCGCTTGTCGCGCTCATGGAAATATTCGACGCCAAATTCCCGGGCATTCCGGGCCAGCGTTTCAACCTGAATGCGGCTTTCCTCTTCGGCAATGCCCTTGGAACGGTCGGTGGTTGGCACGTTGTGGTCAACAACGGCCAAAGTGCGCTCCGGATGGCGCACTTTGCGGCCCGTCATGCGCAGGCCCTCGAAGGCTTGCGGCGAGGTCACTTCATGGACGAGGTGACGGTCAATATAGAGCAGACATGTGCCGTCGTCGGCCTCGTGAACCAGATGATCGTCCCAGATTTTGTCGTATAAAGTGCGTGGCTTTGCCATGGCGGTCTCAATTTTGAGGTTAAGGCCGCTATTTAGCCGTTGTCACGCACATGTCAAATCCCGTTGCTGCATGAGGCTTTGTGGGGGTTGCGAGCTTGTCTAACAGAAATGAGTCTTGGGCAATAGGTCACCCTCGTGTAGCCCGCAAATGACCACGAGCAACATTCCACTATTCGGGTTCCAGATCCCAGTGTGCGCCACGACGGCCTACACCCTCCGGCGACACCAGCATATGACCTGGCAGCGGCGATTGGGTCCGATGTGATCCTATCTTGTAGGGAACCATGGTCTCGGCAATGGCCCAGCTTTCGTCCCGTCGAGTAGTGGCCTCAGGCACAAAATAGTTCCCATAGACCCAGCGTAAGCGAGAGTTTCGTGGCTCAAAATCGCTTACTTCCAACGTATTTGCGATATGCCGCGCGAAGTCGACGTCGTTGCCAGCATAACTTTCGACTCCAATATGCACAACTCCTGGTCGGTCCGGTGGGAGCTGGTCCTCTGCGTTAGCGAGTATACTTCGGAAGTGTCGAGCCTTCTTTAATACTGCGGCTTTTGAGAAGCTTCGCCACGTAACCACGCTCGCTTGATACACGGCGTCCGCGTAGGCGGGGCGGTCGCTCGCTGGACGCCATTTCGCAGCGATGCTGTGGTCAGCATCGTGCTGATAGTGACAGGTCAAGAGTTCAATTATCCGGCTGCCACTGGCGTAGACGTAGTCCTTGGCCAATACTTTCCGAGCTAACTTCCAGTTGACCGGCCGGACGCGTCCTGTGGCGATCTGATCATCCCATGGGTTGAAAGTGTGCCCATGTGTCGCAGTTCGGACATGCCCGACCAGATAGTCGTCCGGCACGTCGATAAGCTCGACCTTATACTTCACCTCAACTATGATGGATTTTTCGGTCTCAAGGCTGAGAGCATGAATTGGTCTCGCGAGTTCCTCGCCGCGCACCTTCTCACGTGCTGCATACCGCGATGGCATTAGGTGTTTGCATTCCACGGCCCAGCGTCTAGTCCGTTGGAAGATGTGCATGTCAGGGGTCCGGCCACGACCTGGGGTTTCCGGCACAAATTCAACACGACTCCAGCCGCCACGGCGATAGGCCAGCGCCACCAATAGTTCAAAAAGTCCGCCATCAGGCTGTCGGCGTTCGGATAGCATCATACGTGCGGCGCGGTCCTCGACGCCACGCACAGACATCAGCAGCGGTAGCTCTTTACCGAGCCGCGTTAAGAACGGGACAACTCGCATGGCTCCTTCCTGGGTCCAAAATGCTCGATCGGTGGCATACGTCTCCGCCTGTAGAATGTACCAGGCCACGGTGTCAGCCGGATCAAAGAATGGTGCTTGCCCACCTTCGCGCATCCGCTCCCAAGTCGCGATCAGGTTCTGTCTAGCAGTGTTCAGCCGTCAGTCCATCTCTTGTGCAGCCACAAATGACTTCAGCCAAGCGACAGCGAGCAGGAGTTCGTCGTCTCGCCAGTCATGGCCATCCCGCGGTGCTGTCCAATCCGGATCGATGTCCACCATCTCGGCTCATTTTCTCCAAATGTGAATTGCTCGCAGCTTCCAAGTTTTCGGAGTTGGACATCTGCGCAGTCCGTCCGCTTCCGAGCCTGTGCTTACAGCACTAAATGCAGCGTTGGGTCAAACTGAGAAGAACCTCGCCCGTTACGTAATGTCTTCTGCGCCGCTCATGGCGGACGAATTGCCGAGTACCTTGCGTTAGATTTTTACAGCTCGCAGCGAAAATGCCAATGGCAATCGTGGAAATCCTTCGGGGAGAACCCACATGCGGCGTTTGCCTTCGACGGGGACCATGATAGGGGCGAACTGCCATGCGAGCTCTTCATGTTCATTCAGGTAATCAAGCCGCATGCCCGAGGCGATCACCGCGTTGATGATGTCGCTGAGGGGATGGTTCCATTCGTGGGTGGTGGTGTTGGCAAATGTTGCCGTATCGCCTGTATATGTCGTGGCCTCATCCATGATGACAGGCCTGTCCATCGGGGTTCGCCAATCGTAACCCAGCTTGAAGTCAGCGGTTGATTCATCGTGGGTAAACAGTGAGGGATGCCCCTCCAGCAGATAAAGCGTGCCGCCGGGCTTCAGCAATGACGATACAACCCTCGCCCAGCGCGCAATGTCCGGCAGCCAGTTGATGGCGCCCCAGGTGACATAGACCATGTCGAAGTGGCCTTCGATTAGAGAGCGGGCGTCATAGACATTGCCTTCGACGAAGCTGGCATCAAGACCGGTCTGTTTTTGCAAATCGCGGGCTGCGGCAATGGCCACTGGGGAAAAATCGAGACCAACACAACTTGCGCCGCGCCTTGCGAGACAAAGCGTGTCGATGCCGAAGTGGCATTGCAGATGGGCGATGCGAAGGTCTTTGACATCGCCAATCTCTCGGTCTTCGATGCCGTGGAGATTGTCTGCGCCATTCAGAAATTCCTTGACGCGGTAGCCGCCTGCTTCATCCCTATAATGAATGGCGGCGCGGTCATTCCAGTTCGCCAGGTTGAGTTTGAGATAATCACTCATAATGATCTCCAAAACAAAAAAGGCCAGCATTGCTGCCGGCCCTTGAAACTGCGCATGCGCCTCGAAAACTATTTCTTCTTGCCGCTTGCCTTGGCTTCGGCTTTGGCCAGGGACTTGCTTTCCGCACTGGCGGCAGCGCTGACGGCTGCGGCAGCAGCGACTTCCATGTCAATCTGGTTTTCCATCTCGCTGGCGCGGCGTTCGACGATGCGGGCCGACTTGCCGGTACGGTCACGTAGATAATACAGCTTGGCGCGGCGCACTTCGCCGCGGCGGACCACCTTGATGGAATCGATCAGCGGCGAATAGACCGGGAATACGCGCTCCACGCCTTCGCCATAGGACATTTTGCGGACAGTGAAATTTTCCTGCAAGCCGCCGCCGGAGCGGGCGATGACAACGCCTTCATAGGCCTGAACGCGGGTGCGCTCGCCTTCAACAACCTTGACGTTGACGATCACGGTGTCGCCAGCCGAGAATACGGGCACGGCGCGCTTGGCAGCAACGATGGCCACCTGCTCTTTTTCGAGCTGCTGAATAATGTTCATGGGGATGCTTCCTTTGGTGTTGCGGGGGCTATAGCGGCAAAGCGGCCATAAATCAAATCTTATCGGCCAGATATTTTTGCCAGAGATCAGGCCTCACGGATTTGGTCAAGGCTTCGCGCTGCTGGCGTTTCCACTGGGCTATCGCCTTGTGGTCGCCGGAGAGGAGAATCTGTGGGATTTCAAGGGCTTCCCAAGTGCGGGGTTTGGTATAATGCGGGTGTTCGAGAAGGCCATCCTCAAAGCTTTCCTCCTCGCCGGAAGCCACTTTGCCCATGACGCCGGGGAGGAGGCGGATCACCGCATCGAGGAGAGCGAGCGCCGCGGGCTCGCCACCTGACAGCACAAAATCGCCGAGGGAAACTTCGATGAGGCTGCGCTTTTCGATAACGCGCTCGTCGATGCCCTCAAAGCGGCCGCAGACGATGAGGCAGCCCGGAGCCTGGGCCAGCTCGCGGATGAAGCTTTGTGTCAGCGGCTTGCCACGGGGACTCATGAGCAGACGGGGGCCAACATGGGCGCTTGCATCAATGGCGGCTGCCAGAACATCGGGCTTCAGCACCATGCCAGCGCCGCCGCCTGCCGGGTGGTCGTCGACGGTGCGGTGCCTGTCGGTGGCGGACGCCCGGATGTCGCGCGCATCGAGCGACCACAGGCCATCGCTCAGCGCCTTGCCCGCGAGGGAATGGCCCAGCGAGCCCGGGAACATTTCCGGAAAAAGCGTGAGGATGGTGGCGGCGAAGGTCATTCCGGCTCACCTGTATCCAAATATCCTTCCGGCAATATCACGGTGATCTTGCCAGTTGAAAAATCATCCTGTGGCACGAAGGCTGTCGTGAACGGGATGAGCACTCTTTCGACGCCCGCCTCACGCTCAACTTCCAACAGATCTCCGGCGCCATAATTCGGCATGGCGACCAGTTTGCCGAGCCTGGTTCCGTCTGCAAGACATACATCCTGTCCGATCATGTCGTGGGCATAGGTTTCATTGCTTGCGAGTTTGGGAAGCCTGTCGCGGTGGATGAAAAGTTCGGTGCCTTGCAGATGCTCAGCCTGATCACGGTCAGTGATACCTTTCAAGACCGCAATGAAATCATCCCTGGCTGGCTTAAGTTTGGCGATCTCAAATTGCTGGCCCGCCGCAGATCGCAGCGGGCCATAGCGCGTGATGCTCAAGGGATCAGAGGTAAGGCTTTTCAGCTTCACCTCGCCCTTGATGCCATGGGCCCCCACAATCACGCCAACGAGAACCTGATTGCTGGGGCTGCCCATATCCTGTTTAAGCCTGCGGGGCCTCGGCGGCTGGCGCTTCGGCAGCGGCGGCGGCTGCGGCTGCAACCTTGGCTGCAACGTCAGCGGCCAGCTTCTCGCGCTCAATGCGCTTCTTGCCGGGCAATGCCTTCTGTGGATTGTTGCGGGCGGGGCGCTTGGCAACGCCTGCCTTGTCGAGAAAGCGCAATACGCGGTCGGTCGGCTGGGCGCCCTTCTTGAGCCATTCAGCGGCCTTGGCCGCATCAAGCTTGACGCGGGCTTCATCTGTCTTGCCAAGCATCGGGTTGAAAGCGCCGATCACGTCGATGAACTTGCCGTCGCGCGGTGCTGCATGGTCCGCCACCACGATGTGATAGTAAGGCCGCTTCTTGGTGCCTGCACGCGCAAGCCTGATCTTCATTGCCATGTCTCATTACTCCTTAATGTTCGAGATCATCGTTTCTTACCCGGAAGGCCCGGGAATCCTTTGAATGGGTTGCCGCCGCCGAGGCCCGGCAGCCCGCCGCCAAGGCCTGGCAGGGATTTTGGCATTTCAGGAAGCGAGCCACCCGCCATCATGTCTTTGAGGTCGGCTGGGATCGCGTTGGGATCCATCGCGGCCAATTCGGCCTGCATCTTTTCGAGTTCGGCTTGATCGGGCGCACCCTTGCCGCCCATCATCTTGCCGAGCAGGCCTTTGCCCTGGCCCATCTGTTTCATCATGGTGGCCATTTGCATGTGCATCTTGAGCAGGCGGTTGATTTCCTCCACCTTGGTGCCGGAACCTGCCGCCACACGCCGCTTGCGCTTGGCATCCATAACCTTGGGATTGCGCCTCTCATAGGGCGTCATGGACGAGATGATCGAGACCTGGCGTTTTAGCACGCCGTTATCGAGGGCCGCGCCATCCATCTGTTTCTTGATCTTGCCCATGCCGGGCAGCATGTTCATCATGCCCGCCATGCCGCCCATCTTCTGCAATTGCCTGAGCTGCTCGGCCAAGTCATCAAGATCGAAGGCACCCTTCTTCATGCGCTCGGCAATCCGGCGGGCCTTGTCGTGGTCAATATCCATGGCGGCGCGCTCGACGAGGGAGACGACGTCACCCATGCCGAGGATGCGGCCCGCTATGCGCGAGGGGTGGAAATCCTCGAGGCCTTCGAGCTTTTCGCCGGTGCCCATGAGCTTGATGGGTTTGCCAGTCACGGCGCGCATGGAAAGGGCGGCACCGCCACGGCCATCGCCATCGATGCGGGTGAGTACGATGCCAGAAATGCCGATCTTCTCATCGAAGGCGCGGGCGAGGTTTACCGCGTCCTGCCCGGTGAGCGCATCGGCGACAAGCAGGGTTTCATTGGGTTTGCAGATATCGCGCACGGCGGCGGCTTCGGCGAGCAGCTCTTCATCAATGTGAAGGCGGCCAGCGGTGTCGAGCATCACCACATCATAACCGCTCTTGCGGGCTTCTGACATGGCGCGCTTGGCGATTTGCGTTGGCTTCTCACCCTTGACGATTGTCAAGGTCGCGACCTTCACCTGTTGGCCGAGGATGGCGAGCTGTTCCTGTGCGGCCGGGCGGCTTGTGTCGAGGGACGCCATCAGAACTTTGCGCTTTTCGCGCTCCTGCAGGCGCTTGGCGATCTTGGCGGTCGTTGTGGTTTTGCCGGAGCCCTGCAGGCCCACCATGAGAATGGCAACGGGGGGAGCGGCGCGCAGGTTCAAGGCGGATTGGTCCGAGCCCAGGGTTTCCACCAGCACGTCGTGGACGATCTTCACCACCATCTGGCCGGGCTTGATCGACTTTACGATCTCGGCCCCCACGGCGCGTTCCCTCACCTTGTCGATGAAGGTGCGCACCACTTCAAGCGCCACATCGGCCT
>VFJY01000122.1 GCA_009885825.1 Rhodobiaceae bacterium | reverse complement strand
CGTTGCCAGGCAACAGGTTGTTGAAGGTGCCGTCGACCGTCCTGAGGCCGAAGGGCAAGCTGAAATGCGGAACAAGCGAGGCCGGATCCGCTCCACCGGCTTGCGCCTCGGCGATCAGAATCTGCTGCAGGATGAATTCAAGATCTGACTTGACATAGGTTACCATGATGAAATGCCCTTTTTACGCTTGCCCACGTACTCAAGACAGTGTTTGCCCACTGTCCGTACAAATTTTTCGGCGTCAGTTGTTTCCACGTCTCGCGACGCGGCACGCAATTAACTCCACGCTAACCGTATATTCGTAGGCGCAAGCCCGCATAAGGTGCGATGGTCGAACGATTTGTGGGGATTGATGGGCGCGCCACCATCGTACCAATGGGGACAATTTGCTGAGCGCGATGGTTAATTCCGTGCACGGATGATATTAACTCCGTGCACGGCTGTATTGCGAGCCGCTTGCCGCTTACGAATTGTGCATGACGGCGACTTCGACGCGGTTTCTGGCGTGAAGTTTTTGCATCAGCGTTGTCATGTAGCGCTTGACGGTCTTTTCACTGATGGCAAGCGATGCGGCGATTTCGCGGTTGGTGCGGGCGTCGTGCAGCAGGTCGACAATCTGCTTCTCGCGCGCACTGAGCTTGACGGATATGCCTGTTGGCTCCGGCTGCTTCCGGTTGCGCAGGCCGCGCATCACCTGGCTCGCATATTCGCCGGTGATGAACAGGTCGCCACGGTGAACGGAATTCGCCGCGGAATAAAATTCGTCCGCGCCCGAGGTCTTCAGCACAAAACCGCTGGCGCCGGCGTCGAGCGCGCGCATGGCGGAGTCGACGCTGGAAAACGCGGTGCAGACCACAACCTTGGTGTCCTGCAAGTGCTGGGAAATATCCTCAATCACCGAATAAACGTTACCTGGCATGCTGAGATCCATGAACAGGATATCGGGCCTGTGGGCCTCAGTGATTTTCCAGGCATCGCAGGCGGAAGCGCCCGTCGCCACGATGTCGTAGTCACAATTTTTGGAGAACAGGCTTATCAGCCCTTGCAGCATCGCCGGATGATCGTCGACGAATGCGATTCTGGTCTTCGTGGTGCTCATACTGGTTTGCCCTCAACACACATACTGAATTGCTTGCGGCAAACCCAGCAAGCAGGATGCCAGGCCGCCGTATCAACGACGCTGACCGTCTTCAAGTTACTGTTGGGGTTAACAGGCCGCAGCAGTGACCATGGATAAGTCAGCACATGCCGCATCTCATTCAAACACTTAACGCTTTAACCGGATTGGCGGACGCAACGCTGGCCTTCTTGCGCAACGCGAACCTAACCGGCTTTATTTTCCGCCTCCAAGTGAACATTTCCCGCGTGTGGATATCAACTCAATATCCACTCCCGGAGCTACGCAACACCACAGACCGGCTTCAATGTATCAGGTGGACTTGCCCTCTGGATTAGATGCCCTGTCCAAACCGCCCCTTACCCCAAGCCAGCCCACAATTTTAAATGTTGCGTGACGGCATGGGTAAAAAACTGTTTGTAATATAAAATAAACATTGTATTTTAATAAATGTCAATGTGCTTGGTGAGTTTCAGGGCGTGATTCGTGAAATAATCTTAACCTGAAGCGCCCTGAAATGAGACAAGGGTCGCATATTCTAGCCCTTTCAGGCACCTAGGTCGCATAGACAGCAAAAAGCGCCAGGCTTAACGATGTCCTGTCACAGCAGGGACATCTGGCAAAACCAGTGGGTGCGGGTTTCTGAGTAGTTAACAACATCTGAATGCAGCTTGAAATAGGTCGGCAGCGCATGGGGCAAGCAGTGCGTTGAAGGGTTTTAGTTTGGAGCACGGGCAACCGTCGCTCCAGTCATTGAAAAGGGCAAATATCATGACACTGTTTATGGTTAACAAATGCACACCTGAACCAAGTGCTGCGGTGAGCGGCCTCCTGCGGGGAGGTCTATAATGTACATCTCCCGTGAAGCCAGCAAGATCCGGCAAAGAGAAGCGCAGAAGGCCAGGGATAACCGGGCCGAGATCGTAAAGGCGCGGTCGCTGGGCGAGATCACCCGCCGTGACCTGTTCAAGTGGGGCATATTTACCGGCGTGGGCGCTCTCGCCCTCAAGAACGGCCTGAGCCCCTTCGCCCGCAGCGCCTATGCGACCGTGCCGACGGGCACGCCGCGCAGCCCGTTGTACGGCGCCGAGAAATTCACCACCCGGATGTATCGGCTCGAGGTGCAAAAGCCCGTCCCTCTCGCGCGCTCGGCGGCTGGCAACGCCGTCTTCCCCGTCGATATGAAGGAGCGCGACGCCAAGAGGCTGTCCTGGCACACCGGTTTCATCAACAAGGACCTGACGCCGGACCTGACCAATCGCAAGACCGGCCGGGGACCGATTGAAGGCCGCCCGCCGGGCGAGGGTTTCGCGCACCAGCGCTGGGACGAGTTCTTCCCCAAGGTCGGCTATGTGTTTTCAATCGGCGAATGCAATTCCGAAACCTATTTCCACGAAAAAATGGCGCATCAGCAAGCCAACAAGGTCTGGACGTTCGGCTCGGGCCAATACGCGTCAGGCCATCTGCCGCCGCCGCTGATCAAGGGCCGCTACGGCGAAACAATCCTCACCCGCATGTACAACAACCTGCCGGAGAAGCGCGAGGATAATGGCGGTTTCGGCCGCAATGAAGTGCAGATGCATTTTCACAACGCGCACAACGGCGCCGAGAGCGATGGCGCCGCCAACGTGCACCACTTCCCCGGCACGTTCTACGACTACCGCTGGAGCACGACGCTGGCGCGCCGCGACAAGATCAACATGCAGGCGACCGACAACCGCGCCTCAGGCCCCGACGACAATGGCGGCCTGGTCAATGTGAAGGGCGACTTCCGCGAGCTGCAGGGCACCATGTGGTTCCACGACCACCGCTTCTTCTTCACCGCCGAGAATGTCTACAAGGGCATGGCGGGCATGGTCAACTATTACAGCGGGCCCGACCGCGGCCGCGAAACGCCCCTTGGCGTGACCACCAGCGACGGCGTCAACCTGCGCCTGCCGAGCGGCAACCAGCTCACCTGGGGCAATGTCGATTTCGACGTCAACCTGATGATCTCCGATGCCGCCTGCGATCAGTACGGGCAGTATTTCTTCGACATCTTCAACACCGATGGCTTCCTGGGCGACATGCCGCTGGTCAACTACGCCTATGCGCCCTATTTCAACTTGCTGCCACGCAAATACCGTTTCCGCATCCTGCCTGCCTCCATGTCGCGCTTCTGGAAGCTGGCGCTGTTCAGGTCCAACGGCACGGCGGTGCCCTTCAAGCAGATCGCCAATGACGG
>VFJY01000031.1 GCA_009885825.1 Rhodobiaceae bacterium | reverse complement strand
TTGCCGCAGTTTTCTCTACGTTCATCTTTACTGGCAATCTGGTTGGACTTGCAAGCTTGGCCACCACGGGCGAAGGTTTCAATGATTATCGCCTTCGCCCGTCCGCAGGATGGGAGAAGGTGCCCTGCGGGCGGATGAGGGCTCTTTCTTAAACCGCCAACGGATTTCACCACCCCATCCGTCTTATCTTCATGGCCCACCAAACCGAAATATCGCGAACCCGCGCTCGCGCCCTTCGCAAGGACGACACCGAAGCCGAACGCCGCCTGTGGGAAGAACTGCGCGGTCGCAGGCTCAATGGTTTCAAGTTTGTGCGGCAGCTTCCCATCGGCCCATATTTCGCAGATTTTGCCTGCCGTGCTGCCAAGCTGGTTGTTGAGGTTGATGGCGCAACGCACGGGAGCGAAACTGAAGTGCGGTATGATGCAACGCGTACGCGGTTTCTGGAAGAGCAGGGCTGGCGGGTGTTGCGCGTGTGGAACGCCGACGTGTTCACGGCGCGGAATGCGGTGTGTGACACGATATTGATGGCGCTGGAAAACCGGAACTAAGGAAGGGCCCTCATCCGGCCTTCGGCCACCTTCTCCCATTCTGCGAACGGGAGAAGGCCAAACTTTTTGAGATTATCGCCTTCTCCCGTGCCCCTTGGTATGGGAGAAGGTGCCCCAACGGGCGGATGAGGGTCTTTTCTTCACCAATCAAAAAATAAATTCCTACACCCCTTGACAATTTATTCCTATTGACTAATGTTCCTATTTTGTTCTTTGTGCTGGATAAGGAAACACCATGGACTGGGCCAGGGCCATCGAACGCAACAGTGAAGCGCTGAAAGGCATCGTTGAAGTGCTGTTCGCCATGCTGGGGCTTGTGGGCAGCGCCACGGTTTCGCGGATTCCGCAGGCCCTCCATAGCGCCGTGCTGCGGGTGCTGCGGCCCGCCGAATCCGCCATGCGCCGCCTCATCATCATCGCGGCGCGGGGCCTGGTGGTGAAGCTGGCTCCTTCGCGTCCCCTGCCTTCGGGGGCAATCATCGGGAAGGGCGGGAACTTGCGTCCCTCCTTTCAGCTCTTCGATCCGCGCAAAAATTTCCCGGAACTGCGCCAGCGCCGTATAAAATACGCGAAGTCTCCCCCGCGCATCCATTTCTTCGGAGACGATTCCCGGGTGGACGCCCTGTGGCCAGCGCGCCCTCCCGTGGCCGCTCCCGTTTCCCCGCCCGATGGCCTCGTCAATGCGGAGCGACTTACCCGCAGGCTCCAGGCCCTCAAGCTGGCGCTGGATGATCTGCCGCGCCAGGCCCGGCGTCTCGCCCGCTGGCGGGTCAGACGGGAGGCCGCAAAAGCTCCGAAGTTCAGGTCGCCGCTCCGGCCGGGCCATCCTCCCGGCTATCGCCGGAAAGCAATTCACGAAGTCGATGAGGTGCTCGTCGAATGCCATGGGCTCGCCTGCGACGCGATGAAGCCCGACACCTCCTGAAGCGCCGCCCACGCACAAGGATAAAACATCCGTCTACGGACTAATATGGTTCAAGGGCGGAGCTTTGTCCGGCGCTCATTGAAACGTCAATTTGACATCAATCCCGCGGTGGAGATTGGCTTTGCCCTCACGGATCATAAAGCGCGTGCAAGCGTTGGCTGGCGGCGCGGGCGAAGGAGAGGGTGAGCGCCTTTCGCCTTGATGGATGGAGCGCCACGGTCGCTGGCTCGCGCAGGATTTCGGCGCCCCAATTGTCCGCCACGATGAGCCCTGCCTGAAACGGAATGATTTCAGGATCGAGCGATTGGGGAATGGCGAAGAAAAACCTGTCGCAGAAATTCTGGTATTCCGGCCATTTCTGGTCCACCCGGAAATCCTCGACGGAGGACTTGATTTCAACAATCCAGATCGCGCCATCGCCGCCCAGGGCGATAACGTCCGCCCTTCGCCCTATCGCCAGCGTGAACTCATTCAAAACCGTGAAGCCGTGGGCGCGCATCAGGCGGCCAACGCCGCGCTGGACGGCGAGCGCCATTCCGGATTGCCGACCATCAATTGGCAGCTCAATGCTCATAACCAACCATTCCTTTGCTTAGGTTTTAAGCCCGGCCTGTGGTTGGTCAAGACCACAGGGAGAGGCTTGGCCCATGTCGCAATTCCGCATTGAAAAAGATTCGCTTGGCGAAATGAAAATTCCGCTGGAGGCCGACTATGGCATTCACACAGCGCGCGCCGTCGAAAATTTTCCGATCACTGGCGTGCTGCTCAACCACTATCCGGAACTCGTGCAATCGCTGGCCATGGCCAAGAAAGCGGCGGCGCTCGCCAATCTGGATCTGGGCGCCATCAGCCCCGGGATTGCCGGGGCCATCGTGGCGGCCTGCGATGAAATCATCGGCGGCAAGGGCCATGAGTTTTTTGTGGTGGACATGCTGCAAGGGGGCGCTGGCACGTCAACCAACATGAATGCCAACGAGGTCGTCGCCAACATGGCGCTGGGGCATATGGGGCTCGCCCGCGGCGACTACGCCCACATCAGCCCCACCGATCATGTCAATCTCTCGCAATCCACCAATGATGTCTATCCGACCGCCGTGCGACTCACCATCCTGCGGGATTGCCCCTCATTGCTGGAAAGCCAGATCGCCCTGAAAGCCGCGTTGCTGCAGAAGGCCTCCGAATTTGACCACATCATCAAGGTGGGGCGCACCCAGCTTATGGATGCGGTGCCCATGCGGCTGGGTTCCGAGTTCAGGGCCTTCGCCGTGACGGTTGGCGAAGATATTGACCGCCTGCGGGAATTTGCCAATCTGCTGCGCGAGGTCAATCTGGGCGGCACGGCCATTGGAACCGGCATCAATACGCCGGAGCATTACCCCGCCACGGTGATCGCGCATCTGTCGAAAGTTTCAGGAATTGAGCTTGTGACCGCTGGCGATCTCATCGAGGCCACATCGGATATGGGGGCTTTCGTCACATTTTCCGGCGTATTGAAACGCATTGCCGTGAAGCTCTCGAAAATCTGCAATGATTTGCGATTATTGAACAGCGGGCCCCGGGCGGGGTTTGGCGAGATCAGGTTGACGGCGGTGCAGGCCGGCTCCTCCATCATGCCGGGCAAGGTCAACCCGGTGGTGCCGGAAGTGGTCAACCAGATCGCCTACCAAGTGATCGGAAATGACTTGACCGTGACGCTGGCGGCGGAAGCGGGGCAATTGCAGTTGAACGCGATGGACCCGGTCATTGTGTTCAACATTCTGCAATCCATGCGCATGCTGATGCGCGGCATGGTGGTGCTGCGGGAAAAATGTGTGCTTGGCATTGAGGCGGATGAAGAGCGCTGCAGGGAATTGCTCGATGGGTCTTTGGTGACAGTGACAGCGCTCAACCCTTACATTGGCTATGACCAGGCGGCGCGGATTGCCAAGATCGCCATGAAAACCCGGCGCACCATCCGCGACGTGGCGTTGAGCGAGGGACTGATGACGGAAGCGCAACTGGTTGAGGCATTTTCGACCGACAACCTTCTCGGCGTGCGGAAATAGAATCCGGGTGGTACAGCTGGGGGGTCTCGAACCTCCGACCTCCGGATCCACAATCCGGCGCTCTAACCAACTGAGCTACAGCTGCATCGTGTTGGCGGGCGCAAACTAGCGGTGCGCGCCAGCAATTACAAGTCAACAAAAAGGCCCGCGACATGCGCGGGCCTGATTGCATATTGAGGCGCTGAATTAAGCGGCGAAGGACTTGCTGAAGCCCTCGAATGACTTCTTGACGCTGTCCTGCAATGGTTTTGCAGCTTCAGTGGAAAGGCGAACCGCGATTTCGCTGAGTTCGGTGGCCTGCGACTTCAAAACTTCGGCCTGCTCCTTCACGAAGGACTGCTGGAGGGAAATGGCCTCGTTGAATTCCTTTACGGAAAACAGGCTGCGGCTGAAAGCGAAAGCCTGTTCCATGTTCTTCTGGGTGAATTCCATGGCCTTCTTGTGGAGATCCACAACGCCGGAATTGTAAGCTGAAGTTGCGGCTTCCAGAACCTGGGCGTTGTCATGGGCAGCATCGGTTACCTTTTCAAAGGCCTTCTGAGCCTGATCAACGGACTTCTGTGCGAAATCCTGGGCTTCAACTTGCATGTCGGCGGCGGTGTCCATTCTGGTTTTCTTGTTGTTCATGATAAATCTCCAATGGGGTTGCGGTGGGCAATTTGTTCATTGGAAAGCATATAAGTCAAACTATTGTGCATTGCAACATATATCTTGCGTTGCAATATAGAATTGTTTCGGTGCAGTTTGGTTAACCAAAGATGGACGAGGTGTAACAAAATTGATTAAGTTTGTTATAATGAGAAGCGTTGAATGATGCGGGAGTCGGCTGGCCGAGAGTTCAGCCGCTGGACATTGAGTAAAACAGGCAGCCCGAGTTTTGATGAATTGCGCACATTGGCCGAAGTGGTTTGGCTGTGGGACAGCGCGCGGGGGCGGATTGTTTGGGCCAATTCCGCCGGGGTGGCGTTTTTTGGATGTGAATCCCTGTTCGACCTGATCGACCGGCCATTTGACCTGAACGAACCCGGCGTGGAACGGGTCATGGAATTATCCCAAAGCCTGCAGGCGGGCCAAGTGGAGAGGGTGGAGCTGCTGTTTCCCTCCGCTGGCCATGGCAACCCCATTTCGTGCAACTGCGTTGTTCACACACTGGCTGATGGACGCGATGGCATTCTGGTCGTGGGGATTCGGCAGATACCGGCAACGCCCAGAATTTCGCCGGAAAAACTGGATCAGGCCTTTGAACTCCTGCCGCAGGCCGCGGCCTTCATGGGGCAGAATGGCGCCTTGCACCGTTTCAATACGGCGGCAATCGTGTTGTTCAATCCTCAAACATGCATCAGCTTGAGCGCGCTGGTTGGCAGCGCCACACTGGGCGATGATCTGCTGTCCAGGCTTTCATTGTCCGGGACAGTCAGCGATATCAGGCGCATTGACACAAAAATCGGCCAACGCGACATGCGGCTCACGCTACGGCGGCTGGGCCCAGCGGCGGATGAAAGCGCCTATGCCATGGCGCTGCTTGATGATATCACCGAACGGCGCGCCCTGGAGCGGCAGTATTTGGCGACGCCAGCGGAAGCAGAGCCCCGCCCCCGGATGGCTATGGACGAGCGTGAAGCGTTTCAGCATCTGGGCACGGTTCTCGGCACCTCCGCTTCCGGCCAAGTCGCAGCATCATGGCGCAAGCCGATTGCCATTCCTGCCGTGATAACCAGCGCAATCGAAAAAATTCCGGATGCCGTTGCGATCACCCAGGGGCAGCAACTGCTCTATGCGAATGGCAAGGCTCTCAAGATGCTGGGCTTTGCGACCTTTGAAGAACTGATCAATCACGAACAGGTCTGGACGCTGTTTGCCAAGCTTGAACACTCGCTGCCAGCCACCCCCGTGAAACAAAAAAACGGCAAGGAAATCTTTATCAGCGCGCAAATGTCGATGGTGGCCTGGCACAGTGGACCAGCCCGGCAATTTATGTTGCAGGTGGTTGCCGCGCCATCCCCGGCGAGCAAAGCGATTGAAAAACTCTTGAACATGCCGAAGGCTGAAATTTCGGAACCTGAGGTTCTGCCGCGGTTCGAGGATATTCGTTCAGCCAGGCCCATGGCGCGTGATGCCGCGTCATTCGCCAATGATGAACTGCGCGCCATTCTTGATACGGCGACCGACGGCATCATTACATTGGACAAGCGCGGCTGCATCCATACGTTCAGCGCCGGCGCCGAGGCGATATTCGGCTATCGCATCGCGGAAGTTGTCGATACGCCGTTCGGCGATCTGCTGGCCGCCGACAGCCGCAAGGTTTTGCATGATTACCTCGCCGCCTTGCAGGGGCCAGGCCTCGCCAGCGTTTTAAACGATGGCCGTGAAGTGAATGCTGTTGTGAAGCAGGGCGGAACGGTTCCGCTGTTTCTGACAATCGGCTCGCTGCAGACCAAGGCTTCCGCCGCCGCTTTTTGCGCCGTGGTGCGCGATATCACCCAATGGAAAACCACCGAAGCGGAACTGCGCGTTGCCAAGGAAGCGGCGGAAGAAACCAGCCGGCAAAAATCCGAATTTCTCGCCCGCATCAGCCATGAACTGCGCACGCCGCTCAACGCCATCATGGGGTTTTCCGAGGTCATGCGGCTGGAGCGCTTTGGCGAAATCAAGAATGACAAGTACCGCGGCTATGTGAATGACATACACGCCAGCGGCGGCCTGCTGCTCTCGCTCATCAATGACCTGCTGGATCTGTCAAAAGTTGAAGCAGGCCAGCTTGAGCTCAACTTCGTGGCGGTGAATTTGAATGAGACGACCGACTATGCGGTCCGCATGCTGCAAGAGGCGGCAACGGGCGCGCGCGTTGTAATCCGCAAGGCAATTCCGGCGGATCTTCCCAATGTTGTGGCCGACCAGCGATCCATGCGGCAGATCATGCTCAACGTGCTTTCAAACGCCATCAAGTTTACGGATCCCGGCGGACAGGTTATTGTGTCAGCCGTGATGAGCAAATCTGGCGAACTTAAATTGCGCGTCAAGGACACCGGCATTGGCATGAATGCCGATCAGCTGCGTGATGCCCTCGAACCATTCAAGCGCGTTGCAACAGAGGGCCGTGAGGCGCAAGGCACCGGCCTCGGACTGCCACTCACCCGCGCTTTGGCGGAGGCCAACCGGGCTGCCTTCACTATTTCAAGCGAACCGCGCAAGGGCACGCTGATTGAGCTTACGTTTCCGACAACGCGCGTTCTGGCGGAATAATGGCGCCCAGCAGCGTTGCGGCGCGAAAGTCCAAGACATCAGGGCCAGAAATTCTGCTGATTGTCACCGCAGGGCTGATCGCGCTAGCGATTGCGCTGCCAATTCTCACCATCCTGTTCTTGTCATTCAGCGCCCAGGAGAATATCTGGCCCCATCTCCTGAGCACGGTTCTTCCCGGCTATGTTTGGCGGACACTTGCGCTCATGGCAGGCGTGGGACTTTTGACTTTTGTGATTGGAACAGCCACCGCCTGGATCGTCACCATGTATGAGTTTCCCTTGCGGCGCGTGCTGCAATGGGCCTGCTTCATGCCACTGGCGATGCCGAGTTATATTGTCTCTTATGTTTATGTGGACTTTTTGAATTATGCAGGGCCGGTGCAGAATTGGTTGCGCCAGGTTGCTGGCTGGTCCGCGCCGACAGATTACTATTTTCTGGAAATCCGCTCGTTGTCCGGCGCCATTTTTGTGCTTTCGATGGTGCTTTACCCCTATGTTTTCATGACGGCGCGGGCGGGCTTTCTACGCCAGCCCGCCAGCCAGCTTGAAGTTGCCCGCACGCTTGGAAAAACACCTTGGGGGGCATTTGTTGCGATCGCGCTGCCGCAGGCGCGGCCCGCTATCGTGGTTGGCGTGAGCCTCGCCCTGATGGAATGCCTCAATGACATTGCGGCCGTAAACTTTTTCGGCGTGCCAACACTGACCCTGGGGATTTACACGACGTGGCTGGGACAGGGGAATATCGGCGGGGCGGCCCAACTGGCGGGTGTGGTGCTCATTTTTGTTTTTGCGCTCTCGTGGGTTGAACGGCGGGCCCGAAACAGGCAGCCCGCGACGCAGCATTCACACCGCCAGACGAGCGCGCGGCGGTTGCGGCTTGCCGGATGGCGCGGGACTGCCGCTGCGCTCATTTGCATCTTGCCAATTTTCTTTGGCTTCATATTGCCCGGGCTTATTTTACTGCGGTTTGCCGCGCTGCATATGGCAAGTTCGTTTTCCGCTTCGTATTTCAACGCCGCATGGCATTCGCTGCTTCTGTCGGCGGCGGCGAGCCTTGTTGTCGTCGGGCTGGGACTCATTTTGGCCTACGCACACCGCACGAAGGGAGCATCCGGGATTGGCCAGATCATCCGGTTGGCGAATATTGGCTATGCGATTCCCGGAACCGTTTTGGGAATTGGCGTGCTCATTCCGCTTGCCGCTTTCGACATCCGGCTCGATACGGTCATGCGTGAAGGGTTTGGCGTTTCGACCGGGCTTGTGCTTTCCGGAACGGTTTTTGCCATTATTTTTGCCTATTCGGTGCGGTTTCTCGCAATCTCGTTTGGCTCACTTGAAAGCGGACTTGAAAAAGTAACGCCAAATCTGACTGCTGCGGCGCGCACATTGGGCCGCACAGCTTTTGGAACAATGCTTGAGGTGCATCTGCCGATTTTGCGGCCCGCGTTGATTACTGCGGTATTGCTGGTTTTTGTGGATTGCATGAAGGAACTTCCGGCGACGCTGATCCTGCGGCCTTTTGATTTCGACACACTGGCAACGCTGGTGTTTACACTGACCTCGCTCGACCAACTCGAGGCGAGCGCCGCACCAGCGCTTACCATTGTGGCTGCCGGATTGATTCCGATCATTCTGCTGGCCAGGAATCTGCGCGATCCAGAGTTGCGGAATATTACCGAGCGGTTTCAGCATTTTCAGTCGAGAAATCCGAAATATGCTGGTAGGATTGCACAGTAAATTTGATGTCGCGTCCATATAGGGTGTTCGGGAATTAAATGTCTCAGGTGGGAATATCCGGCATATTTGACCGCGTGAAACGCATCGGGCGATTGAAGAGGAATTACCTTCTGATCGCAACCCTGTTGTCGTTGCTTTTCTTTGCTTTGGCCATATGGGCCTTCATGCACCCTGGCTTTGCTGCTTCCCAGTTGCAAGACTACGTGATGCGGAAAACCGGCCGTTCCCTGATCGTGAATGGGGGGGTCAGCCTGCAATATCTTCCGCAACTTTCAGTGCGCCTCAACAATGTCGTGGTTTCAAATCCCGATGGCATGGAGGGAAATTTTGCGCAAGCAGACCTGGTGGAGCTTCCCATACAATTGGGCGATTTGTTGCGCCGCCGGCTGAGAATACGGGATATCCGGCTTACCAACCCTCAATTCAATCTGGTGGTTGACGGAAAAAATCAGAGCAACTGGATTGCCGGCAAGAGCACCAGCGGCGGCAAGGCAAACAACGCAATTCTTACTCCTTCGCTGAACGAGGCTCTCAGTATGCATGTTGAGGGCGGAACTTTCAGTTTTACCGATGAGCGTCACGCAGTGGCATTTGCCATTGGAAACGCGACGGCCGACGTAACCGTGACCGCAGAGGCTGAACTCAGCATATCCGGCACAGCCTCCATCAATTCGGAGCTCAGCCAGATTGAGGTCCACGTCAAATCTCTGCAGCGGATGGCGGCTGATGGCTCACCCGCAGACATCAATGTCAAGTCCGCCGCGATGAGCGTGAATTTCAGTGGAAGATTGGGGACGCGGATTGGACCGAACCTTGCGGGTTCGCTGGTGGCCAGCGCTCCAAGTTTACGCCGTCTCGCGAAATGGCTTGGAACTGAAATCGGCGGGCACGCAGGTCTGAGGGATTTTGCGCTTTCGGGGGCCATGGATCTTGCCGCTGACGCGTTAAAGCTCACAAAAGCCAGCGTGACTCTTGACGGCATGACAGCGAAGGGCGAGCTGTTTGTTGATTATGGCCGCGAGACACCGCGCCTTACGGCGTCTCTCGCAACTGATTTGCTGACCCTTGATCCCTATTTCAGCTCGCCTCAGAAAAGCGGCACTGGCACTGATCAAAAAGTGGAACCCACATGGAAGATTACAGCATTGAATTTTGCCGGTCTGAAAGGTGTCAATGGCGCGATGGCGCTGTCGGCGCGGTCGGTGAAGTGGGGTGAAATCGAAATTGGCCCGGTTGATATTTCGAGCGACCTCAGAGACGGCGTATTGGAAACAAGATTTCAAAATGGTTCCCTTTATGGAGGCGCGGGCAGCATCAAGCTGGTCCTTGATGGCTCGCAGGAGGTGTCTGCCCTGCGCATGGCCGTCGATGGCCGCGGCCTCAAGGGCGAGGCGTTTTTTAAAGATTTTGCCGGGCTGGATTGGCTCGGCGGCACCACGGGATTGCAGGCGACGCTTTCTGCCAGCGGCAGAAACCAGCGGGATATGATGTCCACACTCACGGGCAATTTCACGCTTGAAGTCAGCAACGGCGAAATCCGCGGGGTGGATATTCTGGACACCGTGTCAAAAGTCAGCAGCGCCGTCGTTAACGGTTGGGGGAAGGATCCCCGTCGCCTGACGGCAATTGACCACGCGAAGGCAACATTTGTCATTGAAGACGGCGTTGCAAAAACAAGTGACATAAAGGTTCGAAGCCCATTGTTTGAAATCACTGGAGGCGGTGAAATTGATATGTTGCGCCGGGCACTCTATTTCAAGTTTGAACCGCTGTTAATAACTGGCGACGAAATGGCAGCGGAACTGCCTGTGGACATTGTTGTCGAGGGCCTTTGGAACAAGCCCCGCATCTATCCAGATGTGGATGGCGTGTTGCAAAATCCGCAAGCAGCCTATGGTGTTTTGCGCGAGCTTGGGGTGTCGGAGAAAACTATCAGGAAGATCGAAAACAAAGGCGACAAATTGCTTAAAAAACTCAGAGGAAACTGAAGGGGAATGATACGGGTTCAGGCTGAAGCTTTTGATGTGGCCCTTGAACTTGCAAAGCTGAAGCAGGGGCGGACTGATATTGGCGGAACTGTGGTTTTTGTCGGCACCATGCGCGAGCTGAGTGATGGTTCGCAGGTTTCAGCGATGACCCTGGAGCATTACCCGGGCATGACGGAAAAGGCTCTGGGGGATATTGACCGGGAAGCCCACCAGCGCTGGCCATTGTTGGATACGCTTATCGTTCACCGCTATGGCAAGCTTTCACCTGCCGACGATATTGTCATGGTGATCGCCGCCTCGGAACATCGAGAGGCCGCTTTTGAGGCCTGTCGTTTTCTCATTGACTGGCTGAAAACCAAGGCGCCCTTCTGGAAGCTGGAAGAAGGCCCGCAAGGCAGCGCCTGGGTTGAGGCCAAGCCGTCGGATGACAAGAGCGCCGTGCGCTGGGACAAGACCGCTTCGTGAGGCCACGACAGCGGCCATTTTATCGCAGCATTCTGGATGGACTGATTTTTCTGCTCGTCCTGACGGCGGTAATGGCGCTGATCCAGCGCTTTGGCGGATTTGAGCTGGACAGCGGTTTTGTTCATGTGATTGATGGCGATTCATTGCGCATGGGCGATGTCGAGGTTCGCTTGCAGGGTATTGATGCGCCGGAATACAGCCAGATTTGCAGGGATCGGCATGGCGCCAAATATCAATGCGGCAAGCATGCCGCGAACATTCTGCGCGGGCTTATTGTGTCCCAGAAGATTTCCTGCGCCTCTCATGAAATTGACCGCTACGGACGTTCCGTTGCGATTTGCATGAGCGGTGGTCAGGAGCTTAACGCCGAAATGGTGCGGCTGGGGTGGGCAGTGGCTTACTTCAATGGTTCCGCCTATCGGCGCCACGAGTCTGAGGCAAGGCGCGCCAAGCGTGGATTGTGGGCCGGGAATTTTGAGATGCCGGAAGCTTTCCGCGCGCGGCAGCGGGCGATGCATGGCGGGCTTGGAGATATGGATGGTGCTGCTGGACAGGATTGAACTGTCGACCTCTCCATTACCAATGGAGTGCTCTACCACTGAGCTACAGCAGCAACGCCTGACCCCGAAATCGTGACATGCCACAGGCCTGTTCCCAGCGCAACCCTCCAGCCCTTGACAGATGGCGGAAGTTTTTCCATCTGTGCGAGAATGGCAAACAAGGCGCGGGGACCACGATCAGCGGCCG
Source organism: Rhodobiaceae bacterium (assembly GCA_009885825.1). Taxonomy (GTDB): domain Bacteria; phylum Pseudomonadota; class Alphaproteobacteria; order Rhizobiales; family Aestuariivirgaceae; genus Aestuariivirga. Next base: position 15,474 of record VFJY01000031.1, on the reverse strand, counting down.
AGACTAAACGCCTCGCCCAGGCGTTGCGGATTAACCTGTTGAAGCGGAAATCCCTCGCCAAAATCAAAAAGATCGTAGAAAAGCCACGAAAGTCAACTGACAGTCAGTGATTTGCCCCATTGGGGCCATTTATGCTTGTTAGCGCCGTTTTGGCGGGGTATCCCTGCCATGAAATTCGAAGGGAAAACCAGATGGATCGCATCCGTATTCGCGGCGGCAACAAGCTCAACGGCACAATCAATATTTCTGGCGCCAAAAATGCGGCTCTGCCTCTGATGATTACGGCGCTTCTCACGCCTCAGCAGCTAACGCTGCACAATGTGCCCAGGCTGGTGGATGCCCTGCGCTTGCAGCGCATTTTGCAAAATCACGGCGTTGACATCATGGTCGCGGGCAAGCGGCCGGGCCAGATTTCAACCGCTGGCGAAACCTTGAAAATTTCCGCCAAAGACATTGTGGACACGACGGCCCCCTATGACCTGGTTTCAAAAATGCGGGCGAGCTTCTGGGTGCTGGGGCCTTTGCTGGCGCGTTGCGGTGAGGCAAAGGTTTCTTTGCCCGGTGGCTGCGCCATTGGCACCAGGCCCGTTGATATGCACATCATGGCCATGGAAAAGCTAGGGGCCGAAGTCGAAATCGATGCGGGCTATGTGAATGCCAGGGCCAAAAATGGATTGAAGGGAGGGCACATTCGTTTTCCAAAAGTAACGGTGGGCGCAACCCATGCGGCCTTGATGGCTGCGGTTCTGGCCAAGGGGGACACCATCATCGAGAACGCGGCACGCGAACCTGAAATCGGCGACGTGGCGGAATGCCTGGTGAAAATGGGCGCCAAGATTGAAGGCATTCATACCTCCACTTTGAAAATTGCCGGCGTTACCAGCCTGCATGGGGCGGAACATGAAGTTATCGCTGACCGCATTGAAGCCGGCACCTATGCGATGGCAGCGGCCATGACGGGCGGCGATGTATTGCTCAAGGGCGCGCGCGCCGACAGCCTTGAATCCATGATCGATGTGTTGACGCGGAGCGGCATTACGGTGCAGCGCAGCAACGAGGGCTTGCGCATCCAGCGCAATGGCAGCGGCATTGAACCGGTGAATGTCGACACGGACCCCTACCCCGGCTTTCCCACCGACTTGCAGGCGCAGTTCATGGCGCTGATGACCAAAGCCAAGGGCACCTCGATGATCCGTGAAACGATTTTCGAAAACCGCTTCATGCATGTGCAGGAATTGGCGCGGCTTGGCGCTGACATTCATTTGCATGGCGACACGGCTGAAGTGCGTGGTGTCAAAAAACTCACTGGCGCCGACGTCATGGCAACTGACTTGCGCGCCTCGGTTTCACTGGTGATCGCCGGTCTTGTGGCTGAGGGCGACACGATGATCCACCGGGTTTACCATCTTGACCGGGGCTTTGAGGCTTTGGAGGAAAAGCTGCAGGCCTGCGGGGCAGATGTGGAAAGGCTGTCGGGGCACTGAACCGTGTTGAAACTGGCAGCCGTTGACACGGATGATTTGAAAGTCATCTCGGCCCACATGCAGGATGCGCTGGTGCGGCTTTCCGACATTCGCTATTTGGGCAGGCCCCACAAATTTGCGTTTGTGGCCAATCGCTTTGCCTGGGAACGGCAGCCCAGTTCAGAGCGCCGCCGCACTGGTTTGCATTTTGAGCATGTGTTGAGCGTGAAGCAGCTCGGCATTCAGGATATGGGGGCTGATCATGTCCTGTCGCTGCTTTCCATTGGGTTCGAGCCAGGCGCCAGCCCATCAGGCACCGTCACATTGACGTTTTCAGGGGGGGTCGATGTCAGGCTTGAGGTTGAGTGCATTGACGCGCAACTGCACGATCTTGGCGCGGCCTGGACGACTGAAAACACACCCAGCCATGATGGCTAGCCCGCTTGGTCCACTCCGTCTATTCTGGATTTCATGAACGACGGAACAAACAATCGCCTTGTCACAATCGACCTCGATGCGAGCTTGGGAGCCAGCCCCTCGCCCGAAGCAGATCATGAGCGGCGGGTTGCGATTTATGATCTTCTGCAAGAAAATTCCTTTGCCCTGCTGAATGGGCTGCAAGGCCCTTACAAACTGCAGCTTTCCACCCAGGATGGGCGATTGCTGTTTGAAATTTTCAACGAGAGGGAAGAGAAGATTTCCATCATAGGGCTTTCGATGTCGCCGCTCCGCGCCATTGTGAAGGATTATTTCCTGATCTGCGAAAGCTATTACCGGGCCATCAGGCTTTCGACGCCGTCGCAGATTGAAACCATCGATATGGCGCGGCGCGGCCTGCACAATGAGGGCAGCGAAATTCTGAAAGAAAGACTCAACGGCAAGGTCGATATGGATTTTGACACGGCGCGGCGGCTGTTCACGCTGGTCTGCGTCCTGCATTGGCGTGGATAGGCCCAATTCATGCCGGGCGACCTGCCAAGTGCCATTCTCTTTGCCTGCACGCAGAACGTGATCCGCTCACCCATGGCGGCCGCCATCATGAAGCACTATTATGGCCACCGGGTTTATGTGGCCTCCGCCGGCCTTAAACCCGGCAAGGCAGACCCCTTTACCGTGGCCGTCCTTGATGAAATTGGCATCGATCTCGGCAAGCACCGCCCCCACACTTTTGATGACCTTGAGGACGCAAGTTTTGACCTTGCCATTTCACTGTCGCCTGAGGCGCACCACTGGGCGCTGGAACTCACCCGCACCACCGCAATATCAACGGAATACTGGCCCACCATGGACCCTTCGGCCACATCCGGCAGCCGTGAACAAATTCTCGACAGCTACCGCATGGTGCGCGATAGCCTGATAAACCGTATCAAAGCCAAATTTGGCGGTTTGGGCGCTAAAGGCGTTTAGCGTTGCTGGTGAACCTCGCGGCTGTCGGCGGGTGCTTCTTGCCTCTCGTTCAAACCATAATCACGCAAGACATTGGCAACGCGCAGGCGGTAATTTGCAAAGACGCCATTTCGGCCCTTGGCTTGCGTTGCCCGATGCGATGGCAAATTGCGCCACTGGCGAACCGCTTCCTCGTCCCTGAAAAACGACAGGGACAGCATTTTCATGGGGTCTGTGAGGCTTTGAAACCGCTCAACTGAAATGAAACCATCGATCTGCTCCAACTCGGCGCGCAGCGAAGCGGCCAAATCAAGATAGTGTTGCTTCTCGCCATCGGCTGGCAGAACTTCGAAAATTATGGCAATCATGACATTACAACCTTTGCAGGGGGACTGAGGCAAGGCGGAGGAAAATTCTGTCTTCGCGCCTTATAAACTGTTCCTTCCGGGCAAACTCAAAATTTGCAATTCCCATCGCATCAGCTTTCAGCCTGGCGCGATACTGTTCGTAAGCCGCCAAGCTCTCGATATTGTAAACACCATAAGCGGTTGTACTTGATCCTTCATGGGGTGCAAAGTAGCCGATGAGACCGGCTCCGCAACGGGGGATCGCTTCACGCCAGTTGCGCGCATACTCTTCAAATGCGCTGACCTTGAATGGATCGATTTCGTACCGGATAAAACAGGTGATCACTATTACTCTCCTTGCTGGGCAATGGCATTCTAGCGGATTGCCAAACGACAATACTTCGGTTAAGATCGAAGTATGAAAGATGGCCCTGTAGTTGCCTCCGTTGCTGCCCTGCTGGGCGATCCGGCGCGCGCAAACATGCTCACGGCGCTGATGGATGGACGCGCCCTTACGGTGAGTGAATTGGCGGAGGCGGCGGGCGTAACCTTGCAAACAGCCAGCGGGCATCTGGCGAAGCTCAAAGTTGCGAACCTGCTCACGGCGGAGAAACAGGGACGGCACCGTTACTTCAGGCTTTCCGGCCCCGATGTGGCACAGGTTTTGGAGGCCCTCATGGGACTTGCAGAGCGAACGGGGGCGGTGCGGGTGAGAACGGGGCCGCGGGATGAAGCGTTGCGGGCGGCGCGAATTTGTTATGATCATCTCGCTGGTGAAAGCGGCGTCAGGCTTTTTGTGGCGATTTGCCATCATGAACTCATTGCGGGCGGGGACGTGCCAAAGCTCACCAGCAAGGGCAGAGACTTTTTCAACAATTTCGGCATCGACATTGCTGCCTTGGAAAAAGCCCGGCGTCCGGTTTGCCGCCATTGCCTGGATTGGAGCGAGCGGCGCAATCATCTCGGAGGCGCTTTGGGCGCTGCCATATTGTCTGAAATTTCCGCCCGGAAGTGGATTAAACGCGATGCGGGACGGGTATTAACATTCTCGCGCCAGGGATTTAAAAAATTCCAAACGGCTTTCCAACTGACGGGATCACATGGCAAATCAGAACTCTTGCATTTGGCCCTTAACAGGTCCATCTAACCGCCCATATCCCTGAACAACCGGAAAGACCCATGGCGAAAGAAGAACTACTCGAATTCGAAGGTACGGTATCCGAATTATTGCCGAATGCGACGTTTCGTGTTCTGCTCGATAACAACAACCACGAAATCATTGCCCATACGGCGGGCAAGATGCGCAAGAACCGCATTCGCGTTCTGGCGGGCGACCGCGTGATGGTTGAAATGACGCCCTATGACTTGACCAAGGGCCGCATCAACTATCGCTTCAAGTAAGCTCTCATGGCCGACACAAGGGTTAAACTCGTGCTCGCCAGCGCATCGCCGCGCCGACTGACGCTGCTGGAGCGTGTGGGCCTTGCGCCAGACCTTCTGAACCCAACCGACATTGACGAGACGCCGAAAAAACGCGAGACGCCGAGGCGCCTTTCCATCCGGCTGGCGGAGGAAAAGGCCAGGATTGCGCACATGGCGCCACAAGTAACAGCGCTGGGTTCTGGCGTTTTCATACTGGCGGCGGATACGGTTGTGGGGCTGGGGCGGCGCATTCTGCCCAAGGCTGAAACACCGGAAGAGGCATTTGCGTGTTTAACCCTGTTATCCGGCCGGTCGCACTGGGTTTATTCAACCGTGTGCCTGATTGGCCCCAAGGGCAATAAAACCACGCGTTGCAGCGAAACAAAGGTGCGGTTCAAGCGCCTTTCGCGCGAAGACATCCAGAGCTACATCAAATCCGAGGAATGGCGCGGCAAGGCTGGCGGTTATGCCATTCAAGGCCGGGCGGAGACTTTCGTGCGCAATCTCACGGGCTCCTACTCCGGCGTCGTCGGCCTGCCGCTCTATGAAACGGTGCACTTGCTTGAGGGGGCTGGCTATCCCATCCTTCATACCTGGATGAATTCTCCTTCCGCGATGGCCTGATGGTTGATCCTGTCCGATTGAAACCGCGCAGGCCCTGCCCCATTTGCAAGAAACCGTCGACGCAAAAATTCCATCCGTTTTGCTCATCCCACTGTTCGCAAGTTGATCTCAACCGCTGGCTTGGCGGGAACTACGCCATTCCCGCGGTTGAGAGCGAAGAAGGGACGGATACTGATTTGGACATCGATCCCCAAAAAGACTAGCATTCGCTCAAAATCGGGAAGGGAAGAACTGGTGGGGCAATCGCGAATTTTGATCGTCGACGATCATCCCCTGTTTCGTGACGCGCTGCGGCAGGCATTGAGCGGCGGCGGGAGCGATCTTGAAATTTCAGAAGCAGGTTCGCCGGACTCGCTGATCGCCCATTTGACCAGACATGTGGGTTGCGATCTCGTTCTGCTGGATTTGCGCATGCCGGGAGTGCAGGGCTTTTCGGGGCTTATTTATCTGCGCACGGAGTATCCCAATATTCCGGTTGTTGTCGTTTCGGCCAATGAAGAGGCGCAGAATTCACCAACAGAAAATGCCCGATATCTATTTGTCAGTCTTGCTGGAAGCCCGCCAGATGGCGACAGCTTGAGGTGCAACCAAATTGCTTCCCAGAATAACCTTACCCAGGTTCGACGCTTTCCATGGCTTGTCGCCATAGTTGAAGGCGAAAATGTATTTGCCCCTGCGGCGCAGGCGAATGTGGGGCGGCAGTTTGGTGGTCTTGAGTCCCGCTTGCCTGCATATGTGGGCCATCACATTGCCCAAGAGTTTCTCGTCAGGCAGGCAGGCGAGGTAGTGGTGTTTGTTTTTTGCGGTGAGGGCTGGATCGCCATTGGCGAACTTTGCCAGCACGGTTGCGCCGGTTTCAGCATACTCGCGCCAACGAATGCCAAGGCCGCTCGCCTTGCCCTTCACCGGGTCTGAAAGGCCTGGACGCAGGGAAGAGACTTGGGTTATTCGCAAACCTGCGAGTTCGCGCAGGGGCCCTGGCGCCAGTCCTTCAGGTGTTGCGCCGTTGCGTGTTCTTGAGCCGCTGCGTGGCCCATAGAGCACAAAGCCTTTTGCGTTCTCAAAGGCTTTCAGCGCCTTTTCTGAAACATGGGGCAGTGATGGCACAAGGACCAGTTTGTAGCCCTCCAACGACGCGCCGGGCGGCACTAAATCCACGTCCAAACCGAGCCGTCTCGCCGATTCATAGAAATGGAAAACCAGTTCCTCATAGCGGAAGTCAGCGGCGTGGGGCTGAATGCGGGTCATCCAATAGGCTTCGTAATCATAGACAATGGCGACTGGCGCTTGCTCCGTATCCGGCAGGGAACCGATCTCCTGGAGCTCCTTTCCGGTCCGGGTTGCCTCCTGGCCGCCCACGGACAGTTCGCTGAGGCCCGGAAGGTTGAGGCCGGAATGCATTTGCTCCTGCGCAGATGTCGCCTGACGCCAGCGGAAATAGCTCACAACTTCGGCCCCGTGGGCGAGCGCTTCCCAGGTCCAAAGCCTGATCATGCCAGGTTTGGGGACGGGGTTCCACGGCGCCCAGTTCACCGGGCCGGGCTGCTGCTCCATGACCCAGAAACGGCCGCGTCCAACACCGCGATAGAGGTCGTGGTGGAAAGGGGCGATATCGGGATGCGAAGTCTCGGCCCAGCGGTTGCGTTCTTCCTCGCTGAAAGGAAATCTCTCGACAAAGCCGGTGGGATATGAATCCCAGGACGCAATATCAATCTGCTCGCCAACTGGCCAATGATCGAACTCATTGAAAAAACCCATGAAGTTATGGGTGATCCAGCGGCCCGGAGAATGCTTGCGAATGATGTCGCACTGCAGCTTGTTGTAACTTGCGACCTGCGAAGACTGAAACCGCCAAAAATCCAGCCGGGCCGCCGGGTTGGCTTCGGTAACAGCGAGGTTTGGCAATGATATCTGCTCGAAGTCCTGCACCTCCATCGACCAGAAGACATTTCCCCACGCCTCGTTCAATTGATCGGTGGTCTGGTAGTTCCGACGGAGCCACGCTTGAAATGCCTTCAGGTCTTCCCTGCCCCAGGACAACACCGTGTCATGGCAACCATACTCATTGTCAGTTTGCCACCCCACAATGGCTGGGTTTTGCCCGTAGCGCAGCGCCATGATCTCAACAATGCGGCAGCTTTCGTCGCGGTAAATCTCCGAGGAAAAAGTGTAATGGCGGCGCGAGCCAAAGCCGCGAATATTTCCATGGGCATCAACAGGGGCAATTTCGGGGTACTCGTCCAACAGCCATTTTGGCGGCGTCGCGGTGGGCGTGCCCAGCACAACTTTGAGGCCTGCCTTGCCAAGCACATCAATGGCACGGTCCAACCATTCCCATTCATACTGGCCACGGCGGGGCTCGTAGCGCGACCAGGCAAATTCACCAATGCGCACAAAGGAGATGCCCATCTCGCGCATACGGCGCGCGTCGTCAGGCCACCAAACCTCCGGCCAGTGTTCCGGGTAATAACAGACGCCAAGCATTATTTTGTGAGATCACCGTTAATGATTGCGCCGCCGCCAGCATCAAAGAGATGGCAGGCCTTGGACGGAATGCCGAATACGACCGTCGAACCAGGTTTGGCCGTTGCCAGCCCGTCGGCCTTCACCGAGATGTCACTGCCATCTGGCAGGCTCGCATAGAACATGGTCTCCGACCCCAGGTATTCCGCCAGGCGAAGCGTGCCCTTGAGCTCGCCGTCGCTCTTGCCGCCAACGATCATGTGTTCTGGCCGGATGCCCAGTGTTACGGGCTGGTTTGCCTCAACTTTTGCCCCCTGACTGTCGACAGATACTTTGCCTCCGCCTGGCAGGGTAACATCAAGTTTACCGGTCTTGCCGGCAGATACCTTGGCCTTGATGAAGTTCATTTTCGGCGAACCGATAAATCCCGCAACAAAAATATTGCGCGGGCGATGATACAACTCAAGCGGCGATCCCACCTGCTCAATAATGCCGCCATGCAGCACCACAATCTTGTCCGCCATGGTCATGGCTTCCACCTGGTCATGGGTGACATAGATCATCGTCGCGCCAAGGTCTTGATGCAGTTTGCCAATCTCGATGCGCATTTGGACGCGAAGATTTGCGTCAAGATTTGACAGCGGCTCGTCAAAGAGAAACACCTGCGGTTCGCGCACGATGGCGCGGCCAATCGCAACACGCTGGCGCTGGCCACCGGAGAGCTGCGAAGGCTTCCTTTGCATGAGAGGCCCAAGCTGAAGCATTTCAGCGGCCCTATTGGTGCGCTTGGCAATATCAGCGGTCGAATGGCCGGTCATCCGCAGCCCAAATCCAATGTTATTTTCGACTGTCATGTGAGGGTATAGAGCGTAGGACTGGAACACCATTGCCACGCCACGGTCGGCCGGCCCGACCTCTGTCATGTCCTGATCGCCGATTTTAAGCTCACCAGCGGAGATGTCCTCCAATCCCGCCACCATGCGCAGCAATGTGGACTTGCCGCAGCCCGACGGCCCAACGAACACGCAGAACTCGCCGTCGGCAATATCAAGATCGACGCCTTTGATAACCGAGACATCGCCGAACTGTTTCTTCACATTGCGCAAAGTTACATTTGCCATGGCTTTATTCCTTCACCGTTTTGATTTCGAGGAGAATGGCTGACTCAGGATAGATTTGCGGAATATTAAGGCCGAAGTTTTTCAGCAAACCTCCGGCGACTGTCGTTTCGCCCGAAAGCACGGCGAGCTGTTGCGGATGATGCCGGACAAACGGCGGCGGCATGGGGCCCAGCAGTTTCACCGTGTAGTGTGACTCCGGCCATCGCACTGGCAGCGTCAGGGGCTGCGGTTGTTCCTGCAAGGTTTGCACTGACTGCGCGATGGCGACAATGAGGTGTTCATCACGTGTCTCGTCATCTCTGAGCGCCACACCAAAAACGTGACGGCCATCGACAACGGGATAGTCAATAATGGACGCTGCAGGATCATGCAGAACGCTTCGCAGGGACTTGTGCAATTCAATCCACATCGCAAGTTCCTGGCGTTCAGCATCGGAAAGTTCCAACGGATTGAGCTCAACGCCGAGATGGCCAAAAAACGCCACAATAGCCCGGAAGGCAAGTGTGTGCTTGCGATGGGTTTGGTGATTGGGTGATGCCGCAATATGGCAACCCATCACTTCCGGCGGCAAGAAGCGGCGCGCGCCTTGCTGGATCGAAAGGCGCTCAAGCGCATCCGTGCAATCTGAAACCCAAACCCTGTGGGTGTGCTGCAACGCGCCATAGTCGGCGCGGCCACCGCCTGACGCACAGCTTTCGATTTCAAGGCCGGGGTGAGCTTTTCGAACGCGCGCCATGAGAGCATAAACCGCGCGGGTCTGCCGCGATACGGCTGCGCGACCTTGCGCGTCGCCCGCATGGGTGATGTCGCGGTTCATGTCCCATTTGATATAGGCGATCTCATAGGCCCGAAGCAGATCGTCCATGCTCTTGAACAAATAATCACTCACCTCAGGGCGAGTGATATCCAGGACCATCTGGCGCCGGGACTCAAGAAGTGGCTGTCCTTCAATCTTCAATATCCAATCCGGATGCTTCCTGTAGAGATCGGAATTGCGGTTCACCATTTCAGGTTCAAACCAAATGCCAAACTCCATGCCAAGCGAAATCACATGATCAACAAGCGGCCCAAGACCGTCAGGATACTTGCGCCTGTCGATGAACCAGTCACCCAGGCTTGAGGTGTCATCGTCGCGCAGTCCAAACCAGCCATCATCCAGAACAAAACGTTCAATGCCCAGTCTCGCAGCAGCAGTTGCCTGTTCTTTTAAAGCGTCAATCCTGTGGTCACAGTAATTACCCTCCCAGGTGTTGAGGGTCACCGGGCGGGGCCGCATTTTCCCGCCTGGCCAGGTTATTACGTCATCGCGAACGGCGGCGCGGAATTTGGGCCACAGGTCAAAAGCATCACCATTGGCCCCATCAGCGGCGTAAACCTTTGGCGAGGCATAGGTTGCCCCAGGCGGCAATATCATTTCGCCGGGTTCAAACAATTCTCCACCGTGCAACAAAGCGCGGCCATCATCGGTTGGATCAATGGCGATGACATGATTGCCGCTCCAGCCCACGTGCATGGCATGAACACTTTGCGCTCCCATTGTGGTCTGGCTCTCAATCGCAACCGCGGGAAAGCGGTCATGGGAGGTTCGGCCACGGCGATTTTCCTGAATCCACAGTTTGCGGCTTGCCGGTTCCCTGCATTCGTGAAATTCGCGGCCCCAGCTGCCCCTGAAACCCACATAGTTCTGCGGCGTTCCCGGAACCAATATGGTTCCTGCCATGCAGCGATCGAGGAAATACTCCGTCGCGCCCAGGTTTTTGATTTCCGTATGCATCACCAAAACAGACGAGAGCTTGAAGTGCAAGGTGATTGCCAGTTCAGCGCTGCTGTCAGTCGCGGCCAGTGTGAGTTCGGAGCCGGCTGATCCCGAAACTTTCCAACCAGCGGGATGGAACGTGAAGTTTTTCCCGCTGCGATGCCCCGCGATCGCAGGCCATCCAAATGTTCCATGGCCACCACTTGGCAAATACACCGCACTCGGCACAGCAACATCCATGCCATTCACGCGACCCGCTCGGTGCAAGAGGTCATTCAGGCCCGCATCGCTGAAACCCGCCGCAGAGAAAGCGGAAACAATGATTGGCATGCCCGGCTCAGGCAGCGCCAGAACCAGCCGCTCACCAAGCCTCGCAATCATGCAGTTCATCCCTTCGTCGCTCCGAGCGTCAACCCAGCTATGAAGTGCTTTTGCATAAGGAAGAACATGGCAACGGGTGGCAAGGCCGCAATGATGGAAGCTGCGGTGATGAGTTCCCAAGCCACCTTCCATTGGCCTTTCAACTCATTCATGCCAGCCGTAACTGGCCGCACATCTGCCGATTGCGCCATGATTGTGGCCCAGAAGTAGTCGTTCCAGATAAAGGTAAAAATCAACACGGAAAGTGCGGCAATGGCAGGACGCATCAATGGCATGACGATGTGCCAGAAAATTCTAAACTCGCTTACCCCGTCAACGCGGGCGGACTCAATCAAAGCAAACGGAAGTCCCTTGATGAAGTTCCGCATGAACAATGTGCAGAAGCCAGTTTGAAAGGCCACATGAAACATCACCAGACCCATAGTGGTGTTGTACATGCCTAACTGCAAGGTGAGATCGCGAACCGGAATTGCGAGAATTTGGAACGGCACAAAATTGCCCGCAACAAACATGAAAAACACCAGCAGGTTCGACTTAAACTTGTAAACCGCGAGAGCAAATCCCGTCATGCAAGATAGTCCGACAGCGCCGATGACTGTCGGGATCGTTACCTTGAACGAATTCAGCATGTAATAGCCAATACTGCTGTTCTTAAAAACTGCAGTGTAGTTTTCGACGCCGGCAAACCCCGAAGGCATCCCGAAATAGTTGCCAACAGCCAAATCCGCGGCGGGACGAATGGAAGTAACAGCAATGCCGATAAGCGGCAGGAGCCATACGATGAGCGCTATGGGCAGCGCGCACTTATAGGCCGTGCGCAGCCATGGTCTGACTTGACCAATTGGTTTCGGAAACATCAGCTGTTCCTCTCTTGCGATAGCATGCGCACAATAAACAGACTAATGAAGACAAGCATGATGGCGAACAGAACAACCGCAATTGCGGCACCATAACCCATCGCGGTTCCATATTCAGAAAGGGATTGCTCGTACATGAAGTAAGATAAAACACGCGTAGAGCCGTAGGGACCACCCGCAGTCATGATGGAAACAAGGTCGAATGATCGCAGAGCGCCAATGACTGTCACCACCAATGCAATAAAGGTCGCGGGGCGAAGTTGCGGAATGATGATATTCCACAACATGGACCAACCGCTTGCATTATCCATGCGGGCCGCTTCTACCTGCTCAGAACTGATGTTGTTGAGGCCAGTAAGATAGAGGATCATGCAATAGGCCGTTTGCGGCCAAAGCCCCGCCGCAATGATTCCCAACGTGGCGTAGCGCTCATCGGCCAGCACAGCGACTTCGGAACCGGTCAATCCCTTGATGATATTGGGGAGCAGGCCAAAGTCAGGCGCATAAAACCACGTAAAAATAAGGCCAACAACCACCTGGCTGATAACAAACGGAAAGAAGAAGAGCGATTTGTAAAGCCTGATGCCGGTCACGGTTTGATTGAGCAAAAGCGCGACCGCAAGACCCGCTGGAATAGCCAACAAATAGAGCACCAGCCAAATAATGTTGTTTTTCAGGGATGTATAAAAACTGTCATCATCCAGGAGATCGACATAGTTCTGCCCACCAATCCAGGTTTTTGGTCCAAGACCATCCCATTCGTAGAAACTAATCCAAACCGACTGGCAAATCGGATAAATGACATAGATCAGGAACATGATCATGCCAGGGGCTAAGAATAGCCAAGGCGCCATGGCTCTCTGGTTTTTCTTCCAAAAGCTCGCCTGAGTCCGATGCGACATCTTAGACCCCTTCAAATTCATGAATGAAAAGAAGCCGGGCTCATGCCCCCGAGAACCCGGCTTCGTCGCGGAGGATTACTTGTAAACCTTGTCGGCCACCTTTTGCAGGCGCTCCAAGATTGCATCGATGTTTTCCGGCTTGATCATGAACTCCTGGAAGCCTTCCATGCCTGCCTTGGCCATATCGGCTGGAGCATCGCGGTCAAAGAACTGGGCCAGAGCGTAGGCGCTGGAGAGTTCTTCAAAGCCAGCCTTAATGAACGGGTCATCAGCAGCAGTGGATTTGTTGTTCACAGGCAACTGGCCAAGCGTCGCGTTCATCTTGGTCTGGACGTCAGGCGAGGCAACAAAGGCCAGGAACTTCCTAGCATCTTCCTTGTTCTTGGCAGCCGACGGAATGTGGAATGTATCCGTTGGGGCTTCTTCAGCGCGTGGAATGCCGGGGGTGATTTCCGGGAATACCAAGAAGCCAAGGTTGTCGTTGGTCATTCCGCCTTGCTTGAATGTGGCAACAGAGAAGTTGCCCATGACGTAGTTGGCGGCTTTGCCCTGAACGATCAGCGCGGCAGCATCCTGCCAGTCAATGGCGGCGTGGTTTGCGGTGGTGTAGGGAACAATTTTCGCCCATTCAGCAAATGCCGCCTTGACCTTCGGGTCAGTCCACTTCACTTTTCCCGCAGTGAGTTCCATGTGGAATTCATAGCCGTTGGTGCGCATATTGATGTAGTCGAAGATGCCGGCGATTGGCCACAGGGCCTTTGAGCCAGTGGTCAAGCAATCAATTTCCATTGCCTTGAATTTTTCGCAATTGGAAACAAACTCAGCCCAGTTCTTTGGCTCGGTGACGCCAGCTTTCTTGTAGACGTCCTTGTTGTAGTAGATGCCCCACTGATAGTAGGTGTATGGAACGCCCCACTTCTTGCCGTCCATTGTCATCGAAGCAGCAGCTGACTTAAGCTGATCATTCAAGCCATTGGCTTCCCATACATCAGATACATCTTCAAACAGGCCAGCCTTGACAAATGGCGCCATGCGGTTGCCAGCATACCATGCTGCCACGTCTGGCGCGTCAGCGGTCAGGAAGTTGCGGATGGCGGACTTGTAGCCTTCGTGGTCGAAGTTGTTCCACTTGATCGTGATGCCAGGATTTGCCTTTTGGAAATCCGCAATCAGCTCTTCCATGGCCTTCTTTGGCGCTGGATCTGTCTGATCTGAATTGAGTACAATTTCACCAGCAAGTGCCGTTGAAGCTGACAGGGCAAGGCCAAGCGCCAAACCCGAAAGGGTCTTGAAATACTTCATGTTTTTCTCCCTATGACCGCCATCCACTACGGCAGCGGCGAATTACCACGCATCCAGTTTCTTGTTTCGAACTGCGCGTATGGCTTGACCATGGGCCAGAAACCCGTAAGGTTCAACCGGAAACCGGAGTGAAAACTCCCGTATTCTAAGATTGCAGGTGCCATGGTTCGAGCAGCGCCAGTTGATTTTCGTGACGAGAGCATTCCCGCTCATCCCGATAGCAGTCCCGGGCATCCCCTTGTGGTATTTGACGATCACGGGTTTTGCGCGGGCAAGGCGCTTGACGTGATGCGGATGCCGGGCCCCCACATGCACAGTCAAATAGAGCTCAACTTTGTTCTCGAAGGCCGCATGACCTATTGGTTTGATGGTCGTGAACTGACGGTTTCAGAAGGAAGACTGGCTCTGTTCTGGGGCATGATTCCCCATCAGGTGACGGACGCCGTGAATCCCACCAAATTTGTTTGCCTTTATGTTCCCATGTCGGTGTTTCTTGGGCTTCCTACCTTAAGCCGCTTGCGCGAAGCGATGTTTCGCGGAGCCGTCATAGAGGCTCTCAGCATAAAGCCGTTCGATCGGGACATCTTCATGAGATGGCGCGAGGAGTTGCTGTCGGGAAACGACCAAATTGAACAAATCGTACGCGACGAGCTGACGGCTCGCGTGCGCCGCATTGACCGCGAGGGGTGGCGAGATCTGCGCGACCTTGCCGAGGCCTCTCCCCATGCCGCAAACCACGATCCGGACCGGGCCTTGCATGTGGAGCGGATGGCGCGTTTCGTGGGCGAGAACGCAATGGATGATATTACCGTCAAGGATGTGGCTGAAGCCGCAGGGCTTCACCCCAATTATGCCATGACATTGTTCAAACGCAGCCTTGGCCTTACGATCAACCAGTCAATTACCAGGCATCGGCTGGACACGGCGCAATCCATGCTGATCGCCACAGAAATGCCCGTTGCGGCAATCGCTTTCGACTGTGGCTTTGGCTCCCTCTCGCGTTTCTATGACGCCTTCAAAGAGCGGTTTCGTATAAGTCCGAAGGTGTTCCGGCAACGCATTACCCAGTCTCTCGGCTATGCGCCCGATCCTGGCATTTGGCGGAGAGACGCCTAGTCTATCTCAACCCGTCCCGCGCCGCCGGATGCGGTATCAACCAATGTCGGCCCGCCCCATGTTGTCGATATGCCTGCGTTTGTAACATGGTTTGAGATGGCGATCAGCAGCCGGGGCACAATCATCAACGAGCGGCTTTCTTTCTTGCAAGCGGAAATCCAATCCCATATAAGCGCGAAACGTCACGTGCCCAGGTAGCTCAGTTGGTAGAGCAGCGGACTGAAAATCCGCGTGTCGGTGGTTCAATTCCGCCCCTAGGCACCATTATTCGCAGCAAAATCAAATGGTTAAGAGAAGATTTGATTTCCGTTCCGACTTCTGTTGCCTTCAGTGG
>VFJY01000046.1 GCA_009885825.1 Rhodobiaceae bacterium | reverse complement strand
CCGTGCGCTGATTATTGTTGGGCGCATGGCGCACCATCAAGCGGCGAAGTGCTCGCGCTTCCGCAATGAGTTTCTTCGGCCCCACCATG
Source organism: Rhodobiaceae bacterium (assembly GCA_009885825.1). Classification (GTDB taxonomy): domain Bacteria; phylum Pseudomonadota; class Alphaproteobacteria; order Rhizobiales; family Aestuariivirgaceae; genus Aestuariivirga. The sequence continues at coordinate 83,452 of VFJY01000046.1, read as the reverse complement.
AAGCCCAACCGCAAACCGGGGAACAGGGATTTGGAAAGCGAGCCCACATAGATCACCTGCCCCCTGTCATCCAAGGATTTCAGCGCAGGGCAAGGTTCGTTCACATAGTTGGTTTCAAACTCGTAATCGTCTTCAATGATGATGAAGTCGCGCGCCGCTGCCAATTTCAAGAGCGCCATGCGCCGGGCGATGGGCATGGTGGCGGTGGTCGGAAACTGATGGCTGGGTGTGGTGAAGACAATCTGCGCATTGCCGAGATCGGCATTGAGCGTGATGCCGTGCTCATCGACCGGGATCAGCGCCACATTGCGCGTCTTCAATTGAAAGATGTTGCGCACATCCGGATAGCCCGGTTCTTCCATGGCAACCCGCGTGGCGTCGTCCACCAGCAAACTGGTGAGCAGATAGAGCGCGTTTTGCGCGCCGAGTGTAATCAGGATCTCATCGTCACTAGCCATAATGCCCCGGCGCGGCAGAATGCGGCGGCGGATATGTTCAACCAGAAGCGGGTCATCATGGGCCCAGGTGTCATTGGTCCAGGTGCCGAGCCATTTTCTGCCTAAAGCCTGCCTGGTGCAATCGCGCCATTCGGCCACCGGAAATAGCGTGTGGTCAACCTGTCCATAAATGAAAGGGTAGGCGTAGCTCTGCCAATTCAGCGGTTTCGAAATGTTCTCTTGCGCCGCAGGGTATTTTTTGAAGCGGCTGGCCCAGTCCAGCGAGCCGCCGCCATTGGCTTTCGGCCTTTTGGGCAATGGCGTATCGAGGCCAGCCTTCTCTGAAACGTAGTAGCCGGAGCGTTCCCTCGCCACCAGAAACCCGTCATCCAGCAGGCCTTGATAGGCCAGCACCACGGTGTTGCGCGAAACGCTCAAGGATTTCGCCATCTTGCGGGTTGAGGGAATGGGTTCTTCCCGGGCCAACTGCTGGTCGAGGATAGCGGAAACCAGAGCTTCGCGGATCTGCATCTGCAAACTGGCGTTTTCCGATCGCTTGATGTGCACCAGCCCGTCGCGCAAGATATGGTCCCTGTGAATAACCCGTCTGGACCTATCATAGTGCCAATTCTAACCGTAAGGTATGCCGGAACCGTCGCAGTATAGGCCACAATGACCGAACCCTTTATCGATACATCGCCAAAAACCTGGGACGAGGTGAAAACCACGACCTGTTACATGTGCGCCTGCCGCTGTGGCATCAAGGTCTACCTCAAGGACGGCACGGTCAAATACATTGAAGGCAACCGCGATCATCCGGTGAACAAGGGCGTGATCTGCGGCAAGGGCGCTTCCGGCATCAAGCAGCATTATTCGCCGGCGAGGCTATCCAAGCCTCTCATCCGCGTGGGCGAGCGGGGCGCAGGCGAGTTCCGCGAAATCGAATGGGAAGAAGCGCTCCGCACCGCAACGCTCTGGCTCTCCGAGGTGCGCAACAAAGATCCGCGCAAACTTGCCTTCTTCACCGGCCGCGATCAAAGCCAGGGCCTCACCGGTTGGTGGGCCTCGCAGTTTGGCACACCGAATTATGCGGCCCATGGCGGGTTCTGCTCTGTCAATATGGCAGCAGCGGGACTCTACACTTTCGGAGGTTCCTTCTGGGAGTTCGGCGAACCCGATTGGAAACACACCAAATATTTCCTGCTTTTCGGCGTGGCGGAAGACCATGCGTCGAACCCCATCAAAACGGGACTTGGGAAGCTCAAGGGCCGGGGCGCCAAATTTGTTTCCATCAATCCCGTGAAAACCGGTTACTCGGCTATCGCTGACGAGTGGGTTGGTATCAAGCCCGGCACCGACGGATTGTTTGTTGGCGCACTCATCCACGAAGTGCTTGCCGCGCAAAAGATCGATGGCGAGCACCTGCAGCGCTATACCAATGCGCCCTGGCTGGTCATCGAAAACCCGGGCGGTCCCGATGATGGCCTGTTTGCGCGCGCTGAATCAGGCGCGGCCCTCGCGTGGGATTCCCACACCGGAACACCAATGCCAGCCACCTCAAGTGATGCGCTGCCCGTTATCATGGGCCGCTTCACTTTGCCCGATGGCCGCAGGGTTGTCACCAGCTTCACTTTGATTGCCGAGCGGTTTCTATCGCCTGAATATGCCCCGGATGCGGTGGCTGAAAAGTGCAGCGTTCCCGCCGCAACCATCAAACGCATTGCCGCTGAAATCGCCGACGTGGCCTTCGAACAGCAGATTGAGCTTGATATTCCGTGGACGGATTATACCGGCCGCAGGCATGAGAAAACGGTTGGCCGCCCGGTGGCCATGCACGCCATGCGTGGAATTTCCGCCCATGCCAATGGTTTCCAATCCTGCCGCACCATTCATCTCCTGCAGATCATTCTTGGCACCATCGATGTGCCGGGTGGTTTCAGATACAAGCCGCCGTTCCCCAAACCAATTCCGCCCCATGTGAAGCCCGCCGGGAAACTGGGTCAGGTGAAGTCCAACACGCCCTTGCCCGGCCCGCCGCTGGGTTTTGTAACCAGTCCGGAAGATTTGCTGGTGGATGCAGAAGGAACATCGCTCCGCATCGACAAGGCCTATTCATGGGACGCGCCAATTGCGGCTCACGGCATGATGCACATGGTCATCAACAATGCCGCTAAGGGTGACCCCTACACTATCGATGTGCTCTTTATGTACATGGCCAACATGAGCTGGAACTCAGCGATGAATGTGCCGGATACCATGAAGGCACTCACGGCCAAGCGCGGTGATGGTGAATATGTCATCCCAAAAATCATCTACAGCGATGCGTATAATTCCGAGATGGTGCAATACGCCGATCTGATTTTGCCCGACACCACCTATCTCGAACGCTGGGACTGCATCTCAATGCTGGACAGGCCCATTTCAGAGGCCGACGGTCCGGCCGATTCCATCCGCCAACCCGTAGTGGAGCCCGAGCGCGATGTACGCGCTTTCCAAACCGTGCTGCTGGATTTGGGCGCAAGGCTCGGTCTTCCCGGCATGACCAGGCCCGATGGCAACCCGCGCTATCCCGGCGGCTATCCCGATTACATCGTGAACCATGAACGCGCGCCCGGTCTTGGTCCGCTCGCCGGTTTCCGTGGTCCCAATGGCCGTCACCAGGGCAGGGGGACACCAAACCCCGATCAGCTCAAAGCCTATATCGAAAACGGCTGCCACTGGTTCCATGAATTGCCCGATCACATGAAATACTACCGTCATGTGAATTGGGATTATCTGGATTGGGCCACTTTTTTTGGCTTCATGGGAAAGCCGGAACCCATCATCCACCAACTCTATTGCGAGCCCTTGCAGAAGTTCCGGCTGGCTGCCCAGGGGCATGGAAAAAACATTCCGCCCGCGGAGCATCGCGCCCGCATCAGGAAATATTTTGATCCCGTCCCCTTCTGGTATCCGCCCTTTGAAGGCGACATGGTTTCAGAAAGTGATTTCCCCATGCATGCCATCACCCAGCGTCCCATGGCCATGTACCACTCCTGGGGTTCGCAAAATTCCTGGCTGCGGCAAATCCTCGGGCGCAATTGGCTCTACATGAACACTGATCGCGCCGCATCACTTGGCATTGCCGATGGTGACTGGGTGACGGTCACCTCGCACCATGGCCAGATCAAGGGTCAGGTGAAACTCATGAGTGGCGTGAACCCCGATACAGTTTGGACGTGGAACGCCATTGGCAAGCGATCAGGCACCTGGGGGCTCAGCGCCAATGCACCAGAGGCCCAAAAAGGCTTCCTGCTCAATCACTTGATTTCCGACCTTCTGCCCGAACGCGAAGGCGGCTACCGCTTCTCCAACAGCGACCCCATTACCGGCCAAGCCGCCTGGTACGACCTCAAAGTGCGGGTTGCAAAAGCAGCGGACCAATCCGCCATGAGCGCTCCCCAGTTCACGATTTTGAAAGTGAAAAGATGACATCGCTGCCAACCCCACAGCCAAACCAGAAAAAGCTCGGCCTCGTCATTGACCTTGATACCTGCGTTGGCTGTCAGGCTTGCGCCACGTCTTGCAAGGAATGGAACACGCAAGGCTATTCAGCACCACTTTCTGACACGGACCCTTACGGCTCTGATCCATCGGGCGTGTGGCTCAACCGCGTGCATGGCTATGAAGTGAAAGAAGAAGGCAGGGACGACAGCCGGGTTGTGAATTTCCCGCGCTCGTGCCTGCATTGTGAAACCCCCGCTTGCGTTACGGTCTGTCCCACGGGTGCGTCCTACAAACGCGCCGAGGATGGCATAGTGCTGGTGAATCCCGATACCTGCATCGGCTGCAAGCTGTGCTCGTGGGCCTGCCCTTATGGCGCGCGCGAATATGATTACACAGTGGGCGTCATGAAAAAATGCACGCTGTGTGTGGACCGGATTTACAACACGAATTTGGAGCCCGAAGATCGTGTCCCCGCCTGTGTCAAGGCATGCCCCACCGGAGCCCGCCACTTCGGAGATTTGGGCGATCCCAGTTCCGATGTCTCGCAACTCGTTCAGGCGCGCGAAGGTTTCGATCTGTTGCCGGAGATGGGCTTTAAGCCCGTGAACAAGTATCTGCCGCCCCGTAAGCGCCGGGACGCGCAAACTTCAAAAGCTGTCGCACTGCCAAAAGGCGACGGCTCAGCCATGGACCGGTTATTCAAATGGGCCGACAAACTGCTGGGCAGCGGCACGGCATCGGCGGCCATCCAGGAAGATCACTCAGACAAGCTTGAAGGCTGACATCGTTAAATGAATCCCGCATATTCCGTTATTCTTTTTACCACTGCGTCGGGCGCGGGCTATGGCCTGCTGGCCTTGTTAGGACTTGTTGGTTTCAACCATGGGACAGTTTCAAATCCGGTTTTCGGTCTTGTCGCGGCGGTGATTGCGCTGGGCCTCATTACACTGGGCCTGCTGTCATCAACATTCCATTTGGGCCGCCCCGAAAGGGCCTGGCGGGCATTTTCCCAATGGCGCAGTTCATGGCTTTCGCGCGAGGGTGTGGTGGCTGTTGCAACCTATCTTCCTGCGCTTGTGTTTATTGCCGCCTGGACGAACATCCTGCCCGCACCCGGTCTCATTGCTCCGCTCGGCATTGCAACGGCAGTCTTGTGCGCCATCACGGTTTCTTGCACCGGAAAAATCTATTCAACGCTGGCGACAATTCGCGCCTGGAATAATCCCTATACAGTTCCGGTCTATCTTGCGTTCTCGTTGGCCTCTGGCGCAGGGCTGCTCACCGGCATTGCCACTATTTTTGGCCGTTACCAGATTTTCCAGCCAGCCCTTGCCGCCGTTGCAACACTCCTCGTCGTGCTCTTGAAGTATCTTTATTGGCGCAGCATCGACAATGCTGAACGGACCCACACTATGGCTGCTGCCACAGGCCTGGGCGCAGGTGTGCGCCAATGGGAAGTGCCGCATACCTCCGAGAATTACATCATGAAGGAAATGGGCTTTGCCGTCGCCCGCAAACACGCGCTGAAATTGCGAAACACCGTGTTCCTGTTTCTGTTACTGACAGTTCTCGCCCTCGCCGCATGCCAGATCACACCATGGTTCTCTTTCGTCGCAGCACCCGCGGTTCTCTTCGCGGCAGTTCTCGAGCGCTGGCTGTTTTTCGCTGAAGCACAACATGTGGTCTCCTTGTTCTACGGCGCGGAAAAGGCCTGACGTGTCCTTCCGATGGTTTGATGATTGGTATGCCATCGAACAAATCGCGGAAGGCGTGACCGCCATTGGTGAATCCCACTACCATCAAGTGAACTGGAATTATCTGATCGAAGGCCAAACCCGCGCCTTGCTTTTCGACACAGGCCCCGGCATCCGCAACATTGCCCCGGTGGTTGAATCCCTCACCAGCAAACCGCTCATAGTGCTGCCCTCTCACATGCATTTCGACCACACGGGAAACCTGCATCGCTTTAGCAACATCGCAATGGCCGATCTGCCAATTCTCAGAGCCTGCAATATTGATGGCGTTTTGCAGGCCAGCGACGATCTCTACCTTGGTCATTACGAAAACATGGTTTGGAAGCCCGTTGCCGTGAATGCTTGGCTTCCGATTGGCCATGAAATCGATCTGGGTGGGCGCAAGGTTGAGCTGGTCCACACGCCGGGTCACTCACCTGATTCAATTTCCCTGTGGGAGGCCGACGCGAATATCCTGTTTGCCGCGGATTTCATCTACCCCGGCCCGCTTTATGCCCAAGTGCCGGGATCTGATTTGCATGACTATCTCGCTTCGACGCAGCGCCTGCTTGCTCTTATCAGCGCGCAGACAGAAATTTTCTGCGCCCATGGAAAAGAAAACAACGAGGAAAAATATTTTGCTCCGGTGATGCGGTTTTCCGATATTTGCGACCTTGAAACGGCGCTGCTGAAACTCAAGGCGTCCGGTGAAAAACCGGCGGAGTCAGTCATCAACGAGAAGATGAATTTGCTGGCGAGCGAGGCGGCCTATGCATGCTGGAGTGGTCGATCAGCGCGATGATTTATCCCGCTCTGTAACATTTCGTTAACCCTTTATTAACCATAATCTGGCGAAATCTCAGGTCTGGGGTGCGTTGTGTTTGAGGGTGTTCATCGTGTCAGTAGCTGTTAAGTCGCGGATATCATTTCGTTTATTGGGCCGTTCTTATCTGGCCTTCGCCCTGTCTCCCGAGCGCCCTCTGGATGAGTGGCTCGCCGAGCTGGACCGCTGGGAGACCAAGTCTCCGAGCTTTTTTTCAAACCGGCCCATTGTGCTCGATCTGCACAACATCGCCGTCACCAGGGAAGAAGCATTTGAGATCGTGGCTCATATTGAAAGCCGCGATCTCAGGCTCATCGCGGTGGAAGGCGTGAACCCACAATGGCTGCCGGCAAGGCTGGCGCCACTGCCTGGCGCCGCCCAGCCCGGCGGCATTTTCCAGCCACCGGAAGAGCGCAAACCGGTCCGGCCTGAACCGCTGAAGATTGTCGATAATGAACCACTTGAACCCGCCGTTCCCGACTGCTCGGCACTGCTGATCGATTATCCGGTGCGCTCCGGCCAATCGATTATTTTCCCCCATGGCGATGTGACCGTTGTTGGCTCTGTGGCGTCGGGCGCGGAAATCATCGCGGGTGGTTCAATCCATGTTTATGGCAGCCTGCGCGGCCGGGCTTTCGCGGGCACCAATGGCAATGCCAGCGCGCGCATATTCTGCAATAAATTTGATGCCGAGATCCTGGTGATCGACGGCCTCTACAAAACGGCGGATGACTTTGATCCCAAATTGCGCGGCACTTCGGTGCAGGCGCGGCTCAATCAAGACATCATGAATATCGAAACAATGAACTGAAAATGTCAGGAGCAATTCCAATGTCGAAAGTTGTCGTCGTAACGTCTGGCAAGGGAGGCGTGGGCAAAACAACCTCCACCGCTGCCTTGGGCGCCGCCCTCGCACTTAGTGGAAAAAATGTCGTCGTCGTCGATTTCGACGTTGGCTTGCGCAATCTCGATCTCGTCATGGGGGCGGAGCGCCGCGTGGTTTATGATCTCATCAACGTGGCCCAGGGCAACGCCAAGCTGCATCAAGCGCTGATCAAGGACAAGCGCATTGAAACCCTGTCCCTGCTTGCGGCCTCGCAAACGCGCGACAAGGATGCCCTGAGCGAAAAGGGCCTGGCCCGTGTCATCAAGGAATTGCGCGGGCAATTTGACTGGATCATTTGCGACAGCCCCGCAGGCATTGAACGCGGCGCCGTCATGGCCATGCGCCATGCCGATGCGGCGGTGATTGTGACCAACCCGGAAGTTTCATCAGTGCGCGATTCAGATCGCATCATCGGACTTCTCGATGCCAAGACTGAAAGGGCGGCAAAGGGCGAGTTGGTTGAAAAACACCTGCTGATCACCCGCTTTGATCCGGCTCGCGCCGGGCGGGGCGACATGCTGCGGGTGGAAGACGTGATGGATATTTTGTCCGTGCCGCTCCTCGGCATCATTCCGGAAAGTGACCAGGTGTTGCGCGCCTCAAACCTGGGCCAGCCCGTGACACTGGCAAATCCGCTCTCGGCACCGGCGCGCGCCTATGCCGACGCGGCCCGCAGGCTTATCGGCGAGAGTGTCGCAATGAATGTTCCGCATGACCGCTTCAATCTGATCAACAAGATCTTCGGCGGGAGAGCGGCATGAGTTTTTTTGGTTTGTTCAAGCGCCGTGATCTGCAACCGGGCACGGCGCCCGTTGCCCGCGAACGGTTGCAGGTTTTGCTCACCCACGAACGCGCCAACTCCAGCCGGATGAATCTGCTGAGCGAGATGAGGAAAGATATCATTGATGCCATTACCCGGCATGTCTCAGTCACGCCGGAGGCTGTGAAGGTCAGAATCGAGCGGCGCGATAGGCTGTCCATCCTGCGGGTTGCGGTGGATCTGCCAGCGCAATAGGGCTTTGCAAAGCGGTTGGATACCATATAAAGAGTTCTTTATATTGAGAGGTTTCCATGGCGCATCCATCATTCACTGAAGCACTTGCCACCCGGCCCTGGCTCCTGGCCGATGGGGCGACCGGAACCAACTATTTCCAGATGGGCCTGGTTTCAGGCGATGCGCCGGAGTTCTGGAATTTTCAGCACACGGACCGGGTGCGAAAGCTCCATCGGGAATTCATCGAGGCTGGCGCCGATATCATTCTCACCAATACCTTTGGTGGCAATCGCCATCGCCTGAAGCTTCACAATGATCAGGACAAGGTTCGCGAAATCAACATGGCGGCGGCAAAGCTCGCCCGCGCCGAAGCGGGTGCCGTTAGCCGCGCTGTCTATGTGGCAGGCTCCATTGGCCCCACGGGCGAAATTTTCATGCCCGTCGGCACCATGCCCCACGAAGAGGGTGTCTCCGCCTTTGAAGAACAGGCCATGGCCTTGAAAGAGGGTGGTGTTGATGTGCTCTGGATTGAAACCATGTCTTCCGAGGAAGAGTTGCGCGCCGCCGTTGAAGGGGCTGCCAAGGCTGGCCTGCCACTTGTGACCACCATGAGTTTTGACACCAACGGCCGTACCATGATGGGCATCACGCCCAAGGCTTTTGGCGCGCTTGCAGGCTCGCTTTCAACCCAGCCCGTGGCCATCGGCGCCAACTGCGGTGTTGGCGCATCGGAGTTGATCGCAACGATTTTGGGAATCAGTGAGGCCCGTCCGGATGCGGCGGTCGTCGCCAAAGGCAATTGCGGCATTCCCCAATACAAGGATGGCCACATCCACTACACCGGAACCCCCGAACTGATGGCCGACTACGCCCGCATCGCCCTCGACGCCGGCGCCAAAATCATTGGCGGCTGCTGCGGCACCAGCCCGCACCATCTGGCCGCCATGCGGAAGTCGCTGGAAGGCTACACCAGGGGCTCAAGGCCTTCGATTGAGCTCATCGAAGAGCGCCTGGGTCCGGTCTCGGTATTGGCCAAAGGCATTGACACCGCCGCCGAAGGTGCCGCGAAACGGGAGCGGCGTCGGGGGAATTAACCGCTAACCAAATAAGCGCACCGCATTTGCGTTAACTGGCATCGTGCAGCTATCATTTCAACATGAAATCTTATGAGGCAGAGCACTACCTCTTGAAAGCAAGGCTGTTATGGGATGGTGTCGATAACCGGACTGAATTCCCGTTTTCCTTGCCGGCCATATCCAAATTTCACGAAGTTGAATTCCATCCAAACGTGACTTTCCTGATTGGCGAAAATGGTTCTGGAAAATCAACCGTTATAGAAGCAATTGCAATGGCATGGGGATTTAACGCCGAGGGGGGCTCAAAGAACTTCAATTTCAATACACATAAGGCACATTCGGATTTGCATAAAGTCCTGAGATTGGTGAAATCCGTAAAGCGCGCGCGCGACGGTTTTTTTCTGCGCGCAGAAAGCTATTTCAATGTCGCAACTGAAATAGAAAGATTGGATAGCGAACCCGCGAACTCACCGCCAATAATTGACTCGTTTGGCGGGGTCTCCCTCCACAAGCAATCGCATGGAGAGTCTTTTTCGTCATTGCTACGCACTCGCCGATATTGATGGCATATCCCGATGCCTGGATTTATCAGATCAGCTCCAGAGGGTTGGAGCGGGTGGAATACAAAGACACTGAACATTATCAGATCACGCGCGATTTTTTGAACCGCCCTGAGCGAATGCTTGAAATGTTGTTGGAGCCGGGCCTCTAAACAAAAGCCTCAACCAGCGCCGGCCTGCCCAGCATGAAGCAATCACAGACAAGCTGCAGGGGTGCTACATCGGCAAACGTCTCTCCTCGCTTGAGCAACTCGGGGAAGTGTTCGTAGATCAATTCGTATTCTTCCAATGGCGCTTCCATGATCTGCTTACCGTTGATTTCGAGGATAGATCCGCCGCGTTTCAGAAACAGCGACATTCCATCCGCTGTGGCGATCTCAATCTCCCAGGTTTGCTCGCCGGTTTGACGCCAGTCGAAATCGGCGGACATGTTAGCCGAACCCCCATCAGCATGTTTGAACTTTATCTGCGCGGCAATCGGCGTTGCCTTGTTGGACGGCACTTCAATCACGGCACGCTCAACAAAAATCGGCTCCGGCATGATCTTGGTGACAATAGACAACGCATTGATGCCAGGATCGAAGACGCCGAAGCCGCCGGGCTCCCAAATCCATTCCTGATTGGGATGCCAGCGCCTGACATCCTCGCGCCAGATGACTTTCATTTTCGTTATGTGCTTGCCCGCAAGCCTCGCTTTGGCCTCGTCAACCGCCTTGTTGTAACGCGAATGCCACGTCGCATAGAGCACACGTTTCTTCGCGCGCGCATAATCTATCATCGCCACCATTTCCCCAACCGTGGGTGTCGGTGGCTTTTCGATGAGAACATGATAACCTGCATCAAGCGCTTGCCGCGCCATGGCCAACCGCACCGATGGCGGGGTGCATAGCGCCACCGCATCAACGGCGATGCCGCCCGCTATAAGTGCTGCAAGAGATTCAAAGCACGGAACACTATCAAGCTTCGCATTGCGGCTCACGCCAGCAACAAGTTGAAAGTCCTTGTTCTTCGCAATGCAGGGCAGATGCTGGTCCATCGCAATTTTGCCAAGACCGATAACTGCGATTCTATAGGCCATGTGCTAATTCCTGATGATGCGGGTGAGGCAGGAAAGAAACTGCTCAACTTCATTCGTTGTATTGTAATGCGCCAGGCCCACGCGCAACACGCCGCCTTTTTCCAGAAGCCCCATGCGGCCGACGGGCTCGATGGCATAGTTATGGCCAGACCAAACAAACATGTTCTCCGCCGCAAAGCCTTGCGCCAGGGCATTGGGGTGGTGGCCATCCAGCGTGAATGAAACGGTTGGAACCCGGCGGTGCAAGGCATTGGCCGATGTCAGCCCGCGGATCGTCAGGCCTTTGACACTTCGCAAGCCGTCCATCAACTTCAGTGTGATTTCGTGCTCATGGGCAACAAGCTTGTCCCATGCGGTGGAGATGCGTTTGGCCCGTGTATCTCCCTGGCCGAACTGCTCAAGATATTCGACGGCCCCCAAACACCCAGCCATGCCTTCATGGCTCAAGGTGCCGGTTTCAAATTTGTGGGGCAGATCATCGCCCGCAGGCCGCACCTTATAGGCGAAAGTTTCCGTCAGCAGTTCTTCGCGCGCCCATAAAATTCCCATGTGGGGCCCAAACCATTTGTAAGCGGATGACACCAGAACATCAGCCCCCAGCGCTTGCACGTCGATGGCGTAATGCGGCGCATATTGAACCGCGTCCACATAAACCAGCGCGCCGGCAGCTTTGGCTTCCAGCGCAAATGTCTTCACGTCGTTCACGGTGCCGGTGCAATTTGAAGCCAGCCCCAGAGCCACAAGGCGCGTTTTGTCCGAAAGCACCTTGCGGAGAGCATCTTCCGGGAACTCGTAAGTTTCCGGGTCAAAATCCATCCACTTCACAACCAGTTCAAGATCATCGGCGAGCAGCAGCCAGGGGGCCACGTTGGCATCATGGTCCATTCGCGACAGCACGATTTCATCTCCGCGTTTGAACTTTCGGCCCAGGCAGCGCGACATGTGCAGTGTCAATGTTGTCATGTTCTGCCCGAAGACAATTTCGGATGCGCTCCGGGCATTGTAGAAATCAGCGCATGCCTGGTGCGCCATGTCCACCATGGCTCCGGCCTCGCGTGTGGTGGTGAAATAGCCGCCGAGATTTGCGTTTTTCGAAGTCAGCGTATCAACTGTCCGGTCAATCACCTGGCTGGGAACCTGGGTTCCCGCCGGATTGTCGAAATAGACGCGGGGCGCGTTCCCATCATTGATTGCCAGAGCAGGAAACTGGGCGCGGATGCTTGCGATGTCGAGGGGTGCGGCCACGTCAAATCTTTCCGGGAAAGGGGCAGGAGGGCGTTACCAATAGCCGTCATTTGCGCTTGCTTCAACCGTCGCTTTCCGGCATGTGAATGTCGCGTGATGACCCGGTTTGGCGCAGCAATTGCCCTATTGTATTAAAGATAAATAGACCCTCGGAGTCCCCCCATGAGCGATGACGGCGAACTTGATCTGAACTCCCTTAATGATGAAGATCTGGTGCTGCAGGTCCATGACGATCTCTATGACGGTTTGAAGGAAGAGGTTGAAACCGCCGTTAACATTCTGCTGGGCCGCGGCTGGGCTCCCTATAGGGTTTTGACGGAAGCGCTGGTTGAAGGCATGCGCATCGTCGGCATTGATTTCCGCGATGGCATTCTGTTTGTGCCGGAAGTCTTGCTGGCCGCCAATTCCATGAAAGCTGGCATGTTCATTTTGCGGCCGCTTCTGATAGCGACAGGCGCGCCGCGCCTGGGCAAAATGGTGATAGGCACCGTCAAGGGCGACATTCATGACATCGGCAAAAACCTCGTTGGCATGATGATGGAAGGCGCGGGCTTCGAAGTCATCGATTTGGGCATTAACAATTCTGTTGAAAAATATCTGGCCGCTATTGAAGAGCATCAGCCCGATATTCTCGGCATGTCGGCGCTTCTCACCACCACAATGCCCTATATGAAAGTCGTCATTGATACCTTGAAGGAAAAAGGCATGCGCGATGACTACGTGGTGATGGTGGGCGGCGCTCCCCTCAACGAAGAATTCGCCAAGGCCATTGGCGCAGATGCATATTGCCGTGACGCGGCCGTGGCCGTTGAAACCGCCAAGGCCTTTATGGCGCGCAAGCACAATCAATTGGCCAAGGGCTAAATCCCTTGACGACCGTAGACCTCAAGCCATCGGAAGAGTTCCAGTTTGCCACGGGCAACGGTGATGTGCTGCTGATCGCCTGCGGGGCCCTGGCCCGTGAGATTGTTGACCTCATTGAGCGCAACCGCTGGACGGCCTTTGATGTACAGTGCCTGCCCGCCAAATGGCACAATACGCCACACTTCATCGTTCCCGCAGTGCGTGAGAAAATCCGGGCCAATCGGGACAAATACAAGTCCATTTTTGTGCTTTATGGCGATTGCGGCACCGGCGGCTTGCTCGACAAAATGCTGGACGAAGAGGGCGTCGAGCGAATCGACGGGCCCCATTGCTATGCGTTTTTCTCCGGAAACCCCGAATTTGCTGCAAAATCAGAGGATGAATTCACAGCCTTTTACCTGACGGACTATCTGGCGCGACATTTTGACAGGCTAATTTGGGCTGGCCTGGGGCTGGATCGGCACCCGGAATTGCTGTCCTCCTACTTCGGGAACTATACAAAAATTGTCTATCTTGCCCAGGTTCATGATGAGCAAATAATTGAAAACGCTAGAAAATCAGCTGAAAAACTGGGCTTGGCCTTTGAATACCGTTTTACCGGCTATGGCGAACTGGAGACGGATTTGGAGGCCCTCTCGCAAACTGACAAAATGCTGACAGCGCCGCTCACGGTTTCGTCAGGCAATGTATTGTAGTTATTAATCATACCGGACGGAAATCGTGAGTTGGTATGTGTAGTAAGTTTAGTAAATAAAAGTTTTGAGAAATAATCACTCTACGGCAGGTTGATTGCCCTCGACCTTCCTTAGCGAGCTTAGTAAATTTCCCAGTTTCGCCGTCCAGCGAGGGAAAAAAGTTTGCAGAAGAGAGTGATTTAGTGGAGATGGTTGCTTGCCCGCAACCATCTCCTTTTTATTTCAGGCTTCGATGACGGCGTGCTGACAATGCGTTTCAGGTGCCCATCATTGGCCGCATCATAGCTATATGGGCTGCTGAACACATGGGCTTTGGCCTGGTCACGTGATCGATAGACTTTACGCGCTGTTCGTTCCGTCTTGAGCAAGAGAAAAAGCTCTCCATCGCGGCATTGTCCCGCACGTTCCTTGACCTGCTCATCGAACAGGTGACATCATTGTCTTCCATCAGTCTGCGGAACTGCTTACTGGCATATTGGCTGTTCTGATCAGAGTGATGCAACAGGGCATGCGGCGAGGGTAACGTGGTCGTGACCAAAGTGTAACTTGACCCCACAGGATTTTTCTATATGCAACTCCCATGAGATTCGACTTGGCGCGATATGTAAGATTGATCGTGGCACTCTGTGTCATGTTTTCGTTTGCGTTCTCTTCTTCGTTGTCGCAGCAGGCTATGGCGTTTCATCATACCATGGATGCCAAGATAACTCCTGCAACCGGGCATGGTCACGCTGCTGCGGTAAGTGCGCCTTGCGAAGAGAAATCGGGTGGCCAGTCGAGCAAGACGAACACGGACTGTTGCGACATGGTTTGCTCGACGGTTGACATGATTGAATCTGGTTCTGCTATTGCATTCGCCTCTAACTTTGTAGTTCATAGTATGCTTGAAGCCGATCAGCTGACTTCGCGCATCAACTTTGGCCTGAAGCGGCCCCCTCGCGCGTGATTCCATACTCGGAATCCGCCTTGAGTTAGGCTCGCCCTAGCTCACCCATCGTCATTTTTTTCATTGTCGGAACTATCATGAAAGCAACGCTGTTTGTCGTCGTTGTGCCTTTGCTGCTTGCTGGGTGCGCATCGCCAAGCCCTCTCCCCGAGGTCTTGCCACACAAATCACCTGTCAAAGCGGGCGCAAAAGTGCCGAGGACACACCATCACGCGACGTTAACAGGCTACACCCATCGCGAGCCTGTTGTACCGGAAGCATGGGTCCCGGAAGACGGTGCGGAAAAGGAGAAGTGCGAAAAGCCAGAGGGAGAGAAAAATGAATGTAGCCCTCAATAAGGCCGTCTTTGCGATTCTCACATCTGGCCTATTGGCTGGTTGTGCTTCGAATTCTGACTGGAAACGGCTTGAAGACTCGAAGTATGGGCTTCAGGGCGCTTCGGCCCACATTGTCGCGGCAACGGGCAAGCGACCTGTCTGGGTGCAGTCTCAGGAGGAAGCGCAGAGAGCGGCGTCCCAAACACGCGCTATTTTGAAAAACAAAACCTTGACGCGGGACATGGCTATGCGTGTTGCCATTCTCAACAACAAGGGCTTGCAAGCAGACCTCGCGGAGATTGGCATTTCGTCTGCCGAAATGTGGCAGGAAACGATGCTAATGAATCCAGTCGTTTCCATCGGCACCGCCGAAAAGGCCACAGTCCGGATTTTTGAGTCTGCGATTGTCGGCAATCTTCTCGCGCTGATCACTCGGGAGAAACGCGTCGATATTGCCGAAGCGAAATTCAGGGAGGCGCAACATCAGGCCGCGTACTCCGCATTGAAGCTCGCTTTTGATACGCAGCGGGCTTGGATCAAGGCGGTGGCAGCGAAGGAGACCGTTTCCTATTTGCTTCAAGCCCAGACGGCCTCAGATGCAAGCTCTGAACTCGCAAAGGAACTGGGCCGCACAGGCGCGTTCAATAAGGCCGCGCAAGCACGTGAACACGTCGTATTTGCCGAGATCTCTGGGCAACTTTCCGAATCTCGCATCAGTGAACGTGAGGCGCGGGAAGCACTGAACAGGCTTATGGGTGTTTGGGGCGACGACTTAAATTACTTGTTGTCATCATCCTTGCCAAAACTGCCCGCTCGGACAATTGTGAAAACCGGCATTGAAACGGAAGCATTGCGGACGCGCGTTGATCTCCAAATCGCCAAGTATGAACTGGAAGCTGTTGCACGCGAACACAAACTTGAAAATGCCACGCGCTATCTCACCGACCTGGAACTTGTTGCTGCCGTTGAGCTTGAAAAGCCGAAAGCTGGCGGGCCGACCGAACTGACCAAGAAGCGGATTGAGCTTGAGTTTGCGATTCCAATATTTGACTCTGGTAAAGCGCGGATGCGCAAAGCCGAGTTCATGTACATGCGCGCGGCCAACCGTCTTGCCGAGAAAGCAGTGAACATTCGTTCTGAAGCCCGTGGCGCCTACGACAAATACAAGTCAAGCCATGAGATTGCGCTGCATTACCGGGACAAGATTGTGCCATTGCGTGACGTCATCAAGCAGGAGGTCCTGCTCGAGTACAACGGCATGATTTCCAGCACATTTGAGATGCTTAACGACACGCGGGCCTCTACCAATGCCAGGCTCATGTCCGTCAATGCCAAACAGAATTTTTGGTTGGCTGAAGTTGATCTGCGCTCTGCCATTCATGGCGGATACGGCGGCAGCAGTGGCGGTGGCGGCGTGTCACTCGCCGAAGGTGGGAGCGCTGGCCATTGAAGCACATGATATTTTTGGAGAAACAAACATGATCAATCGTCGTAGCATCATCGGCGCAGGGGCGGTTCTAGCCAGTGCGGCCGCATGGACAAAAACCATGGCAATGTCCCTGCCTGAGGCAGCCATCATGAAATCCCCCGACATGCAGCCGCCGATTTTTCCTATCAGCGGGCCTGACTATCAACCCGTTGTGACACTGAATGGGTGGACACTTCCACACCGCATGAACAACGGAGTGAAGGAGTTCCACCTTGTGGCGGAGCCAGTAAATAGAGAGTTCGCACCGGGCATGGTGGCGCATCTCTGGGGCTATAACGGACAGTCGCCTGGACCGACGATTGAAGCCGTCGAAGGTGACCGTGTGCGCATTTTCGTCACGAACAAACTCAAGGAACATACATCAGTCCACTGGCACGGCATGATTTTGCCGTCAGGAATGGATGGTGTGACTGGGTTAACCCAGCCCGGTATTCCCGCTGGAAAGACCTTCGTGTACGAGTTCGATCTCGTAAAGAGCGGTACATTTATGTACCACCCTCATGCTGACGAGATGACTCAGATGGCCATGGGTATGATGGGATTCTTTGTCATTCATCCCAAAGACCCGAAGTTCATGCGCGTGGACCGGGACTTCGTGTTTCTGCTGAATGCTTATGACATTGATCCTGGTTCTTACATGCCCAAGATCATGACCATGGTCGACTTTAATATATGGTCTTGGAATAGCCGTGTGTTTCCCGGCATCAGTCATTTAGTTGTTGGCAAGAATGACAAGGTGCGTGTGCGCGTTGGCAATCTGACTATGACAAACCATCCCATCCACATGCATGGCTATGATTTTGAAGTAACCTGCACTGACGGTGGTTGGGTGCGGCCTGAAGCAAGATGGCCGGAGGTAACGATTGACATTCCAGTCGGCGGTATGCGGGCCTACGAATTCGACGCAAAATACGAAGGCGACTGGGCCATCCATTGCCACAAGTCGCATCACACCATGAACGCCATGGGGCATGACATTCCCACTTTTATCGGCACGGACAAGTCCAAAATCGCAGAAAAAATCCAAAAGGTGCAAGAGGAGTACATGCCAATGGGTGAGAATGGCATGGCTGACATGGCCGAGATGGAAATGCCGCTTCCAGACAACACTCTGCCGATGATGACTGGCTTTGGTCAGTTCGGCGCCATTGAAATGGGTGGCATGTTCTCAGTTGTCAAAGTCCGTGAGGGCTTGTCAGCCGGCGACTACGCCGATCCGGGTTGGTACAAGCATCCCGAAGGTACGGTCGCATACGAGTGGACAGGCGATCTGCCAGAGCCGGTCAAGTCTGGCGATGCCAAAACCGCGCCGCCAAGGAAAACTGTCGGATAGAACTGAAACCCATCTCAAGACACTTTGAATTATTCATCAACCAATGAGGAAAACTATGAGGTTACTGATTATTGCGTCCATGACTGCAGCTTTGGCACTGGGAAATGGCGCGTTTGCCACCGGCACTCATGAGGAGGATCATGATGAGTATTCCCTGGGCATGGCGGGCGCAAAGGCTAAGGCCAAGCGCACCATTAACATCACAATGCGCGAAACCAATGACGGAAAGATGATTTTTGAGCCCAAGAAACTGCAATTCCGGGAAGGTGAAACTGTGGTCCTGAACTTCACTAACAAAGGAGAGGCGGATCACGAGTTTGTCATGGACACCGAAGCCAATGTTCTAGCTCACAAGGTCGAGATGGAAAAGAACCCCGACATGGAACATGCAGATGACAACTCATTGCGGCTTGCTCCTGGTGAAACGGGCCAGATCATCTGGACCTTCTCGAAGTCTGGAGATTACACCTTCGCGTGCCTCATTCCCGGCCACTACGAATCCGGAATGCACGGGCCGCTGAAAGTCACCAAGAATTGATAATCAGATTCAAAGCAACAACCATCAACAACTGTCTATTGTGAAGGATACAATCATGAAGAAGCTACTCACTGTATCAGCCCTGCTTGCTGCAATGCTTTCGACATCGGCTAGTGGCACTGAGATGACGAGCGGTCTTGTCAAGAAAGTTGACGAAAAACAGCTGAAGGTCACCATAAAGCATGAACCGCTCAAGAATCTCGACATGGGCGCCATGACCATGGTGTTTGCAGTCAAGGATGCGACCATGCTGCCCAAGTTCAAGCCGGGCACAAAAATCAAGTTCACCGCTGAACGCGTAAATGGAAAGTTAACTGTCACTGAGGTTCAGTAAGCGGACCTGAAATTCGGTCACTTCAATGTGGTTTTGAAACAACAATTCGTCCCCATTTTAGAGGCTCGTGGGGACGATAAGTTCCTGTATTCAGATTCGGACATCTGGCCTGCTGCCGGTTCAGAACCAGTCACTCCATGTCAGGTCGATTGCCCTTGACCTGTCTGCCAAGCTTAAAAAGTTTCCAATAACGCTGCCCAGCGCGGGGAAATCTTGGTAAACTGAGTGATTTCATGGAGATGGTTGCTTGCCCGCAACCGTCTCCTTTCTATTTGATTTGGTTGGCTGCTCAAGATGACAGTTCGCTGAAAACCGGTTTCAGGGCCTCCTCATCTGAACATTGGTATCTCTGGCAAATGAACCAGGGGGTCTGGTTTCAAAGGAAACAATGAGAGGTCTAAAAACATGCGCAACTCAACTTCAATTCTTGGTTTACTCCTCGGGCTTGGCATTCTCACCGCAGGTCCAATTTTCACAAATTTTGACCCATTTGGCCCATCGCAAGCCTATGCGAAGGGATCGGATAGCTCAGGCAGCGGTTCGGATAGCGACAATTCCGGTCCAAGCGATAACTCGGGTCACGGTGGCCATGACAATGATCATGATGACCATGATGACGACGATGATGATAACGACAATGATGAAGGCGAAACGGACGACAGCGGCTGTGACGGTCCTGATGATGTGGGCAAAGCAGGCTGTCCTAAATAACTATTGAAAAGGGATCACTCTCGGGCGCGCTAAAGTATTGGCTTCCCGGCAAACCTGAGAGTTTCCTGCTTTAGTCGCCCAGCGCCGGAAACGTATTGTTCGTTTGGAGTGATTTCAAGGAGATGGTTGCCTGCCTGCAACTGTCTCCTCCTCACTTAGTTCCACTGGGCCAACTTGTACCCACCACCGGCAATCTCGTAATAGTCGCCCGCATCATCGCAATAGATATGGCCTTCAAGTTTGAGGTCCGTTTTGCCATCCAGCGAGCCAGCTGAAATGGCAGTGTAGTCCTTGCCATCGCCCTTCCAGAACAAGACTGAGCCGCATTCCTGGCAGAATCCCCGTTGGGCGGTGCGGCTTGAGCGAAACCATTTGAGCCCACGTGATTCGATAATGTTCAAATCAGTGTCCAAGACACCGGTGGCTGACATATAGGTGCCAGTCTGCTTGCGGCACTGCCCGCAGTGGCAGGCGACAACATCGCGCAAGTTTTGTGCCTTATACCTCACCGCCCCACACAGGCATGATCCAGTCTTCATTGTTTGAACTCCTTTGCCAGCGCCGCAATGTGGCCGGGTCCCAGGCCACAGCAGCCGCCAAATATGGAAACGCCCAGTTTCTGCCAGTCTTGCGCCTTGGCCACAAGATCATCAGGCGCAATCACATCAACAAATTGCCAGTTGGGGCTTTTGAAATAACCGCATTCGGGATAGGCGGCCAGTGGGCCATCCCAATATTTACGCAAAATCTGCAAAGCCTCGTCCGTATCATTGGGAGAGGTGTGCATGATGCTCATGGCCGCCGGCCCCGTAGCCGACAATGCCCGCGCAATATCGTCCAGCAACTGGTCATTCCGCCCAAAGCCCGAAAGCTTGCCGTCTTCGCGCCTTTCTACGGAAATTCCCACCCAGACTGGAAGTCCGGTTGCCATTGCCGTCTCGGTGGCGAACAGCGAATAGTCCTCGTCCCTCATCATCTCCATCATGATGAGGTCAATGCCGGTGACAGCCAGATTCTCCGCCTTGCGACGGAACAGTTCGCGCGCTTCAGGCTCTGTCCATTCGACATCTTTCAGGGTGCGGTCGGAGCCAGCAGCTACGGGTCGCATGGTGGAGATTGAGCCCGCGACGGCAACCTGTGTCCCGGCCGCCGCCTTCTTCGCAATGGCAACCGCCGTGGCATCTATTTTCAAAAGTTCTTTATCTCGACCATAGACATTGAAGGAGAGGGCGCTGGTTGCAAAAGTGTTGGCGCAGATCACATCGGCTCCCACGCGGATATAATCTTCATGCACCATTTGAACGATTTCGGGATGGGTCAGGTTGACATCGGCGCACCAGGTCTCGCCGCTCATCGGTGCGCCGCGTCTTTGGATATCTGTTCCCGTGCCGCCATCAAGAATAATGTTCTGGCCCGCATCCAGTTTGCGCTGAACATTCCTATACACCGCGGCGGGACTCAATGAACGCGCGCATGAAGAATTGCGCCTGATAGGGATGATAGGTGAAGCCTTGGCCGACAGGGCAGGCGCGCCTGGCCAGGCATCCATTGACAAGGCAATCCGCCCCTGCGGGCGATTCCACGTGGGATGCACACGTATCAACCGCATAGGACGTTCCGTCGAATGCACCGACCGGGCAGGCGGTCAGGCAGGGCTTGTCTGGGCATGTTTCACAGGGATGCGCGCCTGCAGATTGGGGCGGAATGTCGAATGCCACAGGAAACAGCAACGCGGCGCGATAGGCATGCCATAGACCATAAGTGGAATGGATGTTGAGCCCGAGGGGCGAGACATGTCCTGCACCCGCCCGCCGCGCCCAGCTCAAGAACGGCAGCGCCGGCCTGTCAAACGGAAACACGACCTGCGCCGAAAGATCCACAGCGAGGCTTTCTAAAATATCCCGTGTCCAGTCATCAATCGCATCGGTCAACGGATTTCGCTCCCGCGCAAAGCGGCGGAACATATCGGGTCCAGCATTGCCAACAAGGACCACGAACTTCGCATCATGCGGAACACGGTCATCAGTGGAAGGTTCAAACCATCCCATAGGCATAAAGCCGGAGCGCCTGATGCTGGCGAGAACGGGATGCTCCATTACTTCATCCAGCGCGGGTCGCCGATCTCCATAACCTCACGCGGCAGCTTGATGTCGTGCTTCGCCCGAATCACGTCATCCATTTGGCGCGGCAGATAGTCCGGATAATAGGTTGACAGGATTTCATGCTTGCGAGCGGCCGCCCGTTCCACCAGATCGGGCTTGCCAGCCTCGTTCCATTCCTTGGGGCTCATGCGATTGGCGATCGCCGGATAAACATATTCCTTTTGCATCAGGTTCAGCGTTTGGTTGCTGCCAAGGAAGTGGCCAGGGCCATTGAGGCAGACCTCGCGGATAACCTCAACCGACAAAGTGTCCTCGTTCACTTCAATGCCGCGCACGTTGCGATTGATGGACCCCAGCATGTCGTTGTCGATCAGCAAGCTTTCGAGGCAGAAACCGAGAAGCGAGGCGTGCATGCCAGCGCTTTCATAGAGCAGGTTGACACCCGTCATGGCCGAGATGCCAGCTGTCACCCCTTTTTCATACCCAGCCTGCATGTCCGGCATTTTGGAATCGCACATGCCTGCGGCTGATCCAACCGTGAGATTATAGAAATGCCCCATCTGCGCGCAGCCCGAGGTGATGAGCGCCTGCTCGCCGGAACCGCCGGACATGGCCCCCGTGCGGAGATCGGAAACAAACGGCCACGGCCCCCAGATGGCAACAGCACCTGGCACGATGCAATTAATGTAGACCAATCCAAACAGGCATTCGGAGACTGCCTGAACCAAGGTTCCGGCAAGGGCGGCGGGCGATGTGGCCCCAGCCTGGGCGGCCGATAGCAACAGTACCGGCATGCCGCCACGCGCTGCGACTTCCAGGCAACGGCAGGCGTCCTCGGCGAATTTCATCGGTGGCACAACAAAGCAATTGGATTGCGAAACAAACGGGCGCTCGCGCCATTTCTCTTCACTGCCTGCCACGAAATGCAGCATCTGCAGGCATTCATCCACATGGGTCGGGTCCACCATCGACGTTCCCACGTGTTTTTGGGTTGACGCCAAACAGGCGTAGAGTGTGTTGATGTCCAGATCGTGGCCCGTGATCATGTCGCGCGCCGTGAGACAGCGCTGGAAGAAATGAATATGTTCGCACGTGTCAACAATCCGGCCCGCGTCATAGAGATCAACCAGCAACGACTCGCGGTAGGTGCGTGTTTCAGGTTCAACCACGTGCACGGCGGCTCCCGCCGTGCCGAAATAGACCTTGTTTCCGCTGGGCAGCATATCATGCTGCGGATCGCGCCCGTGCAGCAGGAAGTTTCGGGCGCAGGATGCCAGGATGTCTTCGGTGAGCGATCTTGGGATGAGCATGCGGCCCTTGTCGGTCATGGTGCAGCCGCGCGCTGTCATGGCTTCGACGCAACTTGGAATGGCCTGGGCAAAGCCGACTGTTTCTAAAAGCGTCAGGGCTGCCTGGTGAATGCGCTCCAAGTCATGCTGGGAAAGGGGCTTGTATTGTCCTCCTTCCATGCCGGGGCGAACCGCCGCCTCACTCATGGGGATAGCGCGGGCCCGCAAAGCGCGCCTGGCGTCGCGCCCGCCGCGCCGCTTGGAAAGGTCTTCGACTACGCTCATTTCATGGCTCCAGGTTCACCCTATTATGTGCCAATCCGCAGTTGCGTTGCAAAGGCATAAAAATTGCTTTGATGGTGAATTTGATTCACCATAAAATATGGAATTTCGCTTAACGTCCTCATTTGTGGGATGCTATGAGGGTTGGAAACATCCCAGTGGTGAAGAATTTTGCCTAAACGTGAATTGCCCCCGCTCCGCGCTTTGACGGCTTTTGAGGCCGCGGCGCGCCTTGGCAGTTTCCGCCTTGCTTCAACTGAGCTTGGAATCACGCGCTCGGCTGTAAGCCATCAGGTCAAGGCATTGGAACAGCGGCTGGGTGTTCAATTTTTTCGCAGGGATGCGAGACGCGCCGAACTCACCCAGATTGGTCATGTCTATTACCCCGCCATTCGCGATGCCTTTGACCAGATTGAATCACAAACCCGCGCCCTTCGCCCAACGGCAAATGACAATGAACTCATCATTCAGGTCTATGTCACCGTAGCTCTGAAATGGCTTATTCCGCGATTGCATGATTTCGAGCGGCGCTACCCCGACATGAAAATCCGCATGTCCACGTCCTACTTCGATTGGGATTTTGACGAGAAAAACGTGGATGCAGGCTTCATACTTGCGCGCAACAGGTCGCCCCAACACTATTACCGCCCTTTGTTTCGTTCGCTTCTCGCACCCGTGTGCTCACCTGAATTGATCAGGGGCCCAAACGCCATCAAGACGCCTCAGGATTTGACAAAGCACAAGCTGCTTTACGTTTATACGGCGGAAGAAGACTGGCAAATCTGGTTTGAGGCCCATGGTGTCAAGGGCGTAAAGCTTTCGGATCGCCTGGCGTTTGACAGTCATATTCTGGCGCAGGAAGCAGCCATTGAGGGCAGGGGGGTTGCCATGACCGTTGGTCCCTTTGCCACGGAGGAGCTGAAGTCGGGTCGCCTGGTTCAGCCATTCCCGGATTTTGTGCCCCATCGCCACCAGTGGCAATTTGCCTGCAATGGCGAAGACCGCATGAAACCCAAAATCAAGCGCTTCGAGGATTGGCTGGTGAAGCAGGTGGCCAGCGACCCTGCTCTTGAGGCCTATCGTGAAAAAGGAAAAGCAAAATGAGCGAAGAAGCTCTCAGTCCGGAAAATTCCCGCCGGGGGCGGCGGGAGGCGGCAAATCGCCGGGGTGCAGGCGCTGGCGTCAAGGGCGCAATTCCACAGTTGCCGCGCCGCAACACAGCACGCGCCTTTCCGCCAATGGAAATCATCTCCGCCGATGAGGTTGAAGCCATCCACCATGCCTCGTTGAGAGTGCTTTCTGAAATCGGCATGGATTTCGCGCTTCCGGAAGCCCGTGACATGCTCAGGAAGGCGGGCGCGAATATTTCCGGCGAGCGGGTGCGCTTCGATCCGGCAATGATCGAGAAGCTGATGAAATCGGCTCCGCCGAAATTCACGTTCCATGCCCGCAACGCCGAGAACAATGCGGTCATCGGCGGCCCCAACATGCTGTTTGGCACAGTTGGAAGCCCGCCCAATTGTTCCGATCTCGAAGGCGGCCGCCGCACGGGGAACCAGGCCGATTACCGCAAGTTCCTGAAGCTCGCGCAATATTTCAATTGCATTGGCTTCATCGCCGGGTATCCGGTTGAGCCGGTTGATATTCATGCTTCTGTCCGGCATCTTGAAGCGTTGCGCGATATGGTCGTGCTTACAGACAAGCCATTCCACGCTTACTCGCTCGGCAGCGAAAGAATTCTCGACGGCATTGAGATCGCGAGGATTGGGCGTGGCATTTCGCTGGAGCAATTGGAGCGCGAGCCTTCTCTGTTCACGATTGTGAACACAAATTCTCCGCTGAAACTGGATCTGCCGATGCTGCGCGGCATCATCGAAATGTCGTCCCGCAACCAGATCGTTTGCATCACGCCGTTCACGCTGGCTGGCGCCATGGCGCCGGTGACTGTCGCCGGAGCCATCGTCGAGCAAAACGCCGAAGCTCTCGCCGGCCTGGCATTCACCCAAGTTGTCCGCAAAGGCGCGCCTGTAATCTATGGCGGGTTCACTTCAAACGTCGACATGAAGTCGGGCGCCCCCGCCTTCGGCACACCGGAATACATGAAGGCCTGCATCGTTGGCGGGCAAATGGCGCGGCGCTACAATTTGCCTTACCGCACATCGAACACGTGCGCTGCCAATACCGTTGATGCCCAGGCCGCCTATGAAAGTGTTTTCTCCATGTGGGGTCTCACCATGGGAGGGGGTAACTTTATCATGCACGGCGCGGGCTGGCTGGAGGGTGGCCTAGTCGCCAGCTTCGAAAAATTCGTGCTCGATTGCGATCTCATCCAGATGGTTTCGGAATTTCTGCAACCGCTTGATACCAGCGAAGACGCGCTGGGTGTTGATGCTATCCGTGAAGTTGGACCCGGCGGACATTTCTTCGGGGCTCAGCATACGCTCGCCCGCTATTCCACCGCGTTCTACTCGCCAATTATATCTGACTGGCGCAACAACCAGCAGTGGGAAGCCGCCGGAAAACCCGAGGCGGCGCAGCGGACAAACGCGGTCTACAAGCAGGCCCTGGCTGAATATGTTGAACCAATCCTTGACCCGGCAATCCGCGAAGAGCTTGATGCATTCGTGGAAAAGCGCAAACGTGAAGGCGGCGCGCCAACGGATTTCTGAGGGCACTCGTGTTTGACATAGTTGTTATTGGCGGCATGAACATTGATATCAAGGCCAAGGCTATTGGACCGTTTTTGCCTGCCACTTCAAATCCGTGCGAGGTTACGTTCACGCCGGGTGGCGTGGCCCGCAACATTGCGCATAATCTTGCAATGCTGGGTGTGAACACGGCGCTTATTTCAGTGATTGGCAATGATGCGCCGGGCGAAATTGCGTTCAAGGCAACTGGCGATGCAGGCGTTGACCTCTCCATGGCCTTGCGAAGCGACGCGGCAACAGGAGCCTATGTCGCCGTGCTCGATGAGGCTGGAGAGCTCATCTCCGCCGTAAATGACATGCGCATTCTGGAACGCTTGAAGCCCGATCATTTGGACAAGCATAAAGCCAATCTTGCGGCCGCGAAATACATTGTTGTTGATTGCAATGTTTCGATTGAGGTGTTGGAGTGGCTGGCGCTGCATTGTGGCGGGAAACTGATTGTTGAACCTGTCTCAGTCACTAAATCCCAGAAGTTGAAGGCCGTGCTTGAGAAACACGAAATCTATCTCGCCACGCCCAACCGCGATCAGCTCGCGGCATTGGGCAGCGATTTGCACGGGCGCGGGTTGCATAATCTGGTGATCCACTTGGGCAAGGAAGGCTCGCGCGCCTCAACCGCGAGAATCAAACAGCAGGTTCCCAGCCTTGCCGCATCGCATGTCAGGGACGTAACCGGAGCAGGCGATGCCGCTGTTGCCGGTTTGGTTTATGGGCTATTCAAAGGCTATGAATTATTTGACGCCGCGCGGTTTGGCCAGGCTGCGGCGAGCTTAGCTGTCGCCTCGATTTCGTCAACGGCTGTGGGGCTAAGTGAGTCAAGATTGCTGGCAATTGTGGAAGCGCGGCATGAATAGGCATTTGAAGATCACCGAAGAAGTCTCTTCGGCAATCGCCGCCGGAAGGCCGGTGGTGGCGCTGGAGTCAACCATTATCGCCCACGGCATGCCATATCCCGCCAATTTTGAAATGGCGGTTGAAGTGGAGGCTATCATTCGCAATGTCGGCGCTGTTCCGGCAACTGTCGCAATTGTGGGTGGCGCATTGCGCGTCGGACTGACAGCGGAGGAACTCAAGAATTTTGCGATCGCAGGCTCAGATATCGCCAAGGTATCAACTCGCGACTTGCCACACGTGGTCGCGCGAAAGCTGGATGGCGCCACCACAGTCGCCTCCACCATGCGCATTGCGGCGATGGCGGGCATTCAGGTTTTCGCAACTGGCGGCATTGGCGGCGCGCACCGGGGAGCTGATCGCAGCTTCGATATCTCCGCCGATCTGACTGAATTCGCCGAAAGCGATGTGATTGTAGTGACCGCGGGGGCGAAGGCCATTCTGGATTTGGCGCTGACACTTGAAACGCTGGAAACGCTGGGTGTTCCGGTGGTGGGTTTTGGCACGGATGATTTCCCGGCCTTCTATTCACGGCAATCCGGCCTCGAGGTTCCCATGCGTTGCGACAGTGCGAGCGAAGTTGCAAATCTCGCCCGCGCGAAATGGGGCATGGGGTTGAAGGGCGGTATTGTGGTCGCAAATCCCATCCCCGAGGCAAACGAAATCATTGCCTCCGAAATTGCGCCCGTGATTGAAAAGGCGGTCGCCGAAGCCAAAAGCCTCGGCATTTCGGGAAAGAGCGTAACGCCATTCCTGCTGGCCAAGCTGGCTGAGGCCACCGGCGGGCGCTCCCTCAAGGCCAATATCGCGCTGGTCAAAAATAACGCCGTCGTTGCCGCCGAAATTGCGGTAGCCTTCACCAAGTCAGAGGAGTGAAACAATGGAGTATCGTCAACTCGGCGGATCAGGATTTATGGTTCCTGCCTTGAGTTTTGGCACCGCGACTTTTGGTGGCGGCACGGACTTCTTCAAAGCCTGGGGCTCGACCGATGCCAAGGGCGCGACGCGGCTGATTGACGTGTGCCTCGATGCCGGCATTTCCATGTTTGACAGCGCCGATGTCTATTCCAAAGGCTTGGCCGAAGAGGCTTTGGGCGCGGCCATCAAGGGCCGCCGCAATAAGGTGATCATTTCCACCAAAGCGACCTTCCGTTTCAGCGACCGGCCCAATGACGTGGGTTCCTCGCGCGCCCATCTGACGCAAGCCGTCGATGCCGCGCTGAAACGTCTGGGCACGGATTATATCGATCTGTTCCAGCTGCATGGCTTTGACGCCATGACGCCGCAGGAAGAAGTGCTGGGCTGCCTTGATGATTTCGTCCGCGCCGGAAAAATCCGCTACACCGGCTGCTCCAACTTCTCAGGCTGGCATTTGATGAAATCTCTGGCCACATCGGAAAAACTTGGCCTCACCCGCCATGTTGCGCACCAGGCCTATTACTCGCTGGTGGGCCGTTCCTATGAATGGGAGCTGATGCCGCTCGGCCTTGATCAAGGTGTGGGTGCGGTGGTCTGGAGTCCTCTGGGCTGGGGCAGGCTCACGGGCAAAATCCGGCGCGGAACGGGGCTGCCAGCGACAAGCCGGCTGCATGTGACCGCTGATGATGGCCCGCCGGTTGCCGAGGAGCACCTGTTCCGTGTCATGGACGCGATCGATGAGATTGCCAAGGAGACGGGCAAATCCGTTCCGCAAATTGCCATCAACTGGCTTCTTCATCGGCCCACGGTGTCGACGGTCATCATTGGCGCCCGCAATGAAGAACAGCTCAAGCAAAATCTCGGCAGCGTTGGCTGGAGCTTGACGAAGGAACAGATGGCGAAACTCAATGCCGCCAGCGCCACCACGAAGGCTTACCCCTATTGGCATCAGGAGGGTTTTGCGGAACGCAACCCGTTTCCGGTTTAGCCATGAACACCCAGCGGCGTGGACGCCGGATGGAAAGCGCCAAGCAGCCGATCAACCAATTGCCATGGGGACAGCCGCAACTTACCCTTGAACCTTCGCGCGTTTTGTCAGGCGATCATCTCGAATCCATCCATCTCGAGTCTCTGCGCGTGCTGGAAGAAATTGGCATGGATATGACCTATCCGGAAGCGCGGGAAATTCTGGGCCGGGCCGGAGCAAGCGTGAAGGGCGACCGGGTTCGCATTGGCCGCGAGATTGTGGAGCAGGCGCTGAAAACGCCGCCATCCGAATTCACTTTTCACGCCAGAAACCCCGCGCGTGACATTCGCATTGGCGGCAAATGGATTGCCTTTGCGCCGGTGGGCGGGCCGCCCAATTGCTCTGATCTTGACAGGGGCCGCAGGCCCGGCACGCTGGAGGACTGCGGGAATTTTGTGAAGCTGTCGCAGTTTTTCAACACGGTTCACACGGCGGGTGGCGCTTCCGTGGATGCGCTCGATGTGCATGCTTCAATCCGCCATCTCCACATCACGCGCAACAAGATGGTCTATTCCGACAAGGTGCCGTTCGCTTCGTCCACCGGCCGTCACCGGCTGTTTGACGCCATTGAGATTGTCCGTCTGGCGCGCGGCATTTCGCAGGAACAACTTCTGACCGAACCATCGACCTACACGGTGATCAACACCAATTCGCCGCTGAAGCTTGATGGCCCCATGGCCATGGGCATCATTGAAATGGCCCGGATGAACCAGATCTGCGTGGTCACACCCTTCACACTCGCTGGCGCCATGGCCCCGATAACGCTGGCGGGCGCTGTGGTTGAGCAGAATGCCGAAGCGCTGGCGGGCCTTTCACTCTCGCAGCTCGCCAATCCAGGCGCCCCTTTTGTTTACGGCGGCTTCACGTCGAACGTCGACATGAAATCCGGAGCGCCGGCATTTGGAACGCCGGAATACATGAAGGCCTGCATCATTGGTGGCCAATTGGCGAGGCGCTACAAGCTTCCCTATCGCACCAGCAACACCAACGCCGCCAACAGCGTCGATGCGCAGGCCGCTTATGAATCCGTATTCTCGCTGTGGGGCGCCATCATGGGCGGCGGCAACATCATTCAGCATGCCGCGGGCTGGATGGAAGGCGGGCTCGTGGCGTCTTACGAAAAATTCGCGCTCGATATCGATCTGCTGCAGATGGTGACGGAATTTTTGAAGCCGCTTGAGGTTTCAAAAGACACGATGGGCTTTGACGCCATAATGGAAGTTGGCCCCGGCGGGCATTTCTTCGGCGCGCGGCAAACCATGGAAAGATATTCCACCGCTTTTTACACGCCGCTGATTTCTGACTGGCGAAATTTTCCGCAATGGGAAGCCGCTGGCTCGCCACAGGCGCACCAGAAAGCCAACGCGCTGTGGAAGCAGGCGCTGGCCGAATATGAAACGCCGTATCTCGAACCGTCGCGACTCGAATCCATTGATGCCTTTGTCGCCAGGCGCGTGGAGCAGGGCGGCGAGCCGACAGATTTCTGACACATTTGCTCAGGTGAATTTTCTTGCATGTTGCGGCATAGGCCGATAGTTTTGGCCGACTCACCTCAGTCGCGGCGACACGGGGTGAAACTATCGCAACTTTTTTCAACGTGAGGCCGCGCATGACCGATGACCCCTTCAATCCTGATGATGACATAGACGCGCCAACGTCTGTTGTTCCACGCGCGATGGAGCGGACCCCGCCGCGTTCAACTTCATTTGCGTTTGTCAGGCCGCAAACAGCCAAGAAGGCAAAGGCTGTGAAGGTCAAAACGCCTGTTGTGGCGAAAAATCCGATGACGACCTACGCGCAGGTGGTGCGCTGGTCATTCGGCTCGACTGTGATACTGATAGGCCTGCTCGCGGGCCTCATGTACGCTTCCACCAGCTCGGGCCAGCCGCCATTCTATGCCTTCGCCGTTTTGGCAGGCGCCCTGGGCGCGTTCATGAGTTCCCTGATCCGCATTTACAAGGACGCGCAGTTTGCGAAGTTCCTCAACAGCCCGGAATTTCCCGGCTTGAAGAAATGGGATCTCACGGTTTACGCGCTGGTGCCGCCCGTTGTCGGCATTATCTCGGCCAGCATCCTGTTCATCATCTTCGCCGCCGGAATCCTTGAAGGCGGCGCCTTGTTCCCGACCTATGCCTGCGAACTGGGCGACGGCACGTGCGGCACCTTCGAGAACTTCATCTATAATTTCGGCCCGAAGGACGCCACCGACTATGCCCGGACCCTGATCTGGTGCTTCGCCGCAGGCTTCGCCGAACGCCTGGTGCCGGACAAGCTGAAGGGCTTGGCGGCGGGCGCGGAAAACGCCAAGCCCGCGAAATAGGAAGAGGAAAATAGTCCTTGACACCGCGCGGTGATTGGGCTATAAACGGCTATTCTCCAAAATTGCAAGTTCCGTCCGTTGAGCGCAAGGCAGCTTGAAAGAGCCGCATCGCTTAAATCCAATCGGCTATTGCCATGGTGCAACACCGGGTGAGCTTGCAAGGGGGCCCGCTTTCGCTTAGCCTTCGCCGCCTGGGCCTACAGGGAAATGCCGATTGGAGCGCAAATGCCATCTGCGGTGGCCGTCGATCTCGCTTTGGTGCTGGCCGTGGACTGCTCAAGCAGCGTGGACGAGGGCGATTTCCGCATGCAGATGGACGGCATCGCGGCGGCGCTCCGCAATCCGCCGCTGCTTGACGCCATCGCGGCGGGAAATTTCCGCCGCATCGCTGTGACGTTGCTGCAGTGGTCGAGCTGGCAAAGCCAGGAGGTGACAGTTGAATGGCGCGTGGTGGGCGAGCGCGCCGAGCTTGAGGCTTTCGCGCAAGAAACCGAAAAGGCCAAACGGGAATGGCTGCCCGGCGGAACCGGGCTTGCGGCGGCCATCACCTTCAGCATCGCGTTGTTGGAAACTTTGCCCGTTCTGGCCAGCCGCCGCGTGATCGACGTCTCGGGCGATGGCGAAGACAATGACGGTGGTGACGCGGGATTGGCAAGAGACGCGGCCGTAGCGCGCGGCATCACCATTAATGGCCTGCCGATCCTCAGCGGCTCCAGCATTCTTATGTCTTACTACCGCACCCAGGTCATCGGCGGCCCCGGAGCCTTCCTGATGCCAGCGGCGAACATGCAGTCCTTCAAGGAGGCCATGACCGGAAAACTGCTGCGCGAGGTGGGGGATTTCACGGTTTGAGGGGTGGCGTCTTTACAAGGCGAGGAAATAATGTATATACATCGCATATACACAAGGATTCCCGTCATGACCGCCTCATCTGCCCTGAGCCTCCGCATATCGGCGAAAGACCGCATGTTGATTGACCGCGCCGCCGAAGCCACCCACAAAACCCGCACGGAATTTTTGCTGGATAGCGCGCGGGCGGCAGCGGCTGATGCTTTGCTCGACCGCAATCTCTTCGTTTTGGGGTCTGCGGAGTTCAAGAAGTTTGAGAAGGCGTTGAAGGCCGCACCCAGGTCAACGGACGTGATCAGGAAACTGAAAAGGCGGCCCAGCCCGTGGAAGAAATAGCAGCGCCGCGGCTGCTGCAGGCCGGCGATGAAACGCTGGCCTTCGATTGTGGTGTCGACGTCCTGAACACGTGGCTGAAACGCCGCGCCCTTCTCAACCACCTCTCCGGCGCATCCCGCACCTATGTGGCCATGAGCGGCAAACACATTGCCGCCTATTACTGCCTCGCCGCCGGTTCCATCCAGCACGCCGCCACTCCCGGAAAAATCCGCCGCAACATGCCGGAACCCATTCCGGTTTTGGTGCTGGGCAGACTGGCGGTGGACTTGGGGTTTCAGAAACGCGGTGTAGGTCCCATGCTGCTGCTCCACGCGCTGGAACGCACACAGGAGGTGGCGAAGGTTGCTGGAATCCGCGCGCTGCTGGTCCATGCGAAGGACGAAGAGGCGGCGGAATTTTACAAGCGGTCTGGCTTTGTGGAGTCGCCGCTTGATCCGTTGATGCTGATGGTGCGGGTGAGCTTGTAACAGCGAAGCAAGAACCCTCATCCGCCCTTCGGGCACCTTCTCCCATTTGCTGCGCAAACAGGCGAAGGCGATAATCACAAAGACCTGCATCGCATCTAAAAGAATTTCAAACTTCATCGCCTTCTCCCGTGCCCCTTTGCATGGGAGAAGGTGCCCGACAGGGCGGATGAGGGACTCTTTCTTCTCTCATGCTGAGGTGCTCACGCGCCAGCGCGAGCCTCGAAGCATCCTGAGACGTCAAGCAACCCTTCGAGGCCTTGGCTTCACCAAGGCACCTCAGGGTGAGAATGAAAATAAGTGCAGTTACCGCAACTCCTCATTTTGGGGATTCTTGAGAGATCTTTTTCTTGATCGGACCATGATGATTTTGGCCTGACCCAACCGGTCGTCATGTATTTCAGAACGATTTATTTTGTTCAACCGCTTCGTTTCTTCTGCGGTCAGTAAAACCAATCGATAATGTTTCTTGATAAAGTTTATCAGTTGTCGGTCGCTCTTTCCGGCATCAATTGCAGAAATTATTGCCCTTGTGAGAGCACGTAGAGGGGCAACATGCTCTATGAAAACACGCTCTCCTCGATCAAGCGATTCCATTGCAGCCTTTGAAAATTCTGCAGCGGTATGGTTCTTGACATTGTTTATGTGCGTGAGCCCTAGGTATTTTATTCGGCAACTTAATATATCAAGAATACGTTCGGCACTGTGAATCGCACCGCCGTTGTCGGTAAAGCCCGCTTTTATTAATTCATTCCTGAATTTGGCCGCTTTGCGAAGTACAGGAATGAGGTTGTTCTCGTTATACTTGGAACGACTGACCAATCTTCTACCCCCTTCTTCTCTTCCGTCTCTCCCCGCCGCCATCATCCAGCGTCGAGATTTCCTTGATGGGCGGCAGGGTCACAACCTTCATCAAATTCTCGAACACTGCTGTCTTGTGAGGTATCGCCATCGCCTCCACGAAATGCTGCTGGAATTTTGGCTCCACCGCCGTTTCAATCTTTTCTATTCGGCGAACGACCGCCTCGATTTCATCCCGCGCGGCTTTATTGAGCAGGGCAATCCTAGCGCCCGTGCCTGCGGCGTTGCCCGCTGAGGAGACGTGTTCCAACGGCGCGTCGGGGATCAACCCCAGGATCATCGCATACTTAACATCGATGTGGGTGCCGAAGGCGCCGGCCAGTCTGATTTTATCAACGTGGTCCAAGCCGAGCTTGTCCATCAGCAGGCGCACGCCCGCATACAAAGCTGCCTTGGCCAGCTGGATGGCGCGGACGTCGTTTTGGGTGATGGAGATCAGCGGTTCGCCGTCGCGCACCACATAGGTGAACGTGCGGCCGTTGGCGCGGACGCGGGGGCTAATGGCGGACATGCCGCCGTCCACCTGGCCATCCTGATTGATGATGCCGGCCAGATACATCTCCGCGATCACTTCGATGATGCCGGAACCGCAAATGCCGGTGACGCCGGTTCCCGCCACCGCCGCGTCAAAGCCCGGATCGTCCGACCACAGATCACTTCCGATGACGCGGAAGCGTGGCTCCAAAGTTACGGGGTCGATGCGGATGCGCTCGATAGCGCCCGGTGCGGCGCGCTGGCCGCAGGAAATCTGCGCGCCTTCAAAGGCGGGGCCGGTGGGCGACGAGCAGGCGAGCAGGCGGGCTTTGGAACCCAGAATGATTTCGGCATTGGTGCCCACATCAACCGCGAGAATGATTTCGTCCGAATCCTGCGGCGCTTCGGAAAGCACCACGCCTGCCGCATCCGCCCCCACATGGCCCGCGATGCAGGGCAGCACGTAGCATTGCGCACCGGGGTTCAATTTCAAATCCAGCTCGCGGGCGGGGCAGGTGATGGCAAGCCCCGTGGCCAGCGCGAAGGGTGCGCCGCCAAGCTCCGTAGGATCAATGCCAAGGAACAGGTGGTGCATGACGGGATTGCCGACGAGCACGATTTCCAGAATGTCGCTGAGGTCAATCTGCGCTTGCGTCGCCACCTGCTGCGCCAGCGTATTCAATGCCTCGCGGATAACGGCGGTCATTTCTTTTTCGCCGCCGGGATTCATCATCACGTAGGAAACCCGGCTCATCAAATCTTCGCCGAAGCGGATTTGCGGGTTCATCAGGCCAGCCGATGCGGCGACTTCGCCGCTCGCGAGATTGGTGAGGTGGGCGGCAACCGTGGTGGAGCCCACGTCCACCGCGAGGCCGAAAACCTTGTCATGGAAGCCGGGCCAGATGGCGACGAGTTCCGTCGCACCCGATGTGGAGCGCGAGTTAATGGCACAGGTGATTTTCCACTGGCCCTTTTTGAGCGTGGCTTGCAGCAGCGCGATGATGGCGAGATTGCAGGTGAGGTGATCGACCTGCCATTGCTCGGCGAGCGCCTTGAACACGCGCTCCAAATCCGACGAGGGCTTGTGCATGTCGGGCTCTTCCACTTCGATGTAGAAGAGACGGGTGGCGGGGTCCATTTCAATATCGCGCACTTCGGCGGCTTTGCGCACCACCTGTTTGTGCACCTGGGATTCGGGTGGCACGTCGATCACGACATCGGCGAGCAGTTGTGTCTGGCAGGAGAGACGGCGGCCTGAGGCAAGGCCCCGCAGCTTGTCGTAGCGCTCTTCGACTTTTGAGAACGCACTTAAGTGATCGACCGCCGACGTTATGCCATGCTTGGCAAACTCGCCTTCGCCCACATTGATCTGGCACCGCCCGCAAATGGCGCGGCCCCCGCAAACGCTGTCGATATCCACGCCAAGGGTGCGTGCGGCTTGCAGCACCGGCGTGCCGAGCGGAAACCGGCCCCGCTTGCCGGAGGGCGTGAAGACGATGAGGGCGTCGGATTTATCGGTCATGATCTATTAGCGAATGGCGAATGGCGAATTGCGAATGGGAAAACTGCTATTCGCTTCCTATCTCCTCCGCCTTGCCTCTCTTGCCGCGCGCCGTGCTTCAATCTCTTCATTGGATGAAATCTCGCCCGCTGCCTGCGCGGCTTTCGATGGCGCTGCGGTCATTTCGCGGAAACGGTTGGTCCAGAATTTACAATGGGCGTCGGTGCCGTTCAGCACGTTGGCACCATAGATGGCGTGCATGTCTTCATCATGCAACGGATTCATGATGGCTGATGTCATGCCGTGGCTAGCGGCCATGGCGAGGAAATATCCGGTCAGCGCCCGGCGGTTCGGCATGCCGAAGGAGACATTCGATGCCCCGCAGGTGGTGTTCACTTTCAACTCTTCACGCAGGCGGCGCACCAGGCGGAACACCTGCTGGCCCGCCGTGCCCATGGCGCCGATGGGCATCACCAGCGGATCGACCACAATGTCTTCCGGCTTGATGCCGAAATCGGCGGCCCGCTCCACAATCTTTTTCGCCACCGCAAAGCGCACGTCCGGGTCTTCGGAAATGCCCGTCTCGTCATTGGAGATGGCGACGACGGGCACATTGTATTTTGCAATGAGCGGCAGGATGGCTTCGAGCTTTTCTTCCTCACCAGTCACCGAATTCACCAGCGGCCGCCCTTTGGCGGTTTCGAGGCCCGCTTTCAGGGCGGAGGTCACCGACGAGTCGATGCAGAGCGGCAGGTCAACCAGCGACTGCACGATTTCCAGGGTCTGGCGCATCAGCGGCGGCTCGGTTTCGTTAGGGTTGACGGCGGTCACACCGGCATTCACATCGAGAATGTGAGCGCCAGCGGCCATCTGCGCCAGCGCATCCCGGATCACGGTTTCAAAGTTTCCGGCCTGCATTTCGGCGGCCAGTTTCTTGCGGCCCGTGGGGTTGATGCGCTCGCCGATCACCGTGAAGGGGCGGTCAAAGCCGATGATATGGCTGCGGGTGGCCGAGGCGACGAGAGTGTGGGTCATGACGAGAGCTTGCCTCCATTGGCAATGAGGGTTTTGATCCGTTCCTGATCATAGGTCGATTCGAGCTCGGCCTTGGCTTTTTCCACTTCGGCTGTGAGATCATCGCCCACCGGGATCGGATCGGCGCGCCGCCAGTCGGCGAGGTAGGCATCCGTATCGGTGGCGCCGCCCCGCATGGCGGCCATGTCGATGGCTTCCATGAAGCGGTTGTCCAGCATGCGTTTTTCTTCCTTGCGGCCGAGTTTTACCGCAACTTGCGAAGGAATATCGCGCCAATAGGTGATGATGAGGTTAGCCATGGCCAACGTTATGCCAGTGTTCAAAAACGGCGAATAGCCCAAAAGCGACGCACCCGGAAGATGGCCCGAAATTGCTTCCCAAGAAGCCGGTAGTCATTATTTCGTCAAAGAATTCGGAGAATGTCATAGTTCTTAACGCGAGGCGCAGAGTGACCATGCGGATTGCCTCCTACAACGTCGAAAACCTGTTCAACCGCGCCCGCGCCCTCAACGGCGAGATGGACGAGGGCAGCAACCCTGTGCTCGATCAATTCAGCGAATTGAATGGGCTGATTGACAAACCCGCCTATGCGGCAAGCGACAAGGCCCGGATGCTGAAGCTGCTCGAGACGCTGGACCTGGTAAATTCCGACAGCGGAAAATATGTCACTTTGCGGCAAAATCGCGGCCGTTTCGTCAGGCGGCCACGGAGCGGCGGCTTGGAGATTATCGCCAATGGGCGCGCCGACTGGCTTGGCTGGATTGAGCTTCGCACCGAAGCCGTGAACGAACGCGCCTTGCTGCATACGGCCGATGTGGTGCGCGACGTTAACGCTGACATTTTCGCCGCCATCGAAGCGGAAAACCGCGTCGCCCTCAAACGCTTCAATGAAACCCTGCTCAAGGGCGAAGGCGGCGCGCCCTATCGCCATGTCATGCTGATCGACGGCAATGACGAGCGTGGCATCGATGTTGGCTTGATGACGCGAGAGGGATTTCCGATTGGCGACATCCGTTCGCATGTCGATGAGTTGAAGCCCGACGGCGAACCTGTCTTCTCGCGCGACTGTCCGGAATTTGCGATCACAACGCCGACCGGAAGCAGATTGTGGCTGCTGGTCAATCACTTCAAGAGCAAGGTGGGTGACCAGCGCGCCTCAAACGCCAAGCGCAAAGCCCAGGCCACGCGTGTTGCCGAAATCTATGCGGAGCTTCGTGGCCGGGGTGAGGCGCATGTGGCCATCGTCGGCGATCTCAATGACACGCCAGCCAGCGCGCCACTGGAGCCCCTGCTTTCGACCGAATTGAAAGACGCATCCACATTCTCAAATTTTGACGATGGGGGATTTCCGGGAACCTATGGCGGAAGCACCGCCAGCAACAAGATCGACTACATTCTGCTTTCGCCGGGGCTGCATGACAGGGTCACCGGCGGCGGCGTCTTCCGCCAAGGCATGTGGCCGGGCGTCAGGCCCAGGAAATGGGAGGTCTACGAGACCCTCACCAGGGAAGTGGAGGCCGCCTCCGACCATGGCGCCATTTATGTCGACCTGGATATTTGAATGTTCGGGCGTTCCTGAGATTGAAGCATTGATAAGACGCGATTAACCACCATCTGCGGACGCTTGGGCATCAGCCATTTTTTGTATTTCATCCAATAGCCAAATCACCCCAGGGTCCTTCGCATTTCGACGATGCCAAATCGCCTGCACAGGGAAAGGCCTAATTTCCATGGGTGGCTCAAATACTTTGAGATTGAAACGGATGGCATTCTGTTCGGCAAGCCGGCGCGGAATCGTGGCAATCAGATCGGTTTCCGCGACAGTTGCCAGACCCGGCATAAAGAGGGGAAATACGGCGGCAACTTTGCGCTCAAGCCCCTTTTTCTCAAGGACCTGATCAACAATCCCAAGCGCATCTCCGGGTATCGAAACCAGCAGGTGCCGGTTCTCCACATAGGCCTGCATTGAACCATCAAACGACGGATGATTGCTTCGCGCGACCACGGCATAGTTTTCCCGATAGAGTTCGGCAACAGGGTAGCTTGCCGGAAGCCCCGGCACGAAACCGAGGATGATGTCGACGTCTCCACCATTGAGAAGATCAAGAGCTTCCGTTCGGGCGGCGGCGCGGATGGCAAGATCGATGCCGGGCGCGGATTGCTGGAACAAACGGCAGAGCGGTGCCCCAAATATTGAAGCGGCATAATCAAGTGCGCCAATCCTAAAGCGCCGTCGGACGGTCGCCGGGTCGAAACGCGCCAAATCCTTCAATGATAATTGAGTGAGGGAAAGTATGGCTTCGATCTGGGGGTCGAGTTGGATGGCGCGGGCTGTCGGCTCCAGACCATGGGGCCGCCTCAGAAACAGCGGATCCTCAAACACATCTCGAAGCCGCGCGAGACTGTGGCTGATAGCGGACTGGGTAAGCCCCAGTTGTTTCGCCACCAGCGTCAATTTCCGGTGCCGCATGGTTTGGGAAAAGACCATGAGCATCATCATATCCAGGCGCCTTAATTGAACGAAATCAATATCACTCATGAATCATATTCAGTAGAATTAATATCACAAAACCTCATATCACTTGTCTGGAGACTTGAGGAGAAAAATATGAAAGCCGCCTCTGAACCCGTCACCGTCGTTGTCCGGCGCAGCGTGAAGGCGGGTTTTGAATCGAAGTATGAGGACTGGCTTAACCGCCTCACGAATGATGCAAAATCTCTGGCAGGATATCTTGGTGCCGAATTTCATCGACCCGCAACCGCCGGGCGCCGCGAATATGTAAGCGTTTTCCGTTTTGACAACCTTGCCAAT
Source organism: Rhodobiaceae bacterium (assembly GCA_009885825.1). Classification (GTDB taxonomy): domain Bacteria; phylum Pseudomonadota; class Alphaproteobacteria; order Rhizobiales; family Aestuariivirgaceae; genus Aestuariivirga. The sequence goes on along the minus strand of VFJY01000046.1, from coordinate 44,038 downwards.
TTCGAAGCATTCGAAAGATCCGGATTGTGCCAACGCTATCTTGCTGAAGTTGCCCTCTTTGTTGAGGCCGACGCCCAATGGGAACGGATGACAGGCCTGGAATTCTGGTTTTCACCACCGGCCCACACGAAAGTGCCACAGCCCTCTCCGTTTCGGATGTCGTTGCTCTTGATAGCTGTTGTTTTCATCCTCGTGCTCATGATCGGTTGGTCAGTCGACCAAATCCTCGATGCATGGCCATATCCGCTGCGCTTGCTCATAACCATCACGCTCGAGGTTTTTCTGATGACCTACCTTTTGATGCCCCGACTGACCCGGCTCTTTGCCCGCTGTATTTATCCGAACTTAACCTGATAGAAAAAAGGAGAATTGAATGAGCCTTCGTGATCCAAACACTGTCGACGCCAAGCACCGTAAGCGCGTGGCCATCGTCATCGCCAACCCGGCAACTTCAACAACCACGGGTTGGCCCGTTGGCTTTTGGTGGGCAGAACTTTCGCACCCCTACTATGCTTTCGCCGAGCAAGGATATGATGTGGAAATCTTTTCACCAGACGGTGGCAAGTGCGAAGCGGATGCGATGAGCGATCCGCGCGACCCCTCGAGATACTCAACAACCGATCTCATCAGCATGGGCTTCATCGCCACGCCTGAACTTGCCTCAAAAATCGAGAACACAGCCAGGATTGCCGATCTCAAGGTGGCAAATTATGACGCAATTGTCGTGGCCGGCGGTCAGGCGCCAATGTTCAACTTTGACAAAGCCAAAGACTTGCAGAAGAAATTCTCAGAGTTTTATGAGGCAGGCAAGGTTGCCGCAGCTCTCTGCCACGGCACTGCCATTCTCAGATACGCCAAGCTTTCAAATGGTGAACTTCTTGTCAAAGGCAAGACAGTGACTGGCTTTGCCAATGTCGAGGAAGACTTTGCCGACAATGCGGTCTGGGGCATGGGACTTTTGCCGCGCGACAAGCATGTGATGCCCTGGCGTATCGAGGACGAACTCAAGAAGCTCGGCGCCAATTTTATCCAGGCGGGCCTCTGGCGCAGCTTCGCAGTGCGCGACGGCAATCTGGTAACGGGCCAGCAGAATTTCTCCGGCGCTGAAACGGCAAAAAAGATCGTCGAAGCTATGGGCGAATAGAACTGGTGAGCCTTCTGACGGAAAAGGGCAGCCAAAAGCCGGATGGAAAATTAGACCTATTCAATAACGCCAACCGCGCGCAAATTGGCAATTCTACTGTCTGAAAGTTCCAGCACGTCCGCCAGCACCCGCTCCGTTCCATTTCCCAGCTTCGGCGGCGGTTTGTCATATTCCACGGGCGTTTCGGAAAACCGGATGGGGTTGGCTACGCCCGGGATCTGAACGCCGTCTTCACTGGTCAGCCCGATTTGCAGGCCCCGCGCCAGAACTTGCGGGTCGGCGAACATCTGGGTGATGGTGTTGATGGGACCGCAGGGGACAGATGCAGCCTCAAATGCCGCTATCCACTCCGAAGTTGCGCGGGTTTTCATAGGGCCTGTGAGCAACGGAACAAGCTGCGCGCGGTTTTCCACGCGGCCCTGATTGGTTTCGAAGCGGCTGTCCCTGGCCAGTTCAGCAGCGCCAATGATCGCGCAGAACTCCGTGAACTGACGGTCATTGCCGACCGCAACGATCATGTGGCCATCAGCGGTTTCGAATGTCTGGTAGGGAACGATATTGGGATGCGCATTGCCAAGGCGGCCAGGCACCTTGCCGCCCACAAGATAATTGGACGCTTGATTGGCGAGAACCGCAACCTGCGAGTCGAGCAGCGACAAATCAAGATATTGACCAACGCCCGTCCGCTCCCGGTGATAAAGGGCGGAGGTTATGCCAATAACGGCGTGCAGGCCGGTAAAAATATCGGCGTAAGCAACCCCACTTTTCATGGGTGGCCCGTCAGGCTCACCGGTGATCGACATGGAACCGGCCATGCCCTGGATCATGAAATCATAACCGGCGCGCCGGGCATAGGGGCCATCCTGGCCAAAGCCTGTTATGGAGCAATAGATGAGCTTGGGATTGAAATGTTTCAGGCTGTTGTAATCCAACCCATACTTCTTCAAGCCACCCACCTTGAAATTTTCAATCACCACATCGGATTTGGCCGCCAGATCGCGGATGAGCTTCTGACCCTCGGGCTCGGCCATATCAATGCACACCGAGGTTTTGCCGCGATTGGCGGAAAGGAAATAGGCCGCGTCGCCGTTGCCGCCGTCGGCGTTCCTGATGAAGGGCGGCCCCCAGCCCCGCGTATCATCGCCCTCGCCGGGTTTTTCAATCTTGATCACCTCGGCGCCAAGATCCGCCAGCATTTGTGTGGCCCATGGCCCCGCCAATACCCGCGTGAGATCAAGAACACGAATATTGGACAGTGGTCCGGGCATTTGGCTCTCCATTGTGGTTCGAGCCAGTCCTACAGCAATTGAAATCCGAACGCGAGCCATGGAGCCAGCAGCATTAAGGTCATCGGGCCAGCCAACAAGGCCATTGCCAGATTGTCACGCCATTGTCATACTACGCTGAAATTAGTGAAGAGGCCGGAACAAACCGGACGTAAGGATTTTGAGGAAAACAGGGGGCATTCCGCCCCGAATGCCAAAGGAAAATCAAAATGAAAAAACTGACATCTACACAGGAAACCATGCGCTCGGCGATGATTTCACGCCGCTCGCTACTCAAAGCCAGCGTCGCCCTCGGCGCCGTCGGCTTCGCCAGCCCCATCTACGTGAAGAACGCTTTCTCGTCTTCGGGTGAGATGAACTACATGGGCTGGGCTGGCTATGACTATAAGCCGTTCATTGAAGCATTTACCGGTGCTACCGGCATCAAGGTGAACTTCACCGAGCAGCCAGACAACGACACTATTTTTGCCCAGGCCAAGCTTTCGCTGCAGACCGGCGCTTTCGACGTGATCGAGCCTGTTGTTGATCGCACGCAATCCTATGTTGAAAATGGCTTGGTCCAGCCATGGGATACCGCCAAATTCCCGATGGATAATTATCTGCCTGGCATGGCGGATGGCCTAGCCGGCGAAATGGCGCAGGTCGATGGCAAGCGTTATTTTGTGCCTGGCGTATGGGGCACGGAAGCGCTGGTGTTCCACAAGGAGCTTTTCCCACTTGAGTATGGCAAGGCCAGCCTGGCTGACCTCTGGGGTCCAAATCTCGAAGGCAAAGTCACCGTTCGCGCTCATTCCGCGCTTGCAACACTGGGCCGCGTCCTAGATGCGGAAGGTAAGCTGCCAAAGCCATTCCTTGAAGGCTACAAGAACGACGAAGCCATGAAGGAAATCTGGGACGTGATCCTTGCCGAAGCTGTCAAGCACAAGGGCAACATTGCCCAGTTCTGGAAGGGAGAAAACGAAGCGCAGGCGGCCTTCCGCACCAACGGCTGCGTGCTTGGCCATTGCTGGGATTCGACCGGCTTTAACATGGGCAAAGAAGGTCCTTACGGCTATATCGCCCCCAAGGAAGGCGCTATCGCCTGGAATCAGGGCTATATGCTCATGATCAATGCCAAAAATATTGAGCAGGGCCATGAATGGGTCAAGTTCGTTCTAACCCCCGAGGGCGCGGCCTCAATGGCCAAGGTTTATTCGGCCAATCCGGTTGCCAAGGGTAGCATTGAATTGCTCGATCCAGCGGTGGCGAAATTCTATGCTGACGCCTTCCCCGGCGACGCGTCATCAAAGCTGTGGTGGTGGCCAACTCAAACCAGCTCATTCCTGAAGCTGCGCGCTGAATACGCCGACAAGTTCATCGCGGCATAATCACGTTAAATCTGAGACGACGGGTGACTAGCGCCCGTCGTTTTTTTGTTACATAGTCCGGTCATCAGCTAAGGGTGGGTAGCGGGGAAGATGAGCGAAGCGGTAGAATTGTCCAAAGTCTCGATGGATTTCGCCCAGTTTCGGGCCGTCAACAAGGTTGACGTCACGATCAAGGCGGGCGAGTTCTTTTCGTTTCTCGGGCCTTCGGGGTGTGGGAAAACCACCATCCTCCGCCTGATTTCGGGCTTTATGGACCCAACCGAGGGCGCCGTAAAAATTGGTGGCGTCGACATGATCGGCATCAGGCCGAATGCCCGGCCGACTGCCCTGATATTTCAGAACCTGGCGCTTTTTCCGCTCATGCCCGTCTGGGAGAATATTTCTTTCGGACTGGAAGTTCGCGGCGTTGACAAAGCGACACGCCGCGCCAAGGCCGAGGAACTCCTGAATCTGGTTGAACTCTATGACTCAGCCGATAAGAAGATCAGCCAGCTCAGCGGCGGCCAGAAGCAGCGCGTGGCCATTGCCCGCGCACTTGCCGTTGAGCCAAAGGTGATGCTGCTTGACGAGCCGCTTTCGGCGCTCGACTTGAAACTCAGACAGCATATGCGGGCCGAACTCCGCGCCATTCAAAAACGCACAGGCGTTACTTTCATCTACATCACCCATGATCAGGGCGAAGCCTTGGCCATGTCAGACCGTGTTGGCGTCATGTCGCAGGGCATTCTCCAGCAGGTAGGGACGCCGATGGAGATCTACAACAATCCGGCCAATGGCTTTGTGGCTTCCTTTGTTGGCGAGAACAATATTTTTGAAGGCACTGTGAAGTCCGTCAAGGCTGGTGTCGCAAGTTTTGCGACGGCTCTTGGAAATTTTGAAACAAGACTCGGCAAAGGTGTTGCGGCCGGGTCCAAAGCAAAAATCTATGTGCGCCCCGAGCACACGGCGTTGCAAAAAACGACGGCGCCCAAGGCCAACAGCGTTCCAGTTGAAGTGGGCGACGTGGCGTTTGAGGGCAATTTTGTGAACATCTTCGTGCGCGACAGGCTGGGGGGCACACACATGATCCAGGCGCAGAACGATCCGAATATCGCGCTGCCGGCGAATGGCTCAAAAATGCACATGGTGTTCGCCCCGGAACACGCCGTTGTCCTGGCAGCCGCCGCAACCTCAAGCCAGAGCTAGGCCATGAGCGAGCTTTACCGCAGATATGGCAAATTGCTCACCTTGATCATGATCCTGCTGACGGCATTCTGGCTGCTGGCGCTGGTGATTATTCCCAACATCGTATTATTTGAATTCTCGTTCGAATCCTACCTGCCGGTTGACCAACTTGGCGGGCCGCTGGATGTTTATTCGCTGAAGAATTACGAGACTTTTATTTACAGCCCCATTCATATCCGCATATTTTTTCAAACGATAATTTACAGCAGTCTGGTTACGCTGCTTTGCCTTTGCATGAGTTACCCGGTAGCCTTTTATCTGGCAAAGGTCATTCGGATTGAGAATGCTCCGACAATATTTCTTCTGCTGCTCATTCCACTTTGGGTCAGCGAAATTCTGCGTTCCTTCGCCTGGTTTATCATCCTGTCTTTCCAGGGTCCGTTGAACGCTTTGCTGCTGGGCATCGGAATTATCGGCAAACCCATACGCTGGATTTCGGGGTTCAACGGCGTGATCATCGGCCTGATCTACTCCTACATCCTGTTCATGCTGTTCCCAGTCTACAACGCCATTTCCTCGCTGGATTCCAACCAGATCGAAGCCTCCGAAGACCTCGGCGCGCCGCTTTGGCGCACCCACTGGCGCGTGGTCATTCCCCATGCCAAGCCCGGAATCGCTTCGGGCTGCGTGATGGTATTCATGCTGTGCGCCGGCTCCGTGATCGTGCCCAGCACGTTGGCCGCGCCCAACTCCCGCTGGTTCACAGAAATCATTCAGCAGTGGATGTTTGAAGGGCTGGATTGGAATGTGGGCTCCGCTTATGCGTTCCTGCTGCTGGTGCTTTGCATCCTGTTCGTGAGCATCGTCATGCGGGTGCTGAACGTGCGCCTCGTGGACATTGCGAAGTGAGGGCGGCGTCATGACATCCAAAGCTTTTGGCGCGTTTCTGATCCGGGCCTATATCGTTATTTTTCTGGCCTTCATGCTGCTGCCGCTGGTCATCATGGGTGGCGCTGCATTCAACGATACCAAGTTTCCTTCGATCTATCCCTGGATGGGCCTGACGGATCGCTGGTTTGTTGATCTCTGGACCGACGAACGCATGTGGGGTTCCGCCCGCAACACAATTCTTGTCGGTCTCGCCGTCGTTGCAATATCGGTTCCCATCGGCACAGCGGCGGCTATTCTCATCAACAGTGTGCAAGCCCGGACGCGCTCATTCCTTTATGGTTTCATGGTAGCGCCAATCCTGACGCCTGGCGCTGTTATCGGCATATCAACCCTGTTGTTTTGGAACCAGTTCAACGTTCCGGCAGGCCTGCACCTTTCGATTTTGGGGCAGGTCTCATTTATCGCGGCCTATGTCATGCTGCTGGTTCTGGCGAGGTTGCAGAGTTTTGATTTTGGCCTTGAGGAAGCCGCCATGGATTTGGGCGCTTCGCATGCGCAGGTCATGCGCCGCATTCTCATTCCGCATCTCTATCCAGCCATCGGGGCAGGGGCCTTGATCGCGTTTTTCCAGTCGGCTGAAAATTTCAACGTAACGTTGTTCACACGTGGCAATTCCGATACGCTGACTGTCTACGTGGGTTCGAAAATACGCTCAGGCATTACTCCGACGATCAATGCCCTGGCGCTTATACTGATATTGTTTACAATTGTCGCAGCATTTGCTTATGAAATCAAACGCCGCCGCGAGCAGATCCGGCAGCAGGCGCTGGATGCAGCCGCCACAAAGGAATGAAAATAAAGTCTCTCGAAACGTTCTGCACCCAGTACGTGGGTTTCGTGCGGGTGACTGCGGACGACGGGAGCCAGGGCTGGGGCCAAGTCTCAACCTACAACGCCGACATCACTTGCGATATTTTTCACCGTCAGGTGGCGCGCTGGAGCCTCGGTGCTGATGCGCTTGATATAGAAGCACTGGTGACGTTGATCCCCGAGCGCGAGCACAAGTTCCCCGGCTCCTATCTGATGCGTGCAATCACGGGGATAGACACGGCCCTGTGGGACATGCGCGGCAAGATCGAAGGAAAAAGCGTTTGCGAGTTGCTCGGCGGCAAACCCCGGCCGTTTCCAGCCTATGCCTCCAGCATGAAGCGCGGAGAAATCACTCCGGAAGATGAAGCAGTGCGGCTGAAGCGCCTTCAGGACACGTATGGCTACAAGGCCTTCAAGTTCCGTGTGGGCAAGGAATGCGGCCATGATGAAGATGAATGGCCGGGCCGCACGGACAAGATTGTGCCCATGGTCAGGGAGGCGCTTGGCGGCAACGCCATCCTGCTAGTGGATGCCAACAGTGGCTATACGCCTAAAAAAGCCATCGAAGTGGGCCGCATGCTGGAACAATACGGCGTCGCCCATTTTGAAGAGCCTTGCCCCTATTGGGAGTATGACTGGACCAAGGAAGTGACCGACACGCTCTCTCTTGATGTGACGGGCGGCGAGCAGGATTGCGATCTCGCTCTGTGGAAATTCGCCATGGATATGCGCGCCGTTGATGTGGCCCAACCCGACATCTGCTATCTCGGTGGCATCTGCCGCACGTTGAAAGTTGTGGAGATGGCAAGGCAAGCCGGCCTGCCGGTGACGCCCCATGCGGCCAATCTTTCCATGGTGTCAATTTTCACGCTGCACCTTTTGGGCGCTATTCCCAACGCCGGCCCCTATCTGGAATTTTCCATTGAGGGCGAGGATTACTACCCCTGGCAGCAGGGTCTGTTCCTGCAGGATATCGTCACAAGAGATGGCCACGTGCAAATCCCGGACGGTCCAGGCTGGGGCATCGACATCAACCCGAAGTGGCTTGACGCCGCGAAGTATCGGAAGTCTGAGGTTTAACGTTAACTCCAGTCCCCGCGCTCCGCATCGCGCGGCATTTCAGCTGGAGCCCGATGCATGAACGCGTCGGAATGCACCGTGATTTGCCCGTCGTTCAAATGCACCACCGAATACATCGGCGGTTCGTTGCTATAAACCGTGGGCACCGATCCGCCCACCAGTGGCAATTGGTGATTGAGGCTGGGCAGCGCTGAAAACGAAATGCCGCGCCATTGGCCGGAAATTGAGCGATGCGCGTGGCCGAAAAACATGTGGCGGACATTGTGGCCTTTCAGCAAGTCACCAAAGCCTTCGCCATCCTTGAGCTTGATCAAATCCATGAGCTCATGATGAATGTCGAAAGGCGGGTGGTGCATGAAGATATGTATGGGGTCGCCATTGGCTTCCGCCAATCGTGCGTTCAACCATTCGCGCCGGGGCGCATCATAAAGGCCAGCAGAGGAGGGGCCGCCCTTCAGCGTATCCAGAAACATGAAATGGCTGTTGTTTTTCCTCAAGGTTCCTTGCGGGGAACCGCCAAACACCTTCAAATAGTTGGTGCGGTCGTCATGATTGCCAAGCATGAGATGGGTGGGAATGGAAAAACTGGCCAGGCGTTCTTTCAGGGCCTCATAGGCCGCAATTTCTCCGCGTTCGGCCAGATCGCCAGTTATGGCGCAGAACGCAGCATCCCCGTGATGGCGCTCGATGTCCTTGAGGCAAAGATCGAAGCGCTCAAGCGGGTCAAGTCCCCAGAGCTTTTGCGAAGGAGGCACAAGATGGAGATCGGTGACGTGCACAAATTTCATTGTGAGGTCTTTGCCTCGTTTCGCAAGCGCGAACCACGCAGCAATCCCGCCGCTTCAACGATGGGATAGCCCGCCGATACAATATGTGAATTTATGCGGTGCAGATCCCTGATCATGTCGACATAAAGCGCGCTTCGCCGGAGCGCCCCGCGCTTGGCCTGCTTGTCGCTTCTGAAGTGCTCGTCCAAAACCGCATTCTCGAGCTTGCGAAAGGCATCCTTCTGCGCGATCAGCCTTTTGGCCCCATCAACGTCGCCCGAACTGAGAACGCCAGTGGCCAGCCTGATGTTATCGTGAATGATCAGGCAGAGATTGTCCAAGGCTGACTGCTCTTCAATGCTGAACTCGATGCTTTCCTTGGCTCTGGCTTTTATCCGGTCGGACAGGTTGAGATGGATGATGTCGCCAGCATGTTCCAGGTTGCTGACGTAGAGGGTTATCTCCAAGGAGCGGCGAGCCTCCACGGCGCTGAGCTGCGTTTGCGTCAGTTCGACAAGATAGGACTGGATTGCGGTTTGAAAGGTGTTCAACCGTTCGTCCAGCGCCTTGAGCAGCTTGAGCGTTTCGGTGCTCTTGCTGCGCAAGGCTGAAAGGGCCGTGTCAAACATGCGGTTGAGAACCTCGCTCATGCGCACGGTTTCGAGAAGCGCGTTGGAAAGGGCAACTGAGGGTGACTCCAGCGATTTGAGGTCAAGGTAGCGGGGCGTTGCGATTTGATCTGCCTCGAGCTTTTCGTCAGGCACCAGTTTTGCCGAAAGCTTTCCAACCCAACCGGTAAGCGGCAGGAAAAGCAAGCCAACAGCCACGTTGAAAGCAGCGTGAAAGGCCAGCGCCACGGCTACCGGGTCCATGGGAGCAAGCAGGGCGAGACCTGAAATGCGCTGAACAAACGACAACCCAATGAGCGAGGCCACCCCCCGGCACAGAAGGTTGGCCACCGGCAAGCGGCGCCCGGCGGGTGGCAAGGCCAGTGTGGAGGTGATCGCAGGCAGGCCGCCACCGAAATTCAGTCCCAAAATAAATCCGAATGCGCCGACCAGCTCCAGGCTGCCATTGGCGACAAACAGGGCAATGAGCAAGATGACCGCGAGCGTCGAATGAAACCCCCACGCCATCACGGCGCCAGTGAAAAAGGCCAGCAATGGTTCCTGGCCAATTGCGGCCAACACGTCGTGAAAGAGACTGGTTTCCCGTAAAGGCGCTGTCGCAACTGAAATGAGCTTGAGGGCCATCAGCATCAGGCCGATGCCAATCATCATGCGCCCAATGCTGTGCGGCTTGTACTCGCGCGAAACGCTGAATGTCACATAACCCAAAAATATCAAAACCGGGGAAGCCCACAGGGCAAACGAACTGCCCGACGCAAAAAGCGCAGATACAATGGCAGATCCCACATCAGCGCCGAGCAGCACTGCCAGGCCCAGCGATGTTCCGATGGCTCCGCTGGCCGCAATGCCCGCCACGATAAGAGTTGTCGCTGTTCCGCTGCCCAGAATAGCGGTTGCGGTGGCGCCTGCAAAAAAGGCTGACATGCGGTTTCCCAGGCGATGTTCAATGAACAGCTTGAGGCGGTCTCCCCAGGCCCGCATGACGCCAGTGCGAACCATGCGAACGCCCCAGAGGAGAAGAGCAATGCCCCCCAGAAGATTGACAATAACAAGTGTGCCTGGGTTCAATTCATTTCACTGCGGCCACGGCAAAGACCAGGTTTTTACATTGGTGAAAAACTTCATGGCTTCCATGACTCCCTCCTTGACACCATTACCTGAGTCCTTGATTCCCCCAAAGGGCGACATTTCGATCCGGTAGCCCGGCACTTCCCAGATGTTTACCGTGCCCACATTCAGGCCCTCGATGAAGCGCGTGATGCGCGAGAGATTATTGGTGCAGACGCCGGAGGACAACCCGAAGGGGGTGGAGTTGGAAATGCGGATAACTTCGCCATCATCATCGGGCACCCGCACGATGGGGATGATGGGGCCAAAAGTTTCCTCAAAAACCAGTTCTGACTGATGGGGCACAAAATCCACGGTGATGGGTGGCAACACCGCTCCCTTGCGACCGGGATTATAAAGAATTTTTGCACCCTGTGCCGCAGCCTTGTGAACGCGGGCCTCAAAGACCTTTGCCGCCTCCTCGTGCACCACGCACCCCAGATCAGTTTCAGGATTCTGCGGGTCACCAAACGTTATCTTTTTGGCCTTCTCCAGAACCAGCGCCACAAACTTGTCCGCCACCCGATTCTGAACCAGAATGCGCTTCACCGCCGTGCAGCGCTGGCCGGAATTCTTGGTGGCCCCGGCGACTGCCAGCTCCGCTGCCGTGTCCAAATCATCATCGCTGAGATCATGGAGAATGATCAGGGGGTCATTGCCGCCCAGCTCCAGGGCCGCGCGTTTGTAACCTGCTTTCGCCGCAATGAGTTTTCCAACCCGCACACCGCCGGTGAATGTGATGACGCCGATGTTGGCATTGGTCACCATCTCATCGCCAATATCATCCGGCCATCCCGTCACCACCTGGAACATTTCAGGCGGCAAACCCGCATCATAAAGAATATCAGCCAGCGCCAGGGCAGTGAGCGGGGTGAGCTCCGTGGGCTTGCATACAACGCAATTATTTGTGGCGATGGCCGGCGCTATTTTGTGCGACACCATGTTGAGCGGATGATTGAACGGCGTGATTGCCGAGATAACGCCAACAGGTTCGCGCTTGGTGAAAATCTTGCGGGCCTTTCCCTGTGGTGTTAGATCGCAGGAAAAAATCTGGCCATCATCGAGGATGCAGAGCTGGCCCGCCAGCATGAACACATCATGGGCGCGGCCACATTCGTAAGCCGAATCCTTCATCGAAAGGCCGAGTTCCAGTGTGATCAATTTGGCAAGCGCGTCCTTGCGCTGGCGAATGAGTTCAGCGGCGTTGAACAGAATTTGCTGGCGCTCGTAGCGTGTGAGTTTCGGCTTGAAGCCAGCGGCGATTTCAAAGGCGCGCGCCGCATGTTCGGCGCGGCCTGCTGGAACCGTGCCGATGATTTCATTGGTGTAGGGGTAATGCACCGGCACCACGCCTTCCGCTTGCACCTTCTTGCCGCCAATTCGCATGCTCTCTCTTATCATCATGTCAGGTCTCGCTGATGCAGTTGCAGCCTATGAAGAAGGCGTCGAAATTTCGTGGGTGCTGCGGAAAGTCTTGGACTTTACGGTTCACGATTATCGGAATGATTTGCTCGGTCAGCCCGCCATGCGACCGCAAGGGTTCAGTCAGACCGGAGAGGTCATGCCTGGCGCGGCTTGTGCCAATCACTTTGGACCCTTGCGGTCCACCGGACAAAACGATGAAATCGCCCATGCGGTCGGGCGGCAGTTCGAAGCGGGCGCAACCTTCAGCTCTCGTGTGGACCGCATCAATGCCTTCAAGCGCAGCAATCAGCGCGCTCACTTTTTCAGCAGACTGCTCTTTTACATAAACCGTGGCAAACGAACCCAGTGCCCCGTGATGGACCACATAGGGATCGGTGATCGGCAGAATAACCCGTGTGGAACCAGCGCCAAATTCTCCGTCAAGAACATCCTGAAGATAAATCACATCAGGCGCGCCATTGCTCAAATGCTTGTCCCTCATGCCATGGTCGGCCACGATCACAATGATAGTGCCCTGGGTGTCGAGCGGGCCCAGATAGGCATCCATCATTTTGTAGAAACCATTGGCGCCTGCAGAACCCGGCGGATGTTTGTGCTGCACGTAGTCTGTGGTGGAAAGATACATGAGGTCGGGCCGCATGGTGGCGAGCAGCTTCACGCCTGCGGCAAAGACGAACTCGGAAAGCTCCGCCGAATAGACATTGGGCACAGCCATGCCTACGGTCCGGCAAATATCTTCAATGCCATTCGCGGCCAGTGTTACCTTGTCCGCGCGCTCGGAAGAAAATGCGACAGCTGTTCCGTCAAATTCTAAGCCCTTGCCAAGCAGCAACCGCAGTTTGTCCTTGGCGGTCACCACGGCAACCTTGGCGCCCGCCTGCTGGAATTTTTCGAAGATCGTGGGTGCCCGCAACCATGCGGGGTCGTTCATCATGGTTTCCTTGCCGGTGTCGGGGTCAATTAGATAATTGCCGCAAATCCCATGCACAGAGGGCGGCGCTCCGGTGACAATTGAAAGATTGTTGGGATTCGTGAAACTTGGGATGACGGAAAGCCCGCGGCGGTTTTCGCCTTTCGCGATAATTTTTTTGAGGTTTGGCATCAAGCCTTCGGCCATGGCGATTTCCATGTAGTCAGGCTCGCTGCCATCGCAACAAATGACCACAAGTGGAGCCTTGGGCCATTGATAAACACGGCCATTTGCCATCACTGATTTCATGCTTCAGCTCTCCAGCGGCGCCAAGTCTGTCACATTCATCTCACCCAGCACCTCGCGGACGGCGGCAAGCGCTGCGGCGATAACAATTTCATCTATTTGCCCAATGGTGCCAATGCGGAAGCTTGGCCGCTTGGTGAGCTTTCCGGGATAAATGGCAAAGCCCCGTTTGCGCAGCGCTTTATAGAATGACTCAAAGTAAAAATTGGGGTCGCGGGGTGTCAGAAATGTCTGAATGATGGGGCCGGCCATGTTATCGTCCAGCAGCGTTGAAAATCCCATTTCGCGCATGCCGTCAATCAGAGCATCCGCGTTGCGGGCGTAGCGTGCGCCGCGCGCGGCGACGCCACCCTGTGCTTCATGTTCTTTAAGCGCCTGGTGAAAAGCCACAAGCGCATGCGTTGGTGGCGTAAACCTGAATTGGCCATTGGCCTGCAGTCCTCGCCACTGCTCATGAAGATCAAGAACCACAGAATGGGAAACGCCAGCGCCAGCTTCCAGCAACTCGCGCTTCACCAGCACATAGGAAAATCCTGGAACGCCTTCGATGCACTTGTTGGAGGACGACACCATCACGTCCATGTCCATTCCAGCCATGTCAATCGGAATTGCGCCAAAGGACGACATGGCGTCCACCATGAAGGTTAGTCCGCGCTGCTTGACGGCTAGCCCGATTTCGATGATGGGGTTCACGATTCCGGAAGTTGTTTCGCAGTGAATCATCCATACATGGCTTATGCCTGCGTCGGCTTCGAGCACTTCGACAATTTCCCCAACAGTTGGCGCGGCGCTGTCGCCCTTGTCGATTTTTGCAAAGGGACGGTTCAGCCTCTTGAGAATTTGCGCGGCCCTGTCGCCATAGGCGCCATTGGCGACGACCAGGGTTTTTTGACGAAACACTGGACAGAGGCTGCCGAGAGCCGCCTCAATTGCGAATGTTCCGGACCCCTGCATGATCACGCATTCATAACGGCTGTCGCAATTGGCGAGTTCTAGCAGGCGCTTGCACATATCGGCGACAAGCTGCCGAAATTCCACATCGCGCGAACCCCAGTCGGCCAGCATGGCAAGCTTTACATTGCGCGACGTGGTGAGCGGCCCAGGCGTCAGAAGATAGGGCATGTCCTCCTGGCCAGGGGGCCCATTGAATGACAGTTTCATCAGCGTCTCCAGACCTAACTCAACTTCGCCGCGAGAACGGCTTCTATGTTGCGCTTGTGAACGGCTTCATAGGGCTTAAATAGATTCACCCACCCCGCGTCGAGCGGCCCTCGGATGATTTCATTCAATGGCTTCTCCCGAAGCTCCGGCTCACTCACCATGCGCTTCAACATGCGAATATACTGCTGGGTGGCGCGGATAAATGTTTTCTCATAGCCACCCAGGGCCATGATTTCCGGATCACCATGATTGGGCAATATTCTTTCCGGTTGCAGTTCCCACAGCTGGTCCAGATCCTTCAGATGAATGTCGAATCCTTCCGGTTCCGCGACATAGGTGATGGTATCCTCCATTGTGTCGCCTGCAAGCAAAAGTCCCTCATCGGCAATCCAGATAACTGTCGCATCATCGCTGTGGATGTTGGCTTCAATCAAATCAAGTTGAAGTGAACCCACGCGAAGCTGCATCCGGTTTTCAAATATCTGTGTTGGCATGACCAGAGGATTGATCGCTGGCAGACCGTCATGCGTGCCGTTTTCAATGGCGGTCCGGGTTCGCGTCATATGAGCGGCCGTACGGGCATTGGAAACAACGGGGCAATCCCTGAATGCAGAAGTTCCCGCGACATGATCGAGATGATGATGGCTCAATACCACAGTAATCTTTTCAGCACCCAGTTGCCTCAGGTGATTGCGAACAAAATTTCCGTGCGCCACTGAAACATGGGTATCGTAAACAACTGCTTCATTCGCATCCACAATGGCATAGCTGGCGATGCCGAGCGAGAGTGCTCCATCATCCACCCAGTTATCCCCGGGTGCAAAACGGTAACCTGCCACCCGGCCATCAAAATAGGCGTAAACAGTCCTGCTGGGCTGGAGTATCCGCATGTGTTTTGTCATAGAAGGGTTATGGCAGAAAAAACCTGACTGGCAAACTTCCACAAATACTGCGATAACAGTCCGCTCGGCCACTCAGGAGAATAAGTTATGACTTTCGGCTATGGTCTTATTGGTCTCATTGTCGTCATCGCCGCCTATCTCATTTATGTCTACAACGCACTGGTAAATAACAAAAATCTTGTGGCCGAGGGCTGGAGTGGAATTGACGTACAATTGCGCCGCCGCGCTGACCTCATTCCGAATCTCATTGAAACCGTCAAGGGCTATGCGTCTCACGAAGACAAGCTTTTCCGCGATATCGCGGAACTTCGCGCCAAGAGCATTGGAGGAGGAACCGTCGCCGAGCAATCTGCCATTGGCCAGGCCATGAGCGGCGCGTTGGGCAGGTTGTTTGCGATCGCGGAGGCCTATCCTGAATTGAAGGCCGATGCAAATTTCAGGGACTTGCAAGACAAGCTCTCCGCCATCGAAGATGAAATCCAGCTTTCGCGCCGGTACTACAATGGCGCCGTGCGCAATTTGAACAACATGATCCAGTCCTTTCCCAGCAATTTTGTCGCCAATTATTTCAAGTTCACAGCCGCCGAGTTTTTCGAAATTGGCGACGCAGCGGCCCGCGAAGTTCCGAAGGTTGATTTCAAGACCAGGTAGGAACCGATGCGCTTTCTCATTGGTTTCCTGCTGGCGCTCTGGTTGGCGCATTCATCTGCTTGGGCTGATGAGCGAATCCTGAAGTTTACAAGTGATGCGCAGGTGAATGTCGACGCCTCGGTTGATGTCACTGAAGCAATAGACATCATCGCCGAGGGCGCCCAGATCAAGCGCGGAATTCTGCGGGATTTTCCGACGATCTATGAAGACAGGAACGGGCTGCGGGTGGTTGTCGGCTTTGACGTGACATCCGTCAAACGGAACGGTCAGGACGAGAACTATGCGCTTGAAAGCATTTCAAACGGCAAGCGCATACGGATCGGCAGCGCTGACGCCTTTCTCGAACATGGCCTGCACATTTATGAAATAAAATACAGCACCACGCGGCAGCTCGGTTTCTTTGAGGATTATGACGAGCTCTATTGGAACGCCACGGGCAACGGCTGGACATTTCCCATCGACAACGCCACCGCCATTGTGCGCCTGCCTCCGGGAGCCTCAATAGTTCAGCACCAGGCCTACACCGGCCATCAAGGCGAGAGCGGCAGGGATTTCACTGTCATCAGCGGATCAGGCAAGGAATACCGCGCCGTATCCACCCGAGGTTTTGCGCCTGGTGAGGGCTTAACAATCGCTGTGGCGTGGCAGAAGGGAATTGTTGCGGCGCCATCGAACAGCGAAAGGAACATGTGGTTTTTGAGCGACAACGCGGGGTCAATTGGACTGCTGGCCACTCTTCTCGGCGTTGTTCTGTATTATTTTTATGCATGGAACAAGGTTGGTCGCGATCCACCAAAGGGCACCATTGTGCCTCTATTTTCTCCGCCCCCGGCCCTTGGTCCGGCGGCGGCAAGATTTATATGGAAGCAGGATTTTGACGACAAGGCATTTGCCGCTGCCCTGGTGGGGCTCGCCGTTAAAGGCCATTTGAAGATCAGTGATGAAGAGGAAGAATTTAGCATTATCAGGCAGAATTCGATAGGTTCATCACTCACCCGCAGCGAGAATGTCCTTTTGACCGCGATTCCTTCCGGCAAGACCACGCTCAGAAATATAAATCACGCAACGATCAGCCGCATGCAGGATGCGCTGGAGGCGCAACTCACCAAGGAATACGAAGATTCGGCATTTGTTCGAAACATAGGGTGGTTCTGGGTGGGGGGACTGTTGTCGGTCGGTGGCCTGTTGCTGTCCGCTTTGCTGCTGCCGCTGGAGGAGGGATTCGCGGGACTGTTTGCTGCCGGATGGTCCGGAATCTGGTGGGGCGTGATTTTGACGGTGGCATGGAGCTCCCTGAGCGGCGTCGCGAGCGGCCGAGGCTTCATGCGCAAAGTTGGTTCGGTAATGTCCCTTCTGTTTTTGATACCCTTTGCTATTGCAGGCGTCGCGGTGCCTGCCATCATGTTGTTTGGTGGCGGGATGACGGCCGGTGTTGCCATGTTGCTGGGCACCGCCGTTGGACTTGGGGTAATGAATCTGGTTTTCCACAGGCTCCTGCGTGCCCCAACGGTTTCCGGGCGCAGGTTGTTGGATCAGGTGGAAGGTTTTCGCATGTACATGAAAACCGCCGAAGAGGAGCGGTTGAATATACTCAACCCTCCGGAGAAAACCCCGGCGCTCTTCGAAAAATACTTACCCTATGCGCTGGCCCTGGATTGCGAAAATGAATGGAACGCGAAGTTCGCGGCGGTGCTGGCGGCCGCTGCGGTGGCCGGAGCAACGGCACCCGCCTGGTATTCCGGCAATAACTGGAACTCCGGCAATATGGGTGGTTTCACTGACCGTCTGGGATCAAGCCTTGCTTCAAGTGCGGCTTCAGCTTCGGCGGCGCCAAGTTCCAGTTCAGGCTCTGGAGGCGGAGGTTCATCCGGTGGCGGCGGCGGCGGCGGCGGCGGTTCGGGTTGGTAGCCTAATTCTCCAGTTCTTCCCGCATCATTTCAAGCTCCAGCCATTGCTCTTCAGCGTTGGTTTTTTCCGCCTGAACGGCGGCTAGGCGCGCCATGATCTTTTCGAAACCCTTGGGATCGCGCGCAAAGAGATTGGCGTCGGATAATTTCTGCTCGAGCGTAGATAGCTCGAGGCCCAGTGCCGTCATCTTCACTGGCAATGACTCAAGCGCGAATTTCTCCTTGAAGGAAAGCTTTCGCTTGGCCTGCGGTTTTGAAACTTGCGCGGATGAACTGCGTTCCCGCTCGGCAACCTTCATATCGCTCGCTTCAACGCCGGCACCGCGCTGGGCCACCATGTCCGAATAGCCGCCGGCATATTCGGTCCACTTGCCATCGCCTTCAAACATCAGGATGGATGTCGCCACCCGGTCCAGAAAATCACGGTCATGGCTCACCAGCAGGATCGTTCCCGTGTAATCGCCAAGCATTTCCTGCAGCAGATCCAGCGTTTCGAGATCAAGATCATTAGTGGGTTCGTCGAGGATCAGGAAATTGGAAGGCTTGGCCAATTCGCGCGCCAGAATGAGGCGGGCGCGTTCACCACCAGACAGCACCGACACCGGGGTTCGCGCCTGCTCGGGCTTGAACAGAAAATCCTTCATGTAGCCAACAACATGCTTGGTTTCGCCGTTTATGGTGACGGATTGCCCGCGCCGGTCCGTGATCACATCCGCGAGCAGGGCATCGGGATCAAGACTCTGGCGGCTTTGATCGAGCGCCACCATCTGCAGGTTGGTGCCGAGCCGGATGGAGCCACTATCGGGCTGCAGTGCCCCCGTCAGCATTTTGATCAGCGTCGTCTTGCCAGCGCCATTAGGGCCCGCAATGCCAAGCCTGTCGCCCCGCAACACCAGAAGATCGAGGTTGGAAACTATATCCTGTTCGCCAAATGATTTCGAAATTTTCTTGGCCTCGGCAACCAGACGGCCGGATGCGTCCCCCGTTGAAGCCGTGAGGCTGACGCTGCCCAGGCTGCCCACATGCTCACGCCGCTCTGATCGCAACGTGGACAGCAATCCAACCCGGCGAACATTGCGTTTGCGCCGCGCGGTCACGCCATAGCGCATCCAGTGTTCTTCCGTGGCGATACGTTGAGCCAATTTGTGTTGCTCGATCTGCTCTTCTTCCAGAACCTGATCGCGCCATTCTTCAAACTCGGAAAAGCCCCGGTCCATGCGCTTAGCGGACCCACGATCAAGCCACACGGTCCGGTTTGACAAATTCCCGAGAAACCGCCTGTCATGGCTGATCAGGATGAAAGCCGAGCGCAGGGATTTGAGTTCAGTCTCCAGCCACTCAATGGCGGGCAAATCCAAATGGTTTGTGGGCTCATCCAACAGCAGAATATCAGGGGCAGGGGCGAGCGTTCGAGCAAGCGCGGCGCGGCGCATTTCACCGCCGGAAAGCGTTGCCGGATTTTCCTCGCCGCTCAGGCCCAACTCATTCAGGTAATGCCGGCAACGATAGGGACTGTCTGCGGGGCCAAGGCCTGCCTCAACGTAGTCAAGCACATTCGAAAATCCGGTAAAATCCGGTTCCTGCGGCAAATAGCGAACGGTGGTGCCGGGCTGCAACCAGACCTCGCCAGCATCAGGTTCAATCAACCCAGCCGCGATTTTGAGAAGGGTGGACTTGCCCGAGCCATTGCGCCCCACAAGGCACATGCGCTCGTCATCAGCCAGCATCAAATCTGTGCCATTAAGCAAAGGCCGACCGCCAAAGGTCAGCCGGATATTTTGGAGATTCAGAAGAAGTTTTGCCATATGTGGCGGTGGTTAGCTGATTGTTGTCTGGTTCTCCAGCCCTCATTGTTGTAACGTAAAACAATGGAATATGTGAAACTCGGAACCACAGGTCTTGATGTCTCGCGCCTGTGCCTGGGCTGCATGAGTTATGGCGAACCCAAGCGCGGCAGCCATGAATGGACATTGGGTGAAGAGGCGGCCCGCCCTTTCATCAAGCAGGCCTTGGAACTTGGCATCAATTTCTTCGACACCGCCAATATCTATTCGGATGGCACCAGCGAAGAGATCATCGGCAAGGCGCTCAAGGATTTTGCCCGCCGCGATGAAGTTGTGATCACCACCAAGGTGCATGGGCGAATGCGGCCCGGACCCAATGGGGCGGGCCTGTCGCGCCGCGCCATCATGGCCGAGATTGACAATAGCCTCCGCCGCCTTGGCACTGATCATGTGGACCTCTATCAAATCCATCGCTGGGACCATGATACGCCTATCGCCGAAACCATGGAGGCGTTGCATGACGTGGTGAAAGCAGGGAAGGCGCGCTATATAGGTGCCTCGTCCATGTTCGCCTGGCAATTTGCCAAGGCGCTTCATGTGGCGGCGCAAAATGGCCGGACCCGTTTTGTCAGCATGCAGAATATGGTGAACCTGATCTACCGCGAGGAAGAGCGCGAGATGCTGCCGCTTTGCTTGGCAGAAGGGATCGGCGTGATGCCGTGGAGCCCGCTGGCCCGCGGCAAGCTTGCACGCGGCACTGGCATTGCCACAAACCGCTCGGGCAGCGACGCCTACTCAAACACGCTCTTCGCCAAAACTGAAGACGCTGACCGCAAAGTCATCAAGGCCGTTGAGGCCTTGGCCAACAAGCGGGGCGTGCCCATGGCGCAGGTGGCATTGGCCTGGGTGTTGGCCAAGCCCGGCATCACGTCACCCATCATTGGTGCCACTAAGCCCCAGCATCTTGATGACGCGGTTGCGGCACTGGCCTTGAAGCTGACAGCGGAGGAAACAGGAGCGCTTGAAGCGCCATATGTTCCGCACGCAGTCGCCGGGTTTTCCTGAGCCACGGCTTCGGCTTTATCCTCCCAAATAGCTGCGAATTTCCTTTGGCGCCGATGCGGCAAAGAAATCGGCTGTTGGCAGCAGATGCGCAATCTTGCCATTCTCGACGAAAGCTACCCTTGATGCGGCATATTCCGTGTCTTCCGGCTGGTGCGTCACCATCAATACCGTGAGATTATGCGACCTTTGGATTGCGCGGATCAAATCCAGCATTTCGCGGCGGAGAGCTGGGCCCAGGGCGGTGAAGGGTTCGTCCAGCAGGAGAACCGGCTTGTCCCTGACCAATGCGCGAGCGATTGCTATGCGTTGTTTTTCGCCGCCGGAAATTTCGGTGGGTTTGCGGGACTTGCAATCTGAAAGTCCGACGCGCTCCAGTGCGTCATCAACGCGCGCCCGTTTCTCCTCACTCAGCTTCAAGCGGGGCGATATTCCCAGGGCGACATTGGTCCAGACGTCGAGATGGGCGAAGCTGTTGTGGTCTTGAAAGATCATGGTGACAGGGCGCTGGTCTGGCGGGCGGTCCGCCATGTCAATGCCCGCGAACCTGATGCGGCCTGACAGTGGCGTTTCGAAACCTGCGATCAGCGAGAGGAGGGTTGATTTTCCGGCTCCGCTGGGGCCGATAACGCCGACGAATTCGCCTCTCGGCATGTGGAAGTTGAACTCCATCAGCATGTCTTCATAGCGAAACTTGACGGCCTCAAGCTTGATCACGGGAGGCGCTCCGTCGTTGCGCCAGTGACGTCAGGCCGAAGCATAGAAGGGCCAGCACAAGCGCTGTGCCCGCAGCCGCCTCCATCCGGTAGCTGCCCATTTGGCGATAGATGAGGGCAGGGAGTGTTACAAGCTTGTCGCTGCCGAAAAGCACGATGGCCGAAAGGTCGCCGAGAGAGACAATCATGCCCATCAGAAAGGCGAGGCCCAGGGGACGGCGCAACACCGGGAAATCGATGCGTTTCAAGCGCGGCCAGCCGGTTAAACCAAGACTCGCGCATAGCCTGTCATGCCGCTGATTTGCCTCGATAATCGCCGGATACAGCGGAGACCAGATGAATGGCAGCGCCATCAGGGCGTTGAGCCAGACAACCAGCACAATCGTATAAGTGCCGACATCGGCAAATTGGCTCAAGGCCACAAACCAGCCCGTGGCCAATACGGCGGGCGGCATGATGAGGGCTGCAAGACTGGCGAGCATAATAACGGGACGCACCACTCCAAGTTGTTGCCGCGCCGCCGCGTCGGCAAGGGTCCAGCCCAACAACAAACTCACACACGCCGCCGAAAAACCGATGAAAAGGCTTGTCCCTGCTGCGCGCAAAAGCGTTTCCGTGAATTGAATTTTCCAGAGACCCGCCACCACGATACTCAACAGGGGCGGCAGTACAATGAGCGCGGCAACGGCAATGGCAAGGCAATCCATCACTTGGGAAGAGAGGCTCTTGCCATCATATCTGACAGTCGTGGCGACTGTTCGTGGAAACACTTCGCTTTCAGTGGCAAAACGTCCGGCAAGCAGCACCAGAATTCCACACAACACAAACTGCGCCAGGGCCAGAACCGAAGCCCGCGCTGGATCGAAATCCAAACGCAAGGACTGATAGATGGCAACTTCAAGGGTTGTGGCTTGCGGGCCGCCGCCGAGAATCAGCACGACTGCAAAGCCCGCCGTGCAAAGTAGAAAGATCAGGCTGGCGACGCCTGTCATGGCGCTCGCCAGTTGGGGCCACTCAATTTTGTTGAATACATCACGGTCGGAGAAATTCAGCTGCGCCGCGAGACGGAAATTCTCCGCCGGGATGGCGTCAAGCCGTGTGAGCATCAGCCGAACCGCAAGCGGCGTGTTGAAGAACACATGGGCGAAGATGATTCCGTGAAGCCCATAGATCGAAACTACGCCGCTGGCGACACCGATTATCCCCAGAATGGCGACAATAGCCGGCAGGGCGATCGGCAAGAAAAACAGTTTCAGCAACACGCCACGACCCCAAAAATTACGCCGCGCTATTGCCCGCGCCACGGGCAGTGCGATCAAGAGTGAAATCACTGTTGAGAGAAAAGCCTGCTGCAATGTGAAGCTTACAACGCGCGGCAAATAGGCATCGAAGCCTGAAAACCCCTGGGCCATGCCAAGCCAGAGCAATGGAACAAAACCAAACGCAACCGCTCCCAGAACGAGTCCAAGCGCAATCGCAGCCCGGATTTTGGCAGGCGTCATTTGCTCAGCGCATTCAGCCACTCATCCACCCAGGCGCGATGGTTTTTGGCCACGTCTTCAGCCGAAAACAGCAGTGTCTTTGAAGGCACGACCAGTTTTCCAAAGGCTTCGGGGAGAGCTTCGTGGGTGGCGCCTGCAGGAAGCATCCAGTTGTAAGTCGGGACGAAATCCTGAAATCCCGGCGTCATCATGAAACTGAGGAATTTCTGGGCCAGCGCCTTCTCTGGCGACGCCTCAATCAACCCGGCAACTTCGATCTGCAGATAGTGCCCTTCACTGAAAGCCGTAGCCTGATAGCGCGATGAATTTTCAGCCACCATATGATAGGCCGGGGAAGTGGTGTAGGACAGCACCATTGTCGCCTCGCCCTTGGTGAAAATACCGTAGGCCTCGCTCCAGCCGGGCGTGAACGTGAGAATACGCGGCTGCAGTCTTGTCCAGGCGTCTGCCGCCTTGTCGCCATAGACAGATTTCATCCACAGCAGAAACCCGAGCCCGGGCGTTGATGAGCGAGGATCCTGCAAAACAATTTTTTGGGTTGGGTCGCCATTGATCAACTCGTCGAGGCTCTTGGGCGGAGTGGTCATTTTTTCGGTGTCATAGATCACTGCAAAATGGGCGTAGTCATAGGGCATGAACACATCGTCCGCCCATGGTTCCGGCGTTTTGGCCAGCGTTCTGTCAACGCCGTGCTTGCCGAACAGCCCCGTGGCGACGGCCTCGGCCGTCAGGCTGGTGTCGAGCCCCAAAACCACATCTGCCTTGGTGTTAGAACCTTCCAGCTTGAGGCGGTTAAGCACCGCCACCCCGTCTCCCAGTCCCACCCATTCAACGGTGCAATCACAGGCTTTCTCGAAGGATTCCTTGATCTTGGCACCAGGCCCCCATTCGGAAACGAAGCTTTCATAGGTATAGATGGTCAGCGTTTCCCTGGCCTGAACGGCCGAAACGGAAAGCAGAAATACAAGCACGGCCATGAGGATTTTCATCACAACTCCTTCAAACAATTTCAGAAGGAGGAAGGGAACTTCGGGTGAAAAAGTTCCGCTCGCAATCCCTCCGCCGGCATAATCCGGATCAGGTTCAGCGGGTTGGAACTTTGGGTTCCTCTCAGCCGCGAATGCGGCACCCCGTTGAGAGCAGAAACACACCTAAACTTATGAACGTGCTTTTTCAAGTTGTTTTTGCTAGATGGCGACCATGCCTCGCTTCGTCATTCTCCTCAGTGGCGATCTCTCGGTCACGCCACGCCTTCGCCAGCAGATAGCGGGCGCGCGGATCATTGCCGCTGACAGCGGCATGAAACACGCCAGAGCCCTGGGCCTTGTGCCCGAACTTTGGGTGGGCGATTTCGATAGCGCGGGTTCCGAACTGCAAATCGACTACGCGCTGGTTCCGCGGCAAACGCACCCCAGGGAAAAGGATTCAACCGATGGCGAGATTGCCGTGCGTGAAGCCCTGAAATTGGGCGCAACTGAAATCATCATGCTAGGCGGTCTGGGCGGCCAGGCCGATCACGCCACGGCGCATCTGGGTCTGGCGTTATCGTTAGCTCAATCCGGCTTGACGTGTATTGTGACAAATGGGAACGAGGAAGCCTATCCGCTCATTGCGGGAAATCATGAGTATGATTTCGGTCCACAATGGGTTTTCAGCATTGTGCCATGGGGTGAGATCACAGGCCTTGAAATTGTCGGCGTGAAATGGCCGCTCAAAAACAGAACCACAGCGCTCGGTTCAAGTTTCACCATGTCTAATGTCGCGCTGGGCCCAATCACGATGTCTCTGACGGGCGGCACCGGCATTCTCTTTGCCTATCCCGCATGAACGTCGTCATTGAACATTTGAACTGGCGCGGCGAAGGCGTGGGTGAAGGCCAAATATTTTGCAATGTTCTGGCGGGTGAGACAATCGATTCGACCACTGGTCACGTCGTCAGGGCATCGCCCGAACGCATCGCGACCTTCTGCAAATATTTCGAAAAATGCGGTGGGTGCCAATTGCAGCATTGGCAAGCTGACCCCTATCAGCGCTGGAAGAAAAACCTCATAACAACCGCTCTGGTGAAACGCGGCATTGAAGCGACCGTGAGCCAACTCATTGATGCCCATGGGACAGGCCGCAGACGGGTCAGTCTCCATGTGCGCCGCAAGGACGGCGTGGTAACCGCAGGTTTCATGGCGGCGCGCAGCCATGAACTCGTTGATATTGACCAGTGCCCGGTTCTGGCTCCCGCGCTCGCGAACGCCACAGATATCGCCCGCAAGTTCGGCGCAAAGCTTGGTGATTGCGATGTGTCGCTCACCACTGCCGATAACGGGCTTGATGTATCGATCAAGGCGGAACGCAAAATCGCGGATGAGCAGATGCCAAAGCTGGCGGCTCTCGTGAGCGAACTCAATCTGCTGCGCCTGACAATCAATGGCGACATGGTGGCAACCCATGGCGTTCCCGCTATTGCGATCGGCAGGGGCCTCGTGCAACTGCCGCCCGGTTCATTTTTGCAGGCCACAAAACTGGGTGAAGAAGCGCTCGCCAGTCTTGTTCTGGCGTCGCTCGGAAAAAGCAAATTCGTGGCCGATCTCTTTTGTGGCATCGGTCCCTTCGCATTTCGAATTGCTGAGCAGGCTAAGGTTTTGGCAGTGGATAGTGACAAGCCCGCAATTGCGGCGCTCGCACAGGCCGTGCGGCTCGGCACTGGACTTAAGCCACTCAAGGCCGAAGTTCGTGATCTGATGCGCGAACCCGTGGTGGCAATTGAATTAAAGGAATTTGATGCAGTGGTATTTGATCCACCCCGCGCTGGCGCCGAAGCCCAAGCCAGGCAACTGGCAAAGTCGTCAGTAAAAACAGTGGTAGCCGTCTCATGCGATCCGGCAAGCTTTGCACGGGATGCGGAAATCCTGATGAACGGCGGCTACAAACTGAAATCCCTGACGGCTGTTGACCAGTTCAAATACACATCGCATGTGGAAATAGTGGCGGCCTTCAGCCGTTAATCCTTCGCCCGCTCCACATAGGAGCCGTCAGCCGTTTCAACTACAATCCGTGTGCCCGCAGCAATATGCGGCGGAACCAGCGTGCGAACCCCATTGGAAAGAAGAGCCGGCTTAAATGACGAGGATGCCGTCTGGTTCTTGATCGCCGGCTCAGTTTCAGTAATTTCCAGTGTCACCCGCTGTGGCAATTCGATGGAAATTGGCGCGCCATTGAACAGGGCGATCTGGCATTCCATGCCTTCCTGCAGGAAGGGCGATGAGTCGCCCACCATGTCCGCATGCAGGCTGATCTGCTCAAACGTCTCAGGGTTCATGAACACGTACATTTCGCCATCGAGATAGAGATAGCCATGGGTGATGGTTTCAACGAAGGCCCGCTCCATGGCGTCGGTCGTCTTGTACCGTACCGTGGTTTTCACGCCGTCAGAAATGCGGCGCATATCGATGGTTGTTGTGGGCGTGCCCTTGCCGGGATGCATGCTTTCGGCCTTGAGCACGACATAAAGCTTGCCGTCCTCATGTTCGATCACGTTGCCCTTGCGAACGCCGCTTGCAATAACTTTAACCACTGGTTGTAACTTTCATGAATTGCTGATTTGGATTGGGGCAGGTAATAGCAGCGTCAGCCTGATAAGCCAACCCCTGCGAGGATTTAATGGTTTCTCCCTGGTTTTCACCGGAAAAACATAAGGATCGGCGGCCATTCCTGCTGTCTCGGAACAAGATTGTGGCAGCCATCCGTTATTGGTTTGACCAGCGGGGATTTCTGGAAGTGGACTGCGCCGCCCTCCAGGTGTCGCCCGGCAATGAAACCCATCTCCATGCTTTTGCAACAGATTTGATCCAGCCCGATGGGAGCCGCGAACGCCGCTATCTCCACACGTCGCCGGAATTTGCCTGCAAGAAACTCCTCGCGGCGGGTGAATCCCGCATTTTCAATCTGGGACATGTGTTCCGCAACCGCGAGCGCGCGCTGACCCATTCCCCTGAATTCACCATGCTGGAATGGTATCGCGCCAATGAACCCTATGCGGCAATCATTGAAGATAGTGTGTCACTGGTAGGGCTCGCTGCCGATGTTGCAGGCACCAAGCGGTTCAATTGGCGGGGCAGGGTGGTCGAACCCTCTGCTGAACCTGAATGGCTGACGGTCGCCGATGCATTCCAAAAGTTTGCCGGCGTTGATTTGCTCAACGCGCTGAACCGCGATGATTTGGCCAGCCAATGCCCTGTCAGATTCACCGAGCAGGATTCCTGGGCCGATATGTTCAGCCGCATTCTCGTCGAGAAGGTCGAGCCAAATCTGGGAAATGGTGCGATCACGGTCCTCTACGAATACCCCGCGCGGGAAGCAGCGCTCGCCCGCGTCTGCATCCATGACCCCCGCGTCGCCGAACGCTTCGAACTCTACGCTTGTGGTGTGGAGCTCGCCAATGGTTTTGGTGAACTCACCGATGCAGTGGAGCAACGCCGGAGATTTGAAGCCGAGATGGATTTGAAAGAACAACTCTACGGCGAACGCTACCCAATCGATGAAGATTTGCTGGCGGCCTTGGAAATCATGCCACCAGCCTCCGGAGTGGCGCTGGGTTTGGATCGCCTGATCTTGCTGGCAACGGGAGCGACGCGGATTGATCAGGTGCTGTGGACGCCAAACCTCTAAACCCTCACCCTGAGGTGCCTTGCGGAGCAATGTCCCGAAGGGTTGGTTGCAGCTGCAACGGATGCTTCGAGGCTCGCGTTGCCCGCACCTCGGCATGGGAGATATATGGCTACCCCAATGCCTTTTCCGCCAGCACCTGCTTGATCGACATTGCCATCTTGTCCACCATTTCGGTCAGCTCGGCGTCGGTGGAATTATAGGGTGGGGCCAGGATCACGACATCGCCATTCACGCCATCGACATTCCCGCCGACGGGATAGCAGATCAGGCCGTTTTCCAGCGCCCGTTGCCGCACATGCATGAAAAGCTTATGCAATCCGCCGAACGGTTTTTTTGTTTCGCGGTTCTGCACCAACTCCACCGCGATGAAATGGCCACGGCCCCTGATATCGCCAACCGCTTCGACGCCCTGCAGGGCCTCGGTGATCATTTTCTTGATCTTCGGTTCATTGGCGCGAACTTTGGCAATCAGGCCGTCACGCGCAACAATTTTCTGAACCGCAACGCCTGCCGCACAGCAGGCCGTGTGGCCAGTGAAAGTGTGGCCGGTCATGATGGTGCCATGAACGCGCATGATCGTGTCTGAGATCTTGTCAGAATAGATGGCAGCGCCCAATGGCAGATAGCCCGCAGCAAGGCCCTTGGCGACCGACATGATATCCGGCTCAACTCCATCAGTTTCCAGCGCCCGCCAGGTGCCGCAGCGCCCCGCACCGCACATCACTTCATCGGCGATCATCAGCACGCCGTATTTGTCACAAATCTCGCGCACACGTTTGGCGTAACCCGCAGGGGCTGGAACGCAGCCGCCTGCCGCGCCCACAACGGGTTCAAAAATGAAGGCTGCAACCTTGTCAGCACCGAGCCTCAGGATTTCATCTTCCAGTTCTTGGGCACAGGCCGCACCATTGGGTTCTCCTATAGGCCGATAGTCATTGGCGGGAGAAAGGTGCGAAACATCAAGGAGAGAGCCTTCAAAGGGCGCCACCCGTTCAAGAAAGCCAGAGACCGAAAGTGCACCAATCGTGCTGCCATGCCAACTTCTCTCCCTCGCAATGAAGCGCCTGCGGCTCATTTCCCCCCGCGCCGCATGATATTGCAGCGCAATTTTGAGGCAGGATTCCACCGCTTCAGAACCGCCAGTCACATAAACAAAATGTTTGAGTGTGCCGCCACATTGGCCTCGGACAATATCGGAAAGTTCTTCCAGGGCAGTGGACGTAAAAAAGTACCGATAGCCATGGGCGACGCGGTCCAATTGCGCCTTGATGGCGTCATTCACTTCCGTGTTTGAATGTCCGATGCAATAAACCGCTGGCCCGCCGGAACCGTCGATATATTGCTTGCCGTCAACATCGTAAATATAGCAGCCCTTGGCCCATGATACTTTAGGCAGGTGCTCGGTCGAAATGATGGTGCGTGGCAGGGCAGTCATGTTTAATTCCCTCTTGCAGAACGGATGTTCTTCATGCGCTACTAGCAGAAACAGGGAAGAAACCGCAAACCCATGATTACCGTATTTGACGAAACACAACGCCTTCATGCGCCCAGCACATTCATCGTGTCGGGGAAGCCGCAGCCAATTCCTGAAACCCCGGCGCGTATTGATATGCTGCTGCAGGGGGTGCTGGAAATCGGCTCGAATGTGGTTGCCCCGCCAGCGATTGGCATGGAAACCGTGGGGCTTGTCCATGACCAGCGCTACCTGGCTTTCCTCGAAACCCTGCTGGAGCGCTGGAGCCATATTCCCGACGCCAGTGAAATCCCGCTGCCCAACACCTATGCCATGGGAAGATCGACCTTGGCGCCTGCCAGCTATCCTGAATCCGTAGTGGGGCAGGTGGGCTATCATCTGGGCGATGGCGCCTGCCCAGTGACGCCCACAACGCTCACGGCAGCCCTGGGAAGCGCTGCCAGCGCCGTTCATGGCGCGAGCCTTGTGCTAGGGAGTGAAAAACTGGTTTACGCCCTGTGCCGCCCTCCAGGCCACCATGCAGCTTCGGACGTGGCCGCAGGCTTTTGCTATTTCAACAATTCGGCCTTGGCGGCGGAAGTTTTCACCCGGGCCGGCCAGCGCACGGCGATCCTGGATATTGACGTTCATCACGGCAATGGCACCGAGGCGATATTCTATGACCGCGCCGATGTGCTGACCGTTTCCATCCACGCGCACCCCAAGCGGTTCTATCCCTTCTTTTGGGGTTACGAACACGAAACCGGCAGGGGCGAGGGCGAAGGCTTCAATCTGAATTTGCCGATGGAACGGGGAACTTTGATTGCGGATTACTGTCGAAGCCTCGAAACGGCCCTGCAAAAGGTCACCGAGTTCAGGCCGGATGCTGTTGTTGTGGCGGCTGGCCTGGATATCGCGGTTGACGATCCCTTCAGGGGATTTGCCATTGAAACTCCGGAATTTGCAACGATTGGCAAAATGATAGCGCAATTGCCCGCTCCAAAACTGGTGGTGCAGGAAGGCGGCTACCCCAGCCCAAGCCTCGGCCGCAATTTGGCTTCGCTGCTGCGGGGCCTCGGCGCATGAGTCTCGAAATCCGGGCCATGGCGGATCATGAAGCCCAAGGCGTGGCTGATATGGTGCACGGCCTGGCCCGTGATTTGGCACTCGGTGTTGTTCCCAACCTGACCGGAGCCAAACTCGTTGAAGCCCGCGAACTTGTGAATGTGGTTGTTGCCAGTGAACAGGGGAAGCTTCTGGGAGCCTGCCTCTATCTCATGACCTATTCAACCTTCCGCGCCGCCAAAGGGATGTATGTTGTCGATCTCTTCATCGAGGCAACCGCCCGCAACCGCAACATCGGATTAGCGCTGCTAAAGGAAGCATCGAGGATTGCATCGCGCAACGGCGCAAAATTCATAAAGTTGGAAGTTGACCACGCCAATGAAGGCGGTGCCCGGTTTTATGAGCGCCTCGGCTTCAAAAAGAAACTGGAAGACAGACTATTCATTCTGGAACAAGATGGCCTGAACAAATTCATAAGGGGAGAGTAGTATGCGTGTTGGTTTGATCGGCGTCGGCCTTATGGGCCATGGTATCGGCAAGAACATATTGGCGAAAGGGTTTTCTCTCTCATTGATGGCTCACAAGAACCGCGTACCCGTCGACAGCCTAGTCTCATTGGGCGCCACGGAATTTGTTTCGCCCGCCGAAATAGCCAAGGCTTCCGATCTGGTGATCCTGTGCGTCACCGGAACACCACAAGTGGAAGAGGCTATCTATGGGGCGAAGGGGATAGGCGAGGCCCTGCGCGATGGCCTGATCATTGCCGATTGCTCAACAGCCGAACCAACCTCCACCATCAAGATCGCGGCTGACCTCCAGGCCAGGGGTGTTCATTTCGTGGATACGCCAATGACCCGCACACCCAAGGAAGCCGAAGCGGGAAAGCTGGGCCTGATGACCGGCGGCCCTGCGGAGATTATTGCAAAAATCCGGCCCGTGCTGGATTGCTTTGCCGATACCATCGTTCATGCAGGCGACGTGGGAGCCGCACATCAATTGAAGCTCTTGAACAACTTCCTCTCCATCGGTCATGCGGCAATGGCTTCTGAGGCCATCACCGTCGCCGCCAAGGCGGGCGTTAATATGGAGGCCTTCCGCGATATCGTCATGGCAGGCGGCGCCGCATCGGTCATGTTCGGCCGTCTCATCAACGTGCCGCTGTCGGATGATGACAGCCATGCCAAATTCGCCATTCGCAATGCGAGCAAGGACATGCGCTACTATACCAACATGACCGAGCGGTTGCCCGTTGCCTCATTCCTCGGCGAAACTGTTCACCAACTCTACGTCATGGCCGAAAATATGGGCTACGGTGACCGCTACGTGCCGCGCATGATCGACGTGTTCCAGAAGATCAACGGCATGAAGAAGTAAATGTGGTCGTGTTAGCAGCTGGCTTCACGCCGCCTGTTGTTCTTTCTGGCGCAATGGCAGCCAAGCCGTGAACCGGGCGCCTTGGCCCTGGATTGAGTCAATCTCCAGTCCGCCGCCGTGAAGCTCGAGGACCTTTTCGATTGCCGATATGCCCAAACCAACACCAAATCCTTTGGTCGTGAAAAGGGGTTCGCGGATTTTTTCGAGCATATGCGGGGGAATGCCAGGGCCATTGTCCTTTACGGCGATCTCAGCACCACGCGCGGACAAGCTGGTGCTAACTTCGATCTGCGGGGTTCGGCCTCGCATTTCCGGAAACGGCGCGCCCTTTGCCAACATTGCTTCTGAGGCGTTGGAAAGCAAGTTTATGATAACGCGGGTGAGCCTGCTTGCATCAAATTCCACCTTGCACCCACGCAAACCGAGATGGCAACTCACCACCAAGTTAGATGGCAGTTTTGCCGCCTCCTCGCTCATGACTTCCTCCAGCCATGCGTCCAGATCAGTCATTTTTGTCTTGGGTTTTTGCGAGCGGGAAAAATCGAGCAACTCGGTGATGATCGTGTCGCAACGCATGATG
This sequence comes from Rhodobiaceae bacterium, assembly GCA_009885825.1. Taxonomy (GTDB): domain Bacteria; phylum Pseudomonadota; class Alphaproteobacteria; order Rhizobiales; family Aestuariivirgaceae; genus Aestuariivirga. Next base: position 12,273 of record VFJY01000046.1, on the reverse strand, counting down.
CTGGCATCGATTCTGGCGAGCTGTGGCGCCACGCTGCTTTCCGCGTCCTGCAATTTTTTTTTCAATACGAACAGCGTGGTTCGTGCGGCGCCCAGGGGATTGCGAAGCTCATGGGCAACGGTCGCCACCAGATTGCCGAGCTGCGCCATCTTGGCTTTGCGCACAATATCTTCCTGGGCATTTCGCAGTTCTTCGGCCTGCTTGGTCAGCTTCATATTAAGCAAAGTAATGTCGTCGTTGAGTTCCTTGAGATTGACAGCCGCAATTTGCGCTTCGATCTCGGATTTATTCGCTAAGTCCCTTGACTGTCTCATCGAGATGGTCAACGCATGGGTTCTCGCCAGATGGAGCTGTGTGATGGAGATGCTGACACCCGCGGCAAGCGCGATGACAACCGCGGCAACAATGCTTACCTGGCGGTAGAAATCTATCGCCGTCACCTCCGCTCCTTTTTCGAAAACGTCATTCGAAAGCCCGGACCAAACATGCCACAAATTCCGCTGGTCCACGGTCGGCAGGGGGATGACTTCAGAATAGATGAGAGAGGGGTCGGGAACTCCTTTCAATATCCACTGGCGCGATGCGTTCAGCTCGCCAACGGATTTTCCAAGATTGAAATAATTATTGCCGGGATTGATCAGGGCTAAATGATGAGTGGGTAGAAGATCACGCAATGCTGATGTCAGCATGATCGCCGAAATGAGCCCCCGGATCTTGCCATCGGCGCCGTAAAACGGTGTTGAGAAAATAACCCCGGACCGATCAGCGTCGCTGCCAGTGTGAATAAACCGGGTGTTGTCGCAAGTGATTACTTCGCCCCCGCTGATAAAGAGAACTTCATTATCCTTGATGTGGCTGGTTGTGGGATAGTTTTGCTTCAACCAGGTCGCGGTCTCCTTCATCTGCCGGTATTCGTGAATTTCGACTTCCGGGGGACCCGTGAACGGCGCAGCCTTGACCATCTCGGGCATCGCCTTGTGATCGGCGAGAGACAAGTTGGCGCTGGAGTTGAGAACAAGCTCATCAAACATCAGAATGGGCTCTTCAGGTTTAAGCGTAACCGGATCAATGCGGTCAGGATCCATGTCAATTGGCACGATATGGATTTCCGAGATGGAAACACTTGAAGCTATGTTGTAGTAGATTTGCCGGAAAGTGACGCGCGCTTCCTCGCTCAGGTTCTTGCCGTGACGGTCTATATTGCGGATGCTTGGCAGGGTCGCCACCGTGCGAATGTTTTCTTGGATAATTCCTAGGGAAACTTGCAAATTTTGCAGGTCAATCCGCGCCGATGCCCTGGATTTTTCAACGTATTTTTCACGTGCGATTTCATATTCCTGGTTGGCCCGGCGATCCACAGTATAGATCAGACCGAACGCGATAATTATGATAACGCTCCAGTATGGCAATAGCCTCCTCATTGTCGCCCCGTAACTCTCTTCCCGCCTTTATTCATGCCCACTATTTTTTAACAAGCGATTAACCATGCTTGACTCTCCGAGCGCCCCATGTTTCGTGGCGGACTATCTGCTTGAGGAGTTTTGATGAGCGTCGCATTCACGTTTCCAGGGCAGGGAAGCCAGGCCGTTGGTATGGGCAAAAACCTAGCAGATACATATGCTTCCGCCCGAGCCGTGTTTGACGAAGTCGATGCGGCCCTCGGGCAGCAGCTTTCTGCGCTTATGCGGGATGGGCCAGAATCAGAACTGACACTCACTGCCAACGCCCAACCCGCCTTGATGGCGGTCAGCATGGCAGTCGTGGCTGTCCTGAAGGCTGAGCATGGAATCGCGGTCGCGGAAATGGCGAAATTTGTGGCAGGCCATTCTCTTGGCGAGTACTCGGCCTTGGCAGCAGCTGGCACATTCTCGCTCGCCGACACGGCGCGGCTTCTGCGCATAAGGGGTCTTGCGATGCAATCGGCAACGCCTGTTGGCGTGGGCGCCATGGCTGCGATACTCGGATTGGATTTTGCCGATGTCGCTTCGGTTGCGCTCGAAGCGGCGCAAGGCGATGTGTGCCAGGCCGCCAATGACAACAGCAGCGGGCAGGTGGTTATCTCTGGCCATCGGGCGGCTGTTGATCGCGCCTGCGAGATTGCCAAGGCCAAGGGCGCAAAGCGCGCAATTATTTTGCCGGTGAGCGCGCCGTTCCACTGCGCGCTGATGCAGCCTGCGGCTGCCGCCATGTCGGAGGCCCTGTTGAATGTGAAAATGAACACTCCGGATGTCCCGCTTATCGCCAATGTGGTGGCGGGACCGATTTCTGATGTCAACGAAATCAGAAAACGGCTGGTTGAACAAGTCACGGGCACCGTGCGCTGGCGTGAGTCTGTGCGCCACATGGCAACACAAGGTGTCAAGGTGTTTTGTGAGCTCGGCGCAGGCAAGGTATTGACCGGGCTCCTGAAGAAGAATGCGCCAGACGCACTGGGCCTTGCACTGGGCATTCCCGACGATATCGCTGCCGCCGCTGCAATCTTGAAGCAAGGATGATTTAATGTTTGATCTGACGGGGAAGACCGCTCTGATTACCGGCGCCACTGGCGGCATTGGAGCCAGCATCGCCAAGGTGTTGCATAGGGCGGGGGCGACGATCGCAATCTCGGGAACGCGTGCGACTGTGCTCGAAGAACTGAAAACTTCCTTGGGCGAGCGTGCCCATGTCGTTGCCTGCAATTTATCTGATCCCGTGGATGTGGAAAAACTGGTGCCTGCGGCTGAGGCGGCAATGGGTGGCATCGATATTTTGGTCAACAACGCCGGCATCACCAAGGATGGCCTTTCGATGCGCATGAAAGATGAGGATTGGGCGAGTGTGCTTGATGTAAATCTCACCGCCAGCTTCCGCCTCTGCCGCGCCGCGATGCGCGGCATGATGAAAAAGCGCTGGGGCCGCATCGTGAATATCACCTCTGTCGTGGGCGTGACCGGCAACGCGGGGCAGGCAAATTACGCGGCCTCCAAGGCAGCCATTATTGGCCTGAGCAAATCACTGGCACAGGAGTTGGCATCGCGCAACATTACGGTGAACTGTGTGGCCCCCGGTTTCATCGCAACGCCGATGACAGATATCTTGAACGACAAGCAAAAGGAAAGCATTCTTGCCTCAGTTCCGGCCAGAAGATTGGGCTCCCCTGGCGACGTAGCCGCGGCAACGCTTTACCTCGCCTCCGAAGAAGCCGCCTACGTGACCGGCCAGACCCTGCACGTCAATGGCGGCATGATAATGATCTAGGCCGCAGAAATATACCCCCTTTTGCCCTGAACACATTCTGTGGTAGTTAGCTCATAGGCACGAGGGGGAACCAACGGCAATCCGAGTGTAAGAGTGAAAATAACTAAAGCAAACAAGGACGATTAAACATGAGCGACGTTGCTGAGCGGGTTAAGAAGATCGTTGTCGAGCACCTCGGTGTTGACGGCGATAAAGTTAAGGCCGAGGCAAGCTTTATTGATGACCTCGGCGCCGACAGCCTCGATACGGTTGAACTCGTCATGGCTTTCGAAGAAGAGTTCGCCATAGAAATTCCCGACGATGCCGCTGAAACAATCCAGACCGTCGGCGATGCGGTGAAGTTTATTGAGAAGACCGCTGCCTGAGCTTTCTGCCCCTCATCGGGGGTAACCAATAGAATCGCCGCGCGGGGGAACCGGGACAAAGGTCCTTGCCCTCGCGTTTTCATGTGGGGGAGGACGATATTTTTATGCGGCGAGTCGTTGTAACTGGTCTGGGGATTGTCTCCCCGCTCGGAACCGGAATTGAAGAAACCTGGGGGCGCATGCTGGCTTCCGAATCTGGTGCCGGCCCCATCACCAAATTTGATGCCTCGGATTTGCCATGCCGCATTGCGTTTGAGATAAAACGTGGCGACGGCACCAATTGCACGCTGAATGCCGACCAGTGGCTGGATCCTAGAGAACAGCGTCGCAACGATGACTTCATCCAGTTTGCGATGATCGCGGCGCAGCAGGCGTTGCGGGATTCGGGCTACGAAATCAAAACCGCGGAGCAGCAACATAGGGCTGGTGTGCTGGTTGGCGCTGGCATTGGCGGACTTCCCAGCATTGAGCAAACGACCATACTCATGCATGAAAAGGGCCCGCGCAAGATCAGCCCCTTCTTCATCCCGGGCTCACTGATCAACCTTGCGTCTGGCCAGATTTCCATCGCCCATGGACTGAAAGGCCCCAACCACGCCGTCGTCACGGCCTGTTCTTCAGGCACACACGCCATTGGAGACGCGGCACGGCTGATAGCCCTTGATGACGCCGATGTGATGTTCGCTGGAGGTGCAGAGAGTTGCATCAACCGCCTGGGCATTGCTGGCTTCAGCGCCTGCAAGGCCCTGTCCACCAATTTCAATGACCAACCAACCAAGGGTTCGAGGCCTTACGACAGGGCCAGGGACGGCTTCGTGATGGGCGAAGGTGCCGGCATTTTGATTCTCGAGGAACTGGAACACGCCAAGGCGAGGGGTGCCAGGATTTATGCTGAGATCGTGGGTTACGGCATGTCGGGTGATGCCTATCACATCACTTCGCCACCGGAAGATGGCGATGGCGCATTCCGATGCATGACCGCCGCGATGAAGCGTGCCGGTTTTGCCGCAACTGAAATTGACTACATAAACGCCCACGGCACGTCGACGCCTGTCGGCGACGAGATTGAGCTTCGCGCCGTCGAACGCATCATGAATGGCAAGGTCGACCGCCTCTCGATGTCGTCAACCAAGTCTTCTGTTGGCCATTTGCTGGGCGCGGCCGGCGCGGTGGAGGCCATCTTCTCAATACTTGCCATTCGCGACAATGTCTGTCCGCCAACCCTGAATTTGGACAATCCTTCCGTTGAGACCAAGATTGACCTCGTTCCCATAAAACCAAGAAAAAAGGAGATCAACATAGTTCTGTCCAATTCTTTTGGTTTTGGTGGTACAAACGCGTCAATCGTCATGCGCCGCTTTGCGGGCTGACAGTGGGGAGTACATGTAAGTGGAACTAGCCGGGGAACCGCGACGGGTGCCATCGCCAAAGAAGGCTAAGACACGAAGGTCTGCTTTTATCCGTGTTGTCCGGTCGCTTTTTGTATTCGCGTTGCTCGTAGGTGTAACGGGCAGTGCTGCGGCGCTGTATGCCTTCGCGGAATTGACAGCCCAGGGCCCGCTCAAAGAAAAGAAAATCCTTGTCGTTGAGCAAGGAATGAAGAGCTCAAAAATTGGCGCAGAGTTGGAAAAAGCGGGGATTGTTCGCAGCGCGGGCCTGTTCACTGCTGCAGCCCGCGCCTACGGAATTTTGGGTAAACCGCTCACGCCTGGAGAGTACGAGTTTTCAGAAAATGCCAGCATTGATCAGGTGATCGACACCATCATTGATGGCAAGGCCATTGCTTACAAACTTTCGATACCCGAAGGCTGGACCAGCCAGATGGCCTTGGCCCGCGTGATGGAAAATGATGTGCTGACGGGCGAGGTTTCTGCGGTTCCTCCAGAAGGCGCTATATTGCCCGATACCTATGTTTTTCGACGTGGCCAAACCCGCCAGGACATTCTTGAAGTCATGCAGACAAAACAAGCTAAAATGCTGGATGAGCTTTGGGATGCCCGCAACCCAAATGGCATTCTAAAAACCAAGGATGAAGCGGTTGTGCTGGCTTCGATCGTCGAAAAGGAAACCGGTGTTCCAGAGGAGCGTCCGTTGGTGGCCTCGGTGTTTGTCAACCGATTGAAGCAGGGCATGAAGCTGCAATCGGACCCGACGATTATCTATGGCTTGGTTGGCGGCAAGGGCAAGCTTGACCGCGGCATCACGAAATCCGACTTGGCCTCTGACACCCCCTACAACACCTATGTCATTGATGGACTGCCCCCTGGACCAATCGCAAATCCCGGACGTGCGTCGCTTGAAGCCGTGCTCAATCCGCCGGATACTGGCTATGTATATTTTGTGGCTGATGGCACCGGCGGCCATGCCTTTGCCAAAACGCTGGAAGAACATAACGCCAATGTGAGAAAATGGCGGGCCCTGGAAAACGGCCAGGTAGCACTCCTGACAGCTGAAGCGCCGACGGAAGTCGTGGTCGACGGCATGCCCGCACCGGCAACGGCGTCGGTTGATGCGCCTGCCGATACATTGAAGCCAGAGGATGTCGCCGCAGCCAAACCGGAAGAACCTGCTCCCGCGCCGAAAATTGAAGCTTCCATTGAAGCCGAACCTCAGCCAGAACCCAAGGATTCCCTCAAGCCCGGAACCTGGGTCATCGTTGCTGACCGGATGGTTCCCATTCCAAAGCAAAAGCCAAAACCAAAACAGTAGGACCGGGCTGGTAGTGAACCGGCCTTCGAACTGATACTGTCCTCCCGAATTTGATTCTGGTTACGGAGACCATATGGCGCTTTCGAGCATGACGGGTTTTGCGCAGAGTACTGGCGAGAAAGACGGCTTGCACTGGCAGTGGGAAATCAAGAGTGTCAATGGCAAGGCGCTTGATATCCGATTTCGCCTGCCACTGGGTTTCGATGGCTTGGAACCCGCTGCCCGCGCCAGTCTCGCCCAGCATGTGAAGCGCGGCAATCTGCAAGTCGTCCTCACCACCAGCGGAACGATTGCCGCCGACACGGTCGTGGTCAATGAAGCTGTCCTCGAACAGGTGCTGGGCATCGCCGAGAGACTGCGGGACCGCATTGGCGGCATGCCATTAAACGCCGAAGCGTTGATGGGGCTGCGCGGCGTGCTTGACGTGGTTCAACCCCTGCAGTCGGAAGCTGAAATGGAATCCCGTGTGAATGGGGTCAGGCAATCGCTGGAGGTGGCAGCCAAGGCGCTGGACAAGGCCAGAAGAGAGGAGGGGGCAAGGCTTGCGAACGTGCTTTCGTTCCAACTCGATAAAATTGAGTCCCTCACAACTGCGGCGCGCGACTGTCCTGCAAGATCAGTTGAGGCTATCAAGGCGCGCCTGAAAGAGCAGGTGGCGCGGCTGCTGGAAACGGGTGCTACATTCGATCCGGACCGCTTGCATCAGGAAGCCATCATGATTTCGACAAGGGCTGATATTCAGGAAGAGCTGGACCGCCTGTTCGGCCACGTTGAAGCCGCCCGCGCCCTGATGGCATCGCCAGAACCTGCTGGCCGCAAGTTCGACTTTCTGGCCCAAGAGTTTAACCGCGAGGCCAATACCCTGTGTTCGAAGGCGCTGGACAAGACGCTCACCAACATTGGCCTTGAGTTGAAAACGGTTATCGACCAAATGCGCGAGCAAGTGCAAAACATTGAGTAACATGCTGCCAAAAACGGAAATTTCCCGCAGGGGCCTGTTGCTTGTCATGTCGTCGCCTTCCGGCGCTGGCAAGACAACCCTGTCGCGCAAGCTGCTTGCCAGCGACAGGAACATCACCATGTCGGTTTCTGTAACAACCAGGGCCTCGCGGCCCGGAGAAATGGACGGCAAGGATTATCACTTCATCACCAAGGAACGCTTTGTCCAGATGCGTGATCGCAGTGATCTGCTGGAATGGGCGGAGGTCTTCGGGAATTTCTATGGCACGCCACGCAGACCTGTTGAAGAAGCCCTCGCCAAAGGTCGTGATGTGCTGTTTGATATTGATTGGCAGGGCACGCAGCAATTGGCCCAAGCCATGGCGGAGGATCTCGTGCGCGTCTTCATTCTGCCACCCTCCGCCGAAGAGTTGCAAAATCGTCTGATCAAGCGCCAGCAGGATTCGTCGAGTGTCGTGGCGAAACGCATGGCCGAGGCCTCGCGCGAGATCAGCCATTGGCCGGAATATGATTATGTCGTGGTGAATGATGAAGTGGAAGATTCTCACAGCCAGATCATGGCAATACTTACTGCCGAAAGATTGAGACGCCGCCGCAGGACCGGACTGACAGAATTCGTCCGTGCGTTGACGAGGAAGTTATGAGATGCGCAGGCGGGCCAGCTCTGCTGCCAGCCTCGCAAAGTCATTCACCCGCAATTGCTCTGCCCGCAGTTCGGGATCAATGCCAAGCCTGTTCAGCGCAACATCGGGCGCATCAAAAGCGGCGCGAAGGCTTGAACGCAGCATTTTTCTCCGCTGGCCGAAAGCGGCAGCGGTAACCTTTTCCAAGTCTTTTATATCGCAGGCAACCGCAAGTGACGGCCGTGGCAGCAATTGAACGATGCTGGATGTAACTTTTGGCGCTGGAGTGAAGGCGCTGCGGTTCACGTCAAACAGCTTCTTGGCCTCGCAGCGATATTGGCACAGAACTGACAATCTGCCGAACTCCCTGGAACCAGGCTTGGCCACAATGCGCTCGGCCACCTCCTTCTGAAACATCAGGGTGAGAGATGAAAACCATGGCGGCCAGGCGTCACTTGTGAGCCAACCGGTGAGCAATGCTGTTGCTACATTGTATGGAAGGTTTGCGACAATCTTGGCAGGGCCTGAAATGGCAGTGGTCCAGTCCATCTCAAGCGCATCAACTGCAATCACTGAGAGGCGGCCCGGATAGGCGGCTGATATTTCCGCGAGCGCCGGCAGCGTTCGTTCATCGCGCTCTATGGCAACAACGCTGCTCGCACCTTGCATTAGAAGAGCGCGCGTGAGCCCGCCGGGACCGGGGCCGACTTCAACGACTGTGTAACCTTCGAGCGGCTCAGCACATCGCGCAATGCGGCGCGTGAGATTGAGATCGAACAGGAAGTTTTGGCCGAGGCTTTTCTTGGCCCCTAGATCAAAGCGCGCAATGACATCACGAAGCGGCGGCAATCCATCGTCAGCCTCGCGCATTGGCCGCCATTTCACTGGCAAGCCGCAGGGCGGCGATCAGGCTTTGCGCATTGGCCTTGCCGGTGCCCGCGATGCCAAGCGCCGTGCCGTGATCCGGTGATGTGCGGATAAAAGGCAGACCAAGGGTCACGTTGACACCTCCATGGAAATCCAATGTCTTGACCGGAATTAGCGCCTGGTCATGATACATGCAAAGGATGGCATCGTAGCCGGCCCGCGCTTCCTCGTGGAACGCCGTATCGGCTGAAACCGGGCCTGAAACATTTATGCCGGCATCACGAAGTTGTTTTAACGCGGGGGCGATGATTGTTTGCTCTTCTCGCCCCATCGCGCCATTCTCGCCAGCGTGAGGATTGAGTCCGGTACAGGTCAGGCGTGGAGCAGAGATGCCAAAATACTTTTTCAAACCCTTCGCCACTGCCAGTCCCTGCGCGACGATCAGGTTTTGCGTCAGCGCCGCCGCCACATCCTTGAGCGGAATATGCACAGTCACTGGAACCGCGCGCAAATCCGCGGCGACCAGCATCATGACTTCCTGTGCGGCGTGCCCATGCCCGGCGGCAAGGTAGGCCAAATAATCCGTATGACCCTGGTGCTTGAAACCAGCGGAATAGAGCGCTGCCTTTTGAATGGGGTTTGTGACAATTGCCGAAACTTCGCCCGCAAGCGCCAACTCCACAGCTTGATCAATTGCCGCTATCACTGCAGGAGCTGTTTTGCCATCGATAATGCCAGGCGTCGGATGAGTGGCAAGCGGGCGGTGCAGAATGGGCAGGGACGATTGAAAATGTGATGATGCTTCGCCGAGCCTGGTTATCCGGGTCACGGGCAAAGGAAATCCAGCCGCCGCGGCGCGCGCCGCAAAATAATCCGCATCGCCAATCAGGAAAAAAGTCGCGCTGGCCTCGTTTTTCAAAGTTGCCCAGGCCTTCGAAGTGATTTCTGGCGCAACACTGGCGGGTTCTCCGCTGGTGAGGGCAATCGGTTTCAGTTGAGAAGATGTTTGTCCCATGAACTATTGTGGCGCGTAACTGGGATCTTTGTATTCAATCAACGCCGACTTCCGCATTATGGCCAGATATTTGCCTTCTACCGCCGCGTATTTTTCATTTGATACAACAATCTCAGCCTGCTGGCGGGTCGGCAGTGTTACCTTGGGCGCCTCTGGCTTCACCACCCGCTTGTCGCAAAAACCGATGACCTGAATGCCCGTTGGCCCGCGCATCGGCCCCATGGCTTTGCCAGGCCCGACATCCTCAAGCGCCTGGCGCAACTGCTTTGGAATTTTATCCGCTACAGCGTCGATTTTCTTGCCAATCTTCACATTGAATATTCCAGAGGCTGCCTCGCGCGCCGAGCCACAGCCTTTGAAGTTCTTTATAAACTGGTTGGCTTCGACTGCGCGCGCCTGCAGCAGCATCGCGTCATCAGCGATTTCAACCGGCAGGTCAATTTCCAAAATTGTATAAACCTCAACAGGTTTCATGCGTGGATCTTTCATGATGGCGTTGAGTTTCTTGCCCATGTCCTGCTCAATTTCAGCGAGCTTCTTGTCCACGTCTGCCGGTTCGACTTTGATCTTCACTTGATACTTGCCGCTCAATATGCGGTTAAACGCAATTTGCGCTTCCACATATTGTTTGAGCGAAGCGATCGCAATATTCTGTTTTTGCAATTTTGCCTTGAGCCCCGCGGCATCGGTATTCATGCCCTTGGCCATCTGGCCAAGCTGCGCATCGATTTCCTTTTCGCTGGGATTTGCCTTGTATTTCTTGGCTTCAGAGATCTTGATGATCTCGTCAATCATCATCCGCAAGGCTTTCTTGCGCCCGCCTTCAACACCCTGCCTGTCACCCAGTATTTTCAGAAGGCGTAGGCGTTGATCGATATCAAACGTTGTGATTGGAATATCGTTGACTGTGACAATCACACCCTGATTGGCGGCTTGGGCCACACCAAAAAGAAGAGGCGCCAAGCCTATGAACACCAAAAAATAAATACATTTACGCATTACAAACTCACTTAGAAACCAGCGGAAAGGCTGGTCTTGCCAATCGTTCTCAACTCAACCGAAACCTTCAAAGTGTGATCAGTGCTTGCGAGCGGGTCAACTGGATTTGTCTCGGTATAGGTCAAACTGGCCGCCATGCAATCGCAATCAAACGCCAACCCGGCCTTCTTGCTGCGGAATTGGTCATTTATAAGATCATATGAGAAGCCGCCAAACAGGCTCCATGCTTCTGAGAACCGATAACTGCTGTCAGCTTCGATACGTTCCATCGCATCCAGGCTGGTGGCATCCAGCGCGCTGTCATAATAGATATAGCCCAGGTTGCCCGACAGGCGGTTAAAGCTGTAGTTGGCAAACGCCTCCTGGACATTGATTTGGGAGAAGTCTTCTTCGACCCGCGCTTGGTAGGAAACGCCGAGATTTTCCCAAGGCTGGACAGTGACCGCGCCGACAAGGTCGGACTTCGTTCCATCAAGCCCAGACCCAAGATCGAAGCTGTTTTTTCCTCCAATATGGAAAGATTCACCGATGCTCACATTGGCAAATCCACCATTCTCGCCAAGATAGGTATAGAGCAAACCAACATTGCTGCGGCTGCCACCCTCATAACGGTCAAGGCCGGTAAAGCGATCCTGCAGGAACAAGTTCGAGCTATCAAAATTCACGCTGATCGCGTCTTCATTGCCAATTTTCTCCCGGTCAGTCTCGTCCGTGGCGGCAATGGCCTGGAACACTGGCGTGACAATGCTTTGGCCAGTATCAAATGAAGCGATAAATGGCCAGCGCATGTCGACACCAACAGACGGCAACAGGCGGCTCGTCACTTCCTTTTCCGTCGAGGGAAATACATTCTCAGAAATATATAAATCGCTCCGCAGCCGCGCAAAGGGGGTCACCACTTGGCCAAGATCAGTGATCAACTGGTTCTGCCAATGAAGATTGGCAACGGCGCGTGTCTGTTCCGTACCCTGGTGGATATTGTCAAATGGTGTCTGCGCATCATCTCGGGTGATGGAATAGGCGCTCCAATTCAAACCCAGCTCGCCGCCCAGAACAGTATTGTTGAAAGTATATTCCGAATTTATATAGGGCAGCGCCGTGGGCAGGGTGCCCTGGTCCTCCTCGAGTGACAGGGACCGGTAATGCAGGGCCTGCGCCGAAAAGTAATTCCGGTCCGCCATGCCAACAATATAGGCCTCGTTATCAGCGATTGAGCGCTTGTCAAAATCATAATGATCGAGGAAAGTCTTGTCGCTGGCAAAGGTTCCATCCCAGCCCCAATCCCAGTTGTCGTTCAGCTTGAAGTCACCCTTCGACGCGACTGCGCCACGCAGCCTGGTGTCGCCGGGCGGTTCGTCATCACGCAGTTGATAAACGCCGTAGCCGCGGATGTTATACCCGCCGGATCGCAACGCCTGTCGATACTCGAGGTCAGCAACAGGTCCCTGCCTGGTTGTCCAGACGGGACGGAGCGTCAAGTCGGCACTTGGCCCAAGCT
>VFJY01000033.1 GCA_009885825.1 Rhodobiaceae bacterium | reverse complement strand
CAGATGTCAACTTTGCCTCCGCAACCCAGCGCGACACCGATCTGAATATTGATATCTTTTCCATATCAGCGGCCATTCAAGCGCAAGACCCGGTGCGATGAACAGAGCCAGCGGCAAAACAGGGCTATCATCCAGGGGTGTGTGGGGGCTGGCCATTCTGATTGGCGCCGCCGTGATCATGACCGTGATTGCGGCGCTGCCCTTCTATTGGCATGGCGCAAACTCCGCAGCGCTTGCTGAGGCCCAAACCGAGCTTCGTTTCATTGAGGCAAAGCTGAAATCCGCAAATGGCAATCGGCGGGCCGGTTTGACCATTGCCGACAACATTGACCAGCTCTTTATTCAGGCAACCACGTCCGGCCTTGGCCAGGCCAGCCTGCAGCAAATCCTGGGGAGGATTGCTGAAGAAAATCACATGGTCATCGAGCGGGCGCAGCCGCTTGATATTGAGCAGCGCGGCAATCTCGCGGTTCTGCGTCTGGAAATTGAATCGTCAGGAAGCATCGAAGGCCTGAGGGGCTATTTGCATGCAATTGAAACGGGCCTGCCGTTGATCTTCGTGAACAGGGCAAAAATCTCCGCAGCTGAATCCGGGGACGGAAACCCGTCTGACAGGTTGACGGTGGCTTTGCAAGTTGAGGCCTATAGCTGGTGGGATGCGACGCCATGAACAACCGCAGGCTGGCGCTCCTGATCACGATCGCATGCATTCTTGCTGCCTACTTTTTCTGGAGCGATGGCCGGACTTGGCTGGGTCAACTTTCAGAGCGGGACGACAAGGCGGCAAAATCCACGGCCCCTCCCATCCAACCCGTTGAAGCCGCAAAAGGCGCAGACAAGGAGGCGCTCAATCCCCTGGGCGCAATCCAAATTCAAATGTTGAGCGAAATGGTCGACCGGCCATTGTTCAATCCGTCCCGGGCGCCGACACCGAAAGAACCACCGCCTGCAGCCGTGATCGAGACACAACCTGATACGCAAGCGGCCGATGCAAATATCGCCGATTTCACGCTTCTCGCCGTTGCATCAAGCGATGCGGGAAAAACCGCCGTCGTGCGCCAGAACTCAACAAACAAAGTATTTCACCTGAGCGAGGGACAGAGCCTGTCTGACTGGAAAATCATCACTGTGAGCGAACGCGAAATTACAGTGGGCCGGGGTGAAAAAACATTTCAGTTGAAGCTGTTTCAAAGCAACGCCGCGCAACCGCTTGTGCAGTAGATCGCCGCAATCCTAATTCAGGCCAAACAGCTTCATCTTGGCGCGCAGTTCTTCCGATACCCGGCTTGCGTCTTCGCCATCCTGGATAATTTGCGGCGTGATGAAAACAATCAGCTCGTTTCGCTTGCTGCTGTTGTCGGTCTTGCCAATCAGGCCGCCCAGCAAGGGAATCTTGTTGACGCCGGGAACGCCGTTCTTCTCGCGGCTGTCCTGGCCGCTGATGAGGCCGCCCAGCACAACTGTCTGCGTGCTGTAAACCGAGACTTTGCTGGTGATTGATCGCTGTGAAAAAGTTGGGTTTTCACTTTCAGTTGTCGAACTCCCCGAACCCGCCGTGACCGAGGAAAGCTCCTGGCCAAGCTCCATGGTGACAAGGCCCGCCGAATTGACCCGGGGTTTCACTTTCAGGATGACACCTGTGTCGCGGTACTCAAATGAGTTGACACTGCCGCCCGCATCCTTTTCCAGCGTCTGGATCTTGATTGGCACCTGATCGCCCACCTTGATGGTGGCGGTCTCGTTTTCCAGCACCAGCAGCGAGGGCGACGAAACTATCCTGACATTGGTCACCGCAGCAAGCGCATCCAGCACAAGTTTCGGATCGCTGGTGCTGCCAAGCAGAAAATTCAGCCCCGGGAAACTCGGTTTGAGCAGCAGGCTGTTGCCGTTGAAAACGCCGCCCGACGCCTTGTTGTCCCTGAAATAGGCTTGCACGCCATAGCGCAGGTCGTCATTGAGCGAGACCTCGGCGATT
>VFJY01000069.1 GCA_009885825.1 Rhodobiaceae bacterium | reverse complement strand
GAATTCACTGTGCTTGTAGGGCCATCAGGCTGCGGCAAATCCACATTGCTCAGAACGATTGCAGGGCTTGAGGAGCCAAGCGCTGGAACGGTTGAGATCGGAAACAAGGATGTGACCTGGGCGCGGCCTCGCGACCGCGACATTGCCATGGTGTTCCAGAATTACGCGCTCTACCCCTATATGAGCGTATTTGAAAATATCGCTTTTGGCCTGCGGGCACGGAAAGTCGCGGCTGCCGAGATTGACACACGGGTGAAGCGGGCAGCTGACATGCTGGACATTGGGCCGCTGCTGCAGCGTTTCCCGCGGGAACTTTCTGGCGGCCAGCGCCAGCGGGTCGCCATTGGCCGCGCCATTGTTCGGGACGCGCGATTGTTCCTGTTTGACGAACCCTTGAGCAATCTTGACGCGCAGCTTCGCGATGACATGCGTGTTGAAATCAAGCGGCTGCACAAGGAACTTGGCCGCACCATGATTTATGTGACGCATGACCAGATCGAGGCGATGACGCTGGCTGACCGGATCGTTTTGCTGCGCGACGGCCGCATTGAACAGCTGGGCTCGCCGCTTGATCTTTTTGAACGGCCCGCGAGCCAATTTGTTGCGGGGTTTCTCGGCAGTCCGAAGATGAATTTTCTGACCGCAACAATCAGTGGAAACTCATTGACGCTGGCAGGTGGCACGAAGCTGGCGCTGCCTCGCAGGGTTGCGGTCAAAGATGTTGTTCTGGGCATCCGACCCCAGCACATTGCGATCGCAGGACAAAGCGTTGCGGCTGGCCACGCGCGCGTTCCTGTCGTTATCGAATTGGTGCAGCCCACGGGTTCGCGGGTCCATATCACCTTCCCTCTCGGCGGCACCAGCATTGTGGCTGATCTCGATGCCCATGATGCCAGCAAGCCAGGGGCGAAAGTCAATATTGATATCGATATGGCGCGCGCCATCATCATCGATCCCACAAGTGAAAAAGTGATCTGAAACGCAGGAGAAAATCCATGGCCCAGAAGAAGCCAAGCCGCGCCATTAAACTGTTCGGCACCGAGGTTCCCGAAGGCAAGCGCCGCGAACTTAGCGCCGGGCCCATCACAGCGATGCTCGACAATGGCGCGCTCCGTTACATTCGTTATCGTGGCGTCGAAGTCTTGCGGGCTATCGCCTACATCGTGCGCGACAAGAACTGGGGCACCTATGCGCCTGCCATCGTTGATTTGAAAGTGAAACAGGGCAAGGATGGATTCACGGTCAGCTACGGCGCTACTTGCCGTGATGCTGACCAAGCCATCCGCTATCATGCCAGGATTGAGGCAAAGTCCGATGGCACTCTGACTTTTTCAGCCGACGGCACGCCGGAGAGTGATTTCTTGACAAACCGGACAGGGTTTGTGGTGCTGCATCCGCTGGAAGGCGTTGTCGGAAAACCCGTTGATGTTGTCCATGTTGATGGCAAACGCGAAAAGCGGACATTTCCGAAGCTCATAAGTCCCGGCCAGCCGATATTCGAAGTTCGCTCGTTGAAGCACACGGTCATGTCAGGCGTAACTGCCACAGTTTTTATGGAAGGGAACAAGTTTGAAATGGAGGACCATCGCAACTGGATGGATGCTTCCTACAAAACCTATGTGTGTTCCCTGCTCGACCCATGGCCTTATACGTTGCCTGCGGGCCAGATGTTCGCGCAATCAGTGAATCTTTCAATTGCGGGAAAGCCATCCAGGGCTTTGGCAAAGCGTTCGCGCGGTGTTGTTCAGGTTGCTCTTGGGCGCGTGTCGAATTGGTTGCCTGCTCTTGGCATGGGTGTGCCCATGAAAGAGGCTGAGGCTGCACTTGCCAAGGCCAATATTATTTCGGCTGCCTCGCCCTCCCATCTTGTCTGCCAGATTGATGGACGTGAAACTGGTCAGGTTGCAGCCGCCAGGGCTTTTCGAGCCCTCAAGGAAAAGACAAATCTTCCGATCGTTCTGGAGATCATCCTGCCGGCAAAGCAACCTGCCGATCGCGAAGTCTCGGAGATTGCGGCGGCCCTTCGCGAGAGTGGCTTGAAGCCCGATTCCCAGGTGATCACACAGGCCCATGATCTCAAGTCTTTCCAGCCAAATTCGCCGCGTCCGCCGGGGCCAACCTATGAAGAAATGGCCGCTGCGATGCGCAGCGCATTTCCCGGGGTGCCGCTGGGTGGCGGCATGTTGTGTTACTTTACCGAGCTTAACCGCAAGCGCCCGCCGCAAGGTTTGTTCGATTTCATCACACACACGGTTTGCCCCATTGTGCATGCAGCCGATGATATCTCCGTCATGGAAACGCTCGAGTCGCTGCCGTCGATTTTTGCTTCGACCCGCGCGATCATCGGGAAATCGCCCTATCGTCTTGGGCCTTCCAGCATACCGTGCCGGGACAACCCTTATGGCGCTGCCGTTGCGCCCAACCCCGACAATGGCCGCGTTTGCCTGTCGAACTTGGACCCCCGCCAGCGCGGGCTTTTTGCCGCGGCATGGAACTTGGGACTATTTGCGGCGGCGGCGCGGGGCAAGCTGGATGCCATTGCGTTGGGATCGGCCACAGGGTCGCAGGGCGTGATTTCGAGCAGCGGAATTCACCCTGCCTATCATGTTCTCGCCGGGCTGGGCCGGGCAGGACGTGTCAAAACCATTGAAACCGCCAACAGTGTTCCGGGAAAAATTGCGGCACTTGCCCATCAATCAAAGTCCGGCCCGGTACTGTGGCTTGCCAATCTGACGGCGGAAAAACAAACGGTAAAAGTGAGAGGATTTTCCGGTGGCGCGGGCGTGCATATGCTGGATGAAAACGGTTTTGGGGCGCTGACCAGCGACTCAGGTTATCTCGCCAAGAAAGGCAGGTCAGTCAAAAAAGTTTCAGGCATTGAACTTGGCGCTTATGCTGTTTCGCGAATTGCGGCTTCGTGATGCTGCTGGGTTGCATCGCGGATGATTTCACGGGGGCCACGGATTTGGCCAACACGCTGTCGCGCCACGGCATGCGGACGGTTCAAACGATTGGTGTGCCCAAGGGTGTCGCACCTGAGGCGGATGCCATTGTTGTGGCGTTGAAGTCGCGGACGATTGCGGCAGATGAAGCTGTGGCGCAATCGGTGGAGGCTTGCCGCTGGTTGAAAGCCAATGGCGCGTGGCAGATCTATTTCAAATATTGCTCGACGTTTGACTCAACTGACCGTGGGAATATCGGCCCGGTGGCCGACGCGCTGCTGGACGAGCTTGGCGCTCAATTCACCATTGCCTGCCCCGCCTTTCCGGAGAGCGGGCGGACGATTTACAAGGGGCATTTGTTTGTCGGCAATGCACTGCTTTCAGATTCAAGCATGCGCCATCATCCGCTGACGCCGATGCTGGACTCAAATCTGGTGAATGTGCTGGCCAGGCAAACGCCTCAAAAAGTGGGTCTTGTGGATCACCGCGTTGTAAAGAGAGGTGCGGCTGCGATTGCAGAAACTTTTACCAAGCTTCGCAGTGCTGGTGTGCGCTACGCCATTGTTGATGCGGTTGAAGATGTCGATCTGATGCATATGGGCGAGGCCTGCGCCGGCTTGCCGTTGATTACTGGCGGATCAGGGGCCGCCATTGGGTTGCCTAAAAATTTTCGGAAAACTGGTTTGCTGCCTGTGAGGGAAGGCGTATCACCACTCCGAAGTGTTGATGGCGGTGGTGTTGTGCTTTCTGGAAGTTGTTCTACGGCCACACTGACGCAGGTCGAACGCATGAAGGCGAAATTTCCGGCACGGGCGATTGAACCGGCTGCATTGGTTTCAAATTTTGAATCGACGGTTGCGGAGCTGGTTGACTGGGCTGGAGCGGCGCTCAAAAACTCCCCTGCCTTGATCTATGCCAGTGCGCCGCCTGAAAAAGTCACGGAAACTCAGACCCTCTTTGGGCGCGATCAGGCGGGTGCCATGATCGAAAAAGCCATTGCTGCCATTGCACAAAAACTGGTCGAACGCGGGGTTCGGCGTATTGTGGTGGCGGGTGGTGAGACATCTGGCGCTGTGGTTTCAGCCCTTGGGATTGAAGCTCTCGAAATTGGCTCACAGATAGCGCCAGGTGTTCCTGCAACCCTATCGTTTGGTGAGCCCCGCATAGCACTTGCGCTAAAGTCCGGAAACTTTGGAGGGCCGGAGTTTTTTCTGGAAGCGCTGGCGGCGCTGAAGTAATTCCTCACTCGCCGTAGGGGATCCAGATGTTTTTGATTTGGGTGGCGTGGCGGAGGTATTCTTCGCCTTGGGCGTGGCTGTCATTGTACCAGTCGAATTGCCTGCCCTGATTGGTCCAGGTGCTTTTGAGATTTCCGGCGGAGGCTTTTTCCACGGCAGCGCAGCCCGCAGCAGAACCATGATACCATAGCGATGCAACTTCATCATGGTCGGCCAGGGTTTTGGCCAGCTCTTCGCGGTCACCTGTCACAATATTGATGACGCCAGCGGGGAGATCTGAAGTTTCGAGAACCTGATAGAAGTCCGTGACCGCCAGAGGAGCGAGCGCGGCGGGGACTGCCACAACGCGGTTTCCCATGGCAATCGCTGGCATGACCAGTGAGATAAAACCAAGCAGCGGCGCGTCATCGGGGCAGAGGATGCCCATCACGCCGAAGGGTTCGTTCATCGCCAGGGTTACGTGGCGGGAGCGGGTGGAGTGGACGCGGCCATCATACTTGTCGGCAAGGGCTGCGTAATAGAAAATGCGCTGGATTGACAGGCCCATTTCCTCACTCGCGGCTTTAGGTTTCGAACCTAACGCCATGAGGCGGTTGGTGAATTCGGCGGCTCGGGCGGACAGGTTTTCGGCGATATAGTAAAGAATCTGGGCCCGATTATGGGCGGTGGCGCTGCCCCAGCTAGAAGCCTTGGATGCCGCTTCAACTGCGTTTCTGATATCCTTGCGATTGCCGAGGCCAGCTTGGCCAATGCTTTTGCCCTTCGCATTTAGAACCGAATAACTGTAACCGGAGTCAGGCCGCACTTGTTTGCCGCCAATGAAAAGTTTTGCAGTTCTATCAATGCTTTGGTGTTCGGCAGTTGCGGCGGGCAAGGCGGAAAGAGCTGGCGTTTTGCGATCTACCAGGGGTGGCAAAGTTTCGAGCCAATCAGCCGTCATGTACTCATACATGCCTTCGCGGCCACCTTCGCGGCCGAAACCACTTTCCTTGTAGCCACCGAAGCCCGAGGCCGCGTCGAACAGGTTGGTGGAGTTTATCCAAACGATGCCGGCCTTCATGCGCGCGGCGGACTCAAGCGCCAGGTTAATATTTTCAGACCAGATGGTGGCCGCCAAGCCATAGCGCGTGTGGTTGGCGAGCTGGATGGCTTCATCGGGGGTGCGGAATGTCATGGCGACAGCGATGGGGCCGAAGATTTCTTCCTGCACAACTGTTGATGCGGGTTCAACATCGACAAACAGGGAAGGTGCGAAATAGTTTCCCTTGGCTGGCAATTCGCAAACGGATTGCAGTAATGTGCCGCCCTCCTCCTCGCCTTGTTTGACCAGCCCGCGGATGCGGTTCAACTGCACCAAATCGACGACAGGCCCCATGTCCACAGACTTATCGAGGGGTGAACCCACACGCAATGTATCCATACGACGCTTGAGCTTGGCGATGAAACGCGGAGCAACGCCTTCCTGAATGAGCAAACGTGAACCTGCACAACAGACTTGTCCCTGGTTAAACCAGATGGCGTCGACCACGCCCTCAACGGCTGCATCAAGGTCGGCATCTTCATAAACAATGAAAGGCGATTTTCCGCCCAGTTCGAGCGAGAGTTTTTTGGCCGTGCCCGCTGTTGCCGTTCGGATGATGCGGCCCACTTCGGTCGAGCCGGTGAAGGCGATCTTGTCCACGTCCTTGTGGGCCACGAGATGAGCACCTGTTTCGCCATCGCCGCAGACGATGTTAACAACGCCTTGGGGCAGACCAGCTTCGCGACAGATTTCAGCGAAAGCCAAGGCGGTGAGTGGTGTAAATTCCGCTGGCTTCAGAACAACCGTGTTGCCTGCCGCCAACGCGGGCGCAATTTTCCAGGCCAGCATGAGCAGCGGAAAGTTCCACGGAATAATCTGGCCACACACGCCCAGGGGGCCATAGCCCTTGAATTCTGAGGCCATCAATTCGGCCCAGCCCGCATGGTGATAGAAATGACGGGCGACAAGGGGAATATCAATGTCACGGCTTTCGCGGATGGCCTTGCCGTTATCCATGCTTTCAAGAACCGAGAGAAAACGCTCGCGTTTCTGGATCAATCTGGCAATGGCATAGAGACGGCGGGCGCGGTCATGGCCGGATAATTTGGACCAGGTGCGGAAGGCCTTGCGTGCGGCTTTCACGGCGGCATCAACATCACGTTCAGCGCCTTGGGCGACGCGGGCCAGAACTTCACCGGTTGCGGGGTTCAGGGCGTCAAATTGCTGCTTGCCGGATGAGCCTGCAAATTCCCCATCAATGAAATGGCCAAAACCGTTTTTGTGCTGATCGAGCCAGGACATGACATGCGTGCTGGATTCAGGCGCTGGGCCGTAGTCCATGGTTCTGAGGACTTCTGTTACTTTGGGCATGGGTATGACCTCAGGCTAGCGCGTGGTGGGAAAGGGCGGAATAACGGCCGGTTATGAAATGTTCGAGTTGGCGTTCAATGTCGGCGAGCATGGAGCTGGCGCCGATGCGGAAAAGTTCAGGCTCAAGCCATTCGTTGCCCAATTCTTCCTTCATCAGAATAATCCAGGCGAGCGCGTCCTTTGCGGTGCGGAGGCCACCTGCCGGTTTGAAGCCGATTTTTTCGCCCGTGAACTCGCCAAAATCGCGCAGCGCCCGCACCATCGTAAGGCTCACGGGAAGCGTTGCGTTCACGTCTTCCTTGCCGGTTGAGGTTTTGATGAAGTCGGCGCCTGCCATCATGGCCACCATGCTGGCCTTATAAACATTGCGTAGGGTTTTCAGATCGCCAGTTGCGAGAATGGCTTTCAAATGCGCCTCGCCACAGGCTTCGCGCATGGCGCTCACTTCATCGTAGAGGGCGGTCCAGTCCTGCGTCAGCACCTGCGCACGATGGATCACGATATCAATTTCACGCGCTCCCTGATCCACCGCATAGCGGATTTCAGAGAGGCGCTGGGGCAGTGGCGTCAGGCCTGCGGGAAAACCTGTGGCGACAGACGCAACGGGAATGCCCGAGCCGGACAAGGCCTTCACGGCAGCAGAAACCAGAAGGGGATAAACGCAGACAGCGCCGACAGTTGGAGGATTGTCCGCAAGTCCCAGGGTTTCAACGATATCGGTCCGCAAAGGTCTTTTGGCTTTCGCACAGAGGCGGTGCACACGCTGGTCCGTGTCGTCCCCCGCCAAGGTTGTGAGATCAATGCATTGAATGGCTTTCACCAGCCAGGCCGCCTGATATTCCTTCTTCACCGTCCGCCTGGTGGTCATGGTCGCCGCGCGGCGTTCGCTGGCGGAGAGATTGACCTGTATGTTTTCGAACCACTCGGGATGAAGGGGCGTGCCCTTGTTGCGTGGCGGATGGAGATTGGTGGCAGCGCTTTTATCCATGGTATCTGGGTTATAGAACTTTATCCAATCCCGGCAAACTATCACGGGAGTTGCGCTGGAAATTCTGATCTGCTTGAGTGGGCCCTCAAGGTCAGGGGAGCACTGATGACTGCTTGCAACAATGGCGTGAGGAACGGGTCGACCGTTATGGGGCGGTGAAAACGGCAACGCTTGCACGCAAATTGCGAAAGGGCAAAATTGACCCAGTGGAACTTCTGCAACAAACGCTGGAGGCCATCCGGAGTTGCGATGATCAGGCGATATTCATCGACATCCTGGCTGAGAGGGCTATGGTGGAAGCCAAGGCTTCGCGCAAGAGGCTGAAGGCGGGAAAGCCCCTCAGCGCCCTTGACGGTGTCCCCATCGGCTGGAAAGACCTGTTTGACCTAGAAGGACGGGTCACCACCGTCGGTTCGATTCTGTTCAAGGACAATCCGCCTGCAAGGGCCGATGCGGCACTCGTCGCTGCGGGGAAGCGCGCCGGGCTTGTTTCCATTGGCACCCTCAACATGACGGAGTTTGCCTATTCCGGCATTGGCCTCAACCCGCATTACGGAACACCCCGAAACCCCAATGGCACGGGCCCCGCCCGCGCACCGGGAGGCTCTTCCTCAGGGTCGGCCGTGGTGGTGGCTAAAGGATTGCTGCCTCTGGCGATAGGCACGGACACAGGCGGTTCAATCCGCATTCCGGCTTCCTTCAATGGCGTGGTTGGCTACAAGACTTCGACCGGCCACTATTCAATGGACGGTGTATTTCCGTTGTCACGCTCGCTGGATACTCTGGGTCCTTTGGCTCAAACGGTTGAGGACTGCGCGCTGGTGGATGCCGTTTTGCGCGGGCTTGCAAAACCAAAAGCCCGTGTGAGACCTATCAAGGAACTCACATTTCTCATACCCGAGAACGTCGTATTTGAAGGCATCGAGCCTGCCGTTCAGGTCAACTTCGACGCTGCGGTCAAACGACTGGCAAAGGCCGGGGCCAAAATCAGGCGCAAAGTGTTTCCCGCTTTCAATGCGATTCTCGACCTCATTGCCAAGCGCGGTGACGTGCTGGGCCCGGAAGCGCTGCTTCTTCATTGGGACAGGGTTCACGGACCCGATGCGGCAAGAATGGACGCCCGTGTGGTCAAACGCATTCTCATGGCGGAAAAAATGAGGGCGGTGGATCTGGTTGATGTCATGATGCGGCGGAAAAGCCTGATTGCTGAATGTGACACGCTGATCGGCAACGACGTGGTCATTTTTCCGACAACAGCCGTTGTTGCGATGGACATAGCGCCGCTTGCAGCTGATCATGACGAGTTTTTCCGGGCCAACGCAAAGGCCTTGCGCAATACCATGCTGGGGAATTTCCTCGATTGGTGTGGGGTGTCAATTCCGAATGGAACCGACCGCGACATGATGCCCACGGGATTTCTGATCTCGGCGCAGCACGGGCGCGACACGGATGCGCTTTCTGCAGCGCTTTCAATTGAAAATTTGATTCGAGGAAACTGATGGTTGCCGGTCGAAAGCTCCACCGGGATAACGTGAAAATCGACGCTTCCTGGGGAGACGCATTATGATTTCAAATCCGGTTCCATGGCCGAATGGCGCCAAAGTGGCCTGTGCCATCACTTTCGACATGGATGCGGACAGTCTTGTCCATATCGAGCATCCACAAGATTCAATAAAGCGCGTCTCCACGATCTCAATGCTGCGCTACGGACCCACTGTTGGCGTGCCGCGAATTCTGGAAACCTATAGGCGGCACGGTCTAAAACAGACTTTTTTTGTGCCCGCCTGGTGCATTGAGCAATACCCCCATGCCGTTGAAGCAATGGTCAAGGACGGACATGAGGTTGGTTTTCATGGCTACATCCATGAAGCTCCAAACAGCCTCACACGGGAAGATGAATACTATTGGATGCAACGTTCCATTGACACGGTCGTAAAACATACGGGCAAGAGGCCCCGGGGAAACCGGTCACCACTCTATAACTTCTCCAATCATACTGCCGACCTGCTTGTGGAGGAGAAGTTTCTCTATGACTCGTCCCTGATGGCCGATGATGTGCCCTACATTCTGAAAACGAAGGTTGGCGAGCTGGTGGAGATACCGACCAGCTGGGCCACGGACGACTGGCCGCCCTATGTGCACTCCATTGATCTCAACTATGTCATGCAGGTCATGGCGCCCGAGCGGGCGATGGAGGTTTTTTTGTCTGAATTCGAAGCTATGCGGCAGGTTGGCGGCGGGCTTTGGGTGGGCATATGGCATCCCTTTGTCAGTGGGAGGCTCTCACGCTGGCTGCGGGTGGAGAAAATGATCGACTACATGCTGGGAACAGGCGAAGTGTGGTTTGCCACACTGGAGCAGATTGCCGGGCATATCCTGGAGTGCCGCAAAAATGGCACTTATGTCCCCCGCGTGGAGCAATTGCCCTACTACCACCAGCCAGTTGCGCCAAAACGGGTTTAGCTTCGGAGTCTGCCAAAATGGGGCTGGACTTCAAACGGGAAATTTCACAACATGCAAGAATAATTACTTGCAATAAAATTTGGGAGAACGTCATGAAATCATTACTCATTGGCACCGCCGCAATCGTCTTGCTGGCGGGCACTTGTGGCATCGCAAACTCAGCGGAGGTTATTCGCATGTTGGCGCCCACCTGGCTTGGTTTTGCGCCAGTCCACGTGGCCAATGACCTGGGATGTTTCAAGGAAGAGGGACTTGAAGTCGATTACAAGTTCGAGGATGACCGCTCAAACGTCATGGCAGCCTATGTGCGAGGTGATATTGAGGTCGATATGCGCACTGTCGGCGAGCATCAGGGAAGACCGCGCGATGCCTCCACGCCAGGTGTCATTATCGGTACCATTGATGAATCCCTGGGCGGTGACGGCGTCATCACCGATGATGCCATCAAGACGGTGGCCGATTTGAAAGGAAAGACAGTGGCCGCTGAACCCAATATTCCAGCACGCCTGCTGCTGCAAATGGAATTGAAAAAGGCAGGCATGACGCTGGCCGATTTGCAAATCAAGGACATCGCCACTGCCGACACGGCCGCAATTTTTGCCGATAGCTCGATTGCCGCAATTGCCAGCTACGAGCCTTTCATGTCGCAGGCCATCAAAGCTTCCGGTCGGCCCGGCGCCCGCATGTTCTTCTCGTCAAAGGATTACAAGGGCATTATTATCGATGTGATCACCGCCAGGCAGGACGATCTGGCCGCCAACCCCAAAAAATACGCGAGCTTCCTGAAGTGCATCTACAAGGCTGTTGACTATAGCAAGACGGAACCCGCCAAATACGCCGAAATGGCCGCTTCTCACTATGGGCTGACCGCTGCCGAGGTGACTGAGATTCTGGAGACGAGCCTGGCATATACGACACTTTCAGACGCAAAGGCTTATTTGGGTGCTGCGGGCGCCAAGGGATCGCTGCATGATATCTTTGATACCGTCATGCAGCTGAATCTGGAGAACGGCGGCGCCGACAGCAAACTTGACGCGGCACAGCAAATCGACGGCTCCGTTATCAACACGATTGCGCCCTGACGGGAGTCTCGGCATCGTGACATGATGCGAGAAGTCCTCACTTTCAGGGGAAAAGCCACCGCTGGCACCGAGTTCGCGCTCGGTGTCGCGGCGGCGGTGGTCGTCCTGCTTTTGTGGGAAGTCGTGGCGCGGCTCGAATTCGTCGCGCCGCAATTTTTGCCGCCACCCAGCAAAGTGATTGCCGCCTTGTGGACAATGGCCACGACACAGCATTTGCTGTGGCATTCACTCATCTCAAGCCTGCGGGTCTGGGTGGCGTTCCTGATTGCTGCCGCCATGGCCATTCCCATTGGCATTCTGATGAGCAGCTACCGCATAGTCGGGGCACCACTGGAGCCAATGATAGATTTCATCCGCTATCTGCCAGTACCGGCGCTAGTGCCGCTTTCGATCATCTGGTTTGGAGTCGGCGAGGAGACAAAGATCTTCCTGCTGTGGCTCGGCACGTTCTTTCAATTGGTGCTGCTGGTGGCAGACGATATGCGCCGGGTGCCGCACGAATATGTCGAGATCGCATTCACCCTTGGGGCCAGACCGAGGCAGGTTATGACAGACGTCGCATTGCGTTCAATGGGCCCGAATCTTGTCGACAATCTTCGCATAACGCTTGGCTGGTGCTGGACCTATCTTGTTATCGCAGAAATTGTCGCGGCTGATTCAGGCCTGGGCTTTGTCATCTGGTCGGCGCGCCGCTACGTCAAAACGCCCGAAGTCATGGCCGGTGTCGTGGTCATTGGGTTGATCGGGCTGATCACTGACCAGCTTCTGCGCGCCCTGCACCGCCGCATGTTCAGGTATTTATAGGAATGGATTACCTGACATTTGAAAAGGTGACCAAGAGGTTCGGCGATGTGTCTGTGGTTTCGGAATCATCCCTCGCAATTGCGCGAAATTCGCTTGTCGTTTTCCTTGGCCCCTCGGGATGCGGCAAAACAACCCTGATGCGCATGGCTGGCGGGCTGGACACACCAACGACGGGCACCATTCGACTGGGCGGCGAGGCTATCGCGGGGCCAGACCGCAGGCGTGGAATGGTGTTTCAATCCTATTCATCATTTCCATGGCTGACGGTTGAAGGCAACATCGCATTCGGCATGCGCTACAGAGACGATCTCCATGCGCACCAGAGAGCTGAACGGGTAGCCCACTATCTAAAACTCATTGGACTGGAAGATTTTTCCAAGTCATTCCCAAACCGCATTTCGGGCGGCATGCGGCAGCGTGTGGCCATCGCCCGCAGCCTCGCCGCTGGCTCTGATGTGCTGCTGATGGACGAGCCGTTTGGCGCGCTTGACGCGCTCACACGCGAACGCCTTCAAGTTGAACTTCGCCAGATTCAAGCCGAGGAAAAGAAGACGATCATCTTTGTCACCCATGATGTGGAAGAAGCGGTATTCCTTGCCGACCGCATCATTCTGTTTTCAGCCCGCCCGGCGCGCGTTATCAAAGATATTATTGTAACGAAGATCTTGGGCGCAACGCGGACATTGGCTGCGCGAGAATCGCAGGAGTTTTTTAAATTACGGAATGAGGTTTTGCATCTCATTCGCAAGGAGGCGGAGACAGTCAGATGACGGCTAGCATTCGTGGAAAATCCGTGGTGATTACCGGCGCAAGCCGCGGCATTGGCCTCGGCGTTGCAAAAGGTTTTGCCGCGGCGGGAGCAAAGCTGACCCTGTTGGCACTCGACGGTCCAATTGTCGCCAAAGCTGCGGAATTGGGGGCCACAGGATTTGCTGCCGACATCAGGGATGGAGAGGCCGTCTCGATGGCACTTGCCGCGCTGACCCGCATAGACGTACTGGTCAACAATGCCGGGCTTGAATTGATGACGCCGCTGGCAGAGGGAGGCGCTGAAGTTGAGGAGGCGTTTCGACGCATCATTGAAATCAACATCATCGGCACGCAGATTGTAACGAGGCGAGCACTTGCAAAAATGGCGAGCGGAAGCTGCGTCATCAATACAGCTTCAACGTGGGGCCGCGTCGCGGAGCCTCTGTTTGGGGCCTATGTAGCCTCCAAGCACGCGATTATAGGATTGACAAAAACCTGGGCAAAGGAACTTGGCCCGAAGGGAATTCGCGTCAATTCAATTTGCCCCGGCTGGGTCAGAACGGATGCATCGATGCGCTCCCTCAGGAATATGTCGGCGAGGCAAAGCATTGACGAAGATGAATTACTGGCAACCATTGTAGGTGGGCAAGCGCTGCCGGGGCTGATGGAGCCGGAGGATATGGCTGAGCCCTACCTTTTCCTGGCCTCCGATGCTGCCCGCAACATAACAGGGCAGTCGCTTGGCGTAGACCGGGGTGACGTGCCATGGTGAGCGGAAAACGTGTTGTAATCACGGGTGCGGCGAATGGCATAGGACTTGCCACCGCGACCATGTTCGCGCAGCAAGGGGCCCGTGTGATTGGGCTTGATCACGATACATCGCAACCATCAATGCGGCTCATCCGATGCGACCTTGCAAAGGAGGGTGATATCATAAGCGCCGTTGCCGCTGCCGCAGCCGAGCTTGGGGGAATTGATGTGCTCGTCAACAATGCGGGCATCATGCAGGAGCTGGGCATCCCGGCGATCACGGCTGAACACATTGACCGGCACTTCTCCATCAATGTCCGTGGCGCAATCCTGGTGACAAGGGAGGCCCTGCCACATATTGGGGATGGCGGCCGGATCATCAATCTGGCTTCCGAACTGGCCTATCTTGGCCGGGCAGATGCCTCAGTTTATTGCGCCTCCAAGGCTGCAATGCTGGGCCTGACGCGCTCGTGGGCGCGGGAGTTGGCTCCACGGATACTCGTCAACGCAGTGGCTCCCGGTCCAACTGACACGGCACTTCTGGGATTTTCGGCCATGAATTCGGAACAAAAAGCCCTGGAAACCGCCCACCCCCTGGGCCGCATCGGCAGGCCCGGGGAGATTGCATCAACAATCGTGTTTCTGGCCGGTTCGGGTTCCACATTTTTCACCGGCCAGTGCTTGGGCGCCAATGGCGGCGCTGCTATGCTCTGACCCTAAACGCCGATGGGCATATGCTCAGGGGCGCGGGTTACGGCGCGGGGGGCTGTCAGCTCCTTCCAAACTGATAGCGCCTGGTTGACCGCCGGGAATGGCTTTCGCAGAATTCGTTTGCCGCGGCCGGGCTTTGCCTGATCGTTTTTGCCGTGAGTCCAGACAACTTCGCCGCGTGAGATGGTATGGCGCGCCAGCCCGTTCACTTTGAAACCTTCGAACACGTTGTAGTCGATAATAGATTTCTGGTTCGCTGCGGAAATCGTTTTGGACAGTTTTGGATCCCAGACTACAAGATCCGCATCGGACCCCACCAGGATTGCGCCTTTCTGCGGATAAATGTTCAGAATCTGTGCAATGTTGGTTGAGGTCACAGCCACGAATTCATTCTTGGTGAGCCTGCCGGTTTCAACACCCTTGGTCCACAGGACAGACAACCTGTCTTCGAGGCCGCCGGTGCCATTTGGAATCTTGGTGAAGTTGCCAAGACCCGTGCGCTTCTGCTGGGTGGTGAATGCACAATGGTCGGTCGCCACAACTTGCAATGAACCGGCAGCGAGGCCGGCCCAGAGCGAATCCTGGTGGCTCTTGTCGCGGAACGGCGGCGACATGACGCGGCGGGCCGCATAGTCCCAGTCCCTGTTGAAATATTCGGTTTCATCGAGGGTCAAATGCTGGATCAAGGGCTCGCCATAAACGCGCATGCCCTTCTGGCGGGCGCGGCGGATGGCTTCATGGGCCTGTTCGGAAGACGTGTGAACAATGTAAACGGGAACGCCTGCCGCATCTGCAATCATGATGGCCCGGTTGGCGGCTTCGCCTTCAACTTCCGGTGGCCTAGAATAGGCATGGGCCTCGGGGCCGCTGATGCCTGCCTTCATGTAGTTTTCCTGGAGCGCTGCCACGATATCGCCATTCTCGGCATGGACCAGGGGCAATGCTCCCAATGCAGCACAGCGCTGAAACGAGGCGAACATTTCATCATCATTCACCATCAATGCGCCCTTATAGGCCATGAAGTGCTTGAAGGTGTTGATGCCGCGGTCAACCACCTGCGCCATTTCTTCGAAATGTTTTTGCGACCAGCCGGTAATGCACATGTGATAGGAATAATCGGACGAGGCGCTCTTGGTGGCTTTGCGCTCCCAATCGGCAAGGGCTGCGAGCATTCCATCCTTGCCGGGAATAACAAAATCAACGACGGATGTGGTGCCACCGGACAGGGCCGCAAAAGTGCCGCTTTCCCAGGTTTCAGCGGCGGTTGTTCCCATGAATGGCATTTCGAGATGGGTATGGGGATCTATGCCGCCCGGCATGATGTAGGCACCGTCGGCGTCGATGACCTTGTCGCCTTTCAGATTGTCACCGACGGCGGCAATCCGCTCGCCTTCAATCAGGATGTCGGATGTGTAGGTTCTGTCGGCCGCTACAATGGTGCCGCCCTTGATGACTGTCGACATGGTTTTCTCCTTCTCATTTCAATATTCGGGCGTCAATATTCGGGAGGTGGAATTGTATCCTCACGTTCTACAATAGACTTGTGCTGGCCGCAAACTACGAGCATGCCAGAATACGGTGGGATCCATCAAAAGCTCTCGGTTCGACCATCTGAACAAGGAATTCGGCCAGTGCAGTATCGGGTTAACGGGACATGAGGCCCTTGTCGGGAGGTTGGGCGATGGCGAAGGTATCGATTGGAAACTGGCCATGCTGGCAGTTTGAGTGGCGCTCACCTCCGTCGCAGACTCCCTGATGGCGACTGCCTTGAACTATCTATTGAAAGTCCAGAATCTTCCGTGCATTGTCGGGTGGTGCGGAGCTAAAATGACTGTTGAAACGCCACTTCTCAGGCTCGAAAACATCACGCGCAATTTTGGCGCCATAGACGCCCTGCGCGGCATTACTTTTGATATTCACCGTGGCGAAGTGGTGGCCCTTTTGGGTGACAACGGCGCTGGAAAATCCACTCTCGTCAAGATTATCGCGGGTGGCCTGCAACCCACATCCGGCACCATGGTGTTTGAGGGCCGCCAGCGCAGTTTTTCTTCTCCCGCCGAAGCGAAGGCGGCTGGCATCGAAACGGTCTACCAG
Organism: Rhodobiaceae bacterium; assembly: GCA_009885825.1. Classification (GTDB taxonomy): domain Bacteria; phylum Pseudomonadota; class Alphaproteobacteria; order Rhizobiales; family Aestuariivirgaceae; genus Aestuariivirga. The sequence goes on along the minus strand of VFJY01000069.1, from coordinate 23,603 downwards.
GATCTCTCGCTCTGCACCAATGTTGATGTCGTCGCCAATTTTTTCATGGGCCGGGAAATCGTGAAACGCTACTTCGGCATTCCAGTTCTTCAGGAGGCCGAAATGCAAGCGGCAGCCGCCCAGGCGATCGCCAATGCTGGCACCAAAATTCCCTCGCTGCGGATAAACGTCGAGCATCTTTCCGGCGGTCAGCGCCAAGCCATTGAACTCAACCGTTTCGTCCACTGGGGCGGCAAGCTGGTTCTGCTGGATGAGCCCTTTGCGGCCCTTGGCGTTGAACAGACGCGCCGCGGCCTCGACATGGTCAAGCGCATTGCCGCGCAAGGCATAGGCGTTGTGATCATTACGCATATCATGGCGCAGGCTTTCCAGGTGGCTGACCGCATTGTGGTTATCCGCCATGGCAAGGTTGCGGGCAATGTCCGGACAAAAAACACCAGCCCCGATGAAGTTGTTCGCATGATTACCGGCGAAGCCCTGGAGGCCGCAGCCCAAGAAATGAGGCCGAATGGCCCGCAACTTGTCCAATAACCAAAAAAAGGAGACGTCCCGTGAACAGAATTCGCAGACTATTGATCAGCTCGCTGGCGCTGACCGCCATCGGTTTGGCTTCGCCAGCGCTCGCCCAGTCCAAGGGAACCATCTATTACATGGTGCCCACTCTGCTTGATGAATTTCAGACTGAATCCGTTTCTGCCATTGAAAAGTTCCTCAAGGATGTGGGCTACGACGCCATCACCCTCAATGCCGACAACAAGACCGACCTGCAGCAGAGCCAGATGAACGACACCATCCTGCTGAAACCGGCTGCCATCGTGCTGGCTGCCGTCGACTTCAACGCGCTGCAACCCTCGATCGAGAAGGCCCGCGCGGCGGGCATACCTGTCATCGAATTCGACCGCCAGATCACCGCCACGCCGAGCGATTTCACCTCCGTTGCCGGAACCATCGAGATCGGTCAGGTGGCGGCGGGCGAAATCCAGCGCCTGCTGAAGGAGAAGAACGGCGAGGTCAAGGGCAAGATCCTGCAGGTGCTGGGCGATCCGGCCGATCCCTATTCCCTCGATATCCAGAAGGGTTTCGAGGACAAGATGAAGGAGTTCGCGGGCGTAACGATCATTTCGCTCCCCGCCCTGCAGTGGGCTCCCGAGAATGCCGGCACCATCGTGTCCGATCAGATGGTGGCGAACCCCGATATCGACCTGATCTTCCTGCATGCCGCCCATCTCTCGGTGGCAGCGGTCGCGGCACTCGAGGCCAAAGGCAAGAAGCCGGGCGACGTCATGATGATCTCGTCCAATGGCGCTCCGGTCGGCCTCGATCTGATCCGCAAGGGCTGGCTCAACGTCGAAGTGGAACAGCCCCTCTATGCCCAGGCCGCTGCGGTCGCCATGTTCGCTGACAAAGTGGTGAACAAGCAGGAAATCAAGGCCGGGACCTATAAAGTGCTCGGCCTCGATTCCGTCGTCACCATTGAGGCTTGGGGTCCAAACATCAAAATCCCCGGCGCCGCCATCACCAAGGACAATGTTGATGAGCCGCGTTTCTGGGGCAATCTGAAGGCGCCAGCCGACAAGATTGTGCCAGTTGAATAATCACTGAAATAGTGTCCCGGGCCTTGTAAAGCCCGGGACATTTTCTGGATATCCTTGATGATCAGTCCCTTCCAAAGAGCGCTCATCGAATTTGCGCTTGATAATCTCGTCTGGTTCATGTTGGTTTTTGTGCTGGCAATTTTTTCGCTGACAATACCCAACTTCTTCCAGATCGGCATATTCGCAAACATTGTCGAACAATCCACTTTTGTGGGCGTCATGGCCATTGGCCTCGCCATCGTGATCATCGCAGGTCATATGGATTTGTCGGTTGAATCGGTGGCCGCCCTGAGCGCCATGATAACCGGAATATTGTTCTGCTCGCACGGCATCGGCCAAGGCTACACTCTAACCCCTGCCTGGCTGGTCATACCAGTGGCCGCACTCATCGCAATTTTTGTGGGCGGCGTGATCGGCGCTATGAACGGCTGGCTTGTCGTCAAACTCCAGATGAATGCCTTCATCGTAACGCTCGCCTCTTATATCTGGGTGCGCGGCCTTGTGGTCGCAATCTCCGGCGGGCGTTCAGCCCAGGACCTGGCCCCACCACTCCGCTTCATCGGCATCGAAACAATGGGTTTTATTCCCTTGATCGCCTGGATCGCAATCATCTGCTTCGTGGTGTTCACATTTATCATGGGCAGAACGCCTTTTGGCCGCCACGTGACGATGATTGGCGGCAACGCAGTCGCTACATTTCGCGCCGGCATCAAAGTCGATCAGCTCGTGCTGTTGACCTTCGTTCTCGCTGGCGCGATCGCGGGCCTTGCGGGGTTGCTTTTGGCGATACGGACTTCAGGGGCCACAGCCAACCTCGGAACTGGAATGCTGTTCAATGCCTTTGCTGCGGTGGTGATCGGCGGCGTCAGCCTCAAGGGCGGTGTGGGCAGATTGCCAGGTGTTTATGCGGGCGTGCTGCTTCTTTCGTCCATCCACACAGCGATAAATCTGATGGGACTGCCCGCCCATTATACGCAGGTTATTCTGGGCGCACTTGTGCTGGCTGCCGTATTGCTCGATACAGTCAAACTTTCGATAAAGCAGATGCTCGCATGACCGGACGGCTCAAAGATCGCGTTGCGCTGGTAATCGGCGGAGCCCGTGGAATTGGCGAAGGCATTGCAACGCGTTTTTTCGAGGCGGGCGCCAAAATTGTCATCGCTGACCGGGAAGAGGCAGTAGGCCGCGAAACCGCACGCCGCCTGCAAGGACATTTTGTGACAACCGACATCTCCCAAAAGGCCGATGCTGACCGAGCTGTCAGCGAGGCCGTAGGAAAGTTCGGTGGCCTCGATATCATTGTTCAAAACGCCGGCATATTCCCCTGGACGCTGATTGAGAACATTGAACCCGAAGAGTGGGATGCCGTTCTAACCATCAATCTCAGGGGCACTTTCCTTGCGGCGCGCGCAGCGCTTCCCATCATGAAAGCCAGGAAATACGGGCGCATGGTCTTTACCTCATCAATCACCGGCCCCCGCGTCACAAGCCCCGGTCACGGGCACTATTCAGCGAGCAAAGCAGGAATCAACGGCTTCATCAAAGCTGCGGCCCTGGAATTTTCTGGTTACGGGATCACCGTCAACGGTATTGAGCCCGGCAATATCCTCACTGAAGGCATCAAGCTTCATCGCTCCGCAGCCTACATCAAATCCATGGAGGATGCGATTCCCCTCGGCCGCCTCGGAACACCTCGGGACATCGCCAATGCCGCTCTCTTTCTCGCCTCCGACGAGGCATCATATATCACCGGCACCACAATCATCGTCGATGGCGGACAAACCCTGCCGGAAGGAAAAGACTTTCGCATTCATCCGGATCAGTCATCATGAATATAACCAATTTTCTGAATTTTGAGCCCGTCGGCAAACGCATTGAAGATATTGAGACGCCGGTCCCTTTGATCGACATTGATGTCGTTGACCGCAATTTAAAGCGCTGGCAGGCGCGCTGTGACCAGCTTGGAATTGCCAACCGGCCCCACATCAAAACCCACAAGCTTGTGGGTCTCGCCAGATATCAACTGGCCCTGGGGGCAAAGGGCATAACGGTTCAGAAGCTTGGCGAAGCCGAGGTCATGGCCGACGCCGGCATCACCGATATGCTGCTTACCTTTAACATTGTCGGCAGGAGGAAACTGGAACGCCTGGCGGCGCTGGCCAGGCGGACGCAGATTTCAGTCGTTGCAGATAGCGCCGATGTCGTTGCAGGACTGGCCGAAGCCGGCAAAAACGCGGGCCGGAAGATCGTTGTCTTGGTTGAATGTGATACCGGAGCCCATCGCAACGGCGTTCAGTCTCCCCAAGCCGCAGTCGATCTGGCGCAGATCATCGATAAAACGCCTGGGCTGGCATATGGCGGCCTCATGACTTACGCAGGCGCTGGCCAACGCCTGCAGGCGGAAAGCTTTTTCATGGAAGCCAGGGAGCTCTGTCTGGCCGCGGGGCTTGCAACGGGCATAATCACCTCGGGCGGCTCGCCCGACATGTGGAAAGATGAAGGCCTCTCGCAACTGACCGAGTACCGTGCGGGAACCTACATCTATTTTGACCGCTCACTGGCTGAACGGGGAACCTGCGCATACAGCGACTGCGCCGTGCAGGTGCTTGCAACCGTGGTCAGCCGCCCAACTTCCGAACGCGCCTTGATTGATGCGGGAACAAAATCCCTCACCAGCGATCTGCTGGGCCTGCAGGGCTATGGCACAGCCCACGATCTGGGAGATGCCCAGGTCTATGCCGCCAACGAGGAGCACGGCTATCTCGACACCTCGCACCTGGCGAGAAAGCCCGCCATTGGCGAACTTGTGAAGATCACTCCCAACCATGTCTGTCCCGTCATCAATCTGTTTGACAGGGTTGTCTTTGTGCGGGGCGATGAGGTGCTGGGCGCCGTCAGGGTTGATGCCCGCGGGCTGGTGGCTTAGGAAAGCTGCAAGCTTGCGACCCGCCGATTGCCATTCGATCGATCCGCCGCAGTGAAGCTGATGCAATGAAACAGGCCACCAATCCAACGGAGCTGCAACATATGAGTGTTTTTGACCAGTTTGGTGTAAGTCCTATCATCAATGCAAAAGGCCCAGCGACACGCCTTTCCGGCGGTATTATGCGCCCAGAAGTGTCACAGGCCATGGTGGAGGCGTCCCAGTGTTGTGTTGACATGGCCGAATTGCAAGCCGCTGCGTCGAGGGTGATTGCCGCGGCCACGGGCGCTGAGGCTGGCTATGTGGCGTCTGGCGCGGCAGCCTGTTTACTGCTGGCAACCGCGGCCTGTGTGACCGGCCTCGACCCCGGCGCCATGGCGCGCCTGCCAGACACAACGGGCATGAAGAATGAGGTTGTCATGGTGCGCAGCCAGCGCAATTTCTACGATCACGCGGTGCGTGCAGCCGGGGTGAAAATCATCGAGGTGGGTCTGCCTGACCGCTATGCCGGGGCGGGCGTTCGCGACGCAGAGGCTTGGGAGATCGACGACGCCATAACGGAGCGCACCGCCGCGATTTTCTATGTGGCCGACACCCAGGCGCAACCGCCTCTCAAGGACCTCACACGGATTGGCCTCGCGCGCGGGGTTCCCGTTATTGTCGATGCGGCGGCGCAGTTGCCACCGCAATCCAATCTCAAACGCTTTATCACTGAAGGCGCCGACCTCGTCGCCTATTCCGGTGGCAAGGCCCTGGGCGGACCTCAAGCCAGCGGCATTCTCTGCGGCAGGCGCGACTTGATCATGGCGGCAGCGCTTCACCATCTCGACCATGACATCCATTGGGACATGTGGGAACCACCTGCCGCGCTGATTGACAAGTCGCGGCTCAAGGGCGCACCCCAGCACGGGATTGGCCGGACCTGTAAAGTCGGCAAGGAAGAAATCGCCGGGTTGTTGACAGCGCTCCGGTTGTTTATTGCGGAAGGCGATGCCGCGCGACACGCCAGATGGCTGAAATCGATTCACCTGATTGCAAGTCGGCTTAGCAGCTCGGCTGCCACCGCTGTGCGCATCCGAAATGAGGGATTGGTCGAATGCGTACCACAACTTGAATTGACATTGCAGGGCGAGCATTCCGCAGCGGCAGTGATTGACAAGCTGCGGCGCGACAATCCTTCCATCCACGTCGATCCAGCCGAAAGGAACGCAAATCGGATCATCATCAATCCCATGTGTCTCCATGAAACCGAAGTTGAACTTGTCGCCGAGCGCTTAGCAGCCGTCCTCTAAAGACCAATGCAAATGCTGCCCGTTACAAGTGTGAATGCGCCAACTCTGACGTTTTGGGAATCTCTTGAAACAGGGAAACCGACCGGCTTGGGCAGTCTGTTGCCTGGGACGAGCAATAGGCGCGGTTCCACTTGTATCCGTCTCTTGTTCGCACCTGAATTTTGTGGATTTCCCGCGATCCATTCAAGACAACGGCAATCCGGCCTTCGGCGCGGGCAAGAACCAGGCCGACAAAGCGTTCGCCTGGATTGCTCCAATTCACTGGTTCGCCATCGCCGCCAAACCACATGACTTCAGTGTTGTCTTGCAGAAAGGCGTCATCCGTCAGCGCGGCGAATGTCCTGCGCAAACTCAAAAGTGTCGACACTTCCGAGACAAGGCTATCATCGCGTCCGTTCCAGTCAAGCCATGTCACCTCATTGTCTTGCGCATAGGCGTTGTTGTTGCCCTTTTGCGTGCGGCCGAACTCGTCTCCGGCTGTCAGCATGGGTGTCCCGCGCGACAGAAAAAGAGTTGCCAACAAGGCGCGAATGTCGCCGCCGGGCCACGTTACCTCGCCAGACTTGCCATCACGATTGTCTTCCCCGTTGTTGAAATTGTCCTTGTCGCTGTAAGTGACAATGTCGCGCAATGTAAAGCCATCATGGGCGGATATGAAGTTGATGCTGCAGGAAGGCTTGCGGCCTGGCGCGAAAATATCGGATGAACCAGCAAGACGGGTGGCCATGCCGTTGGCGGCGTGGGCATCACCCCGCCAGAACTTGCGAACGTCATCGCGGTAACGGTCATTCCATTCATGCCAGCGGGCAGGAAAGCGTCCAAGCTGATAGCCGCCCGGGCCGACGTCCCAAGGTTCAGCGATCATGACGCAACTGGAAAGCAGGGGGTCCTGTTCGATCGCCGTGAGCAATGGCGCATGAGGCGAAAATCCATGGCCGTCGCGTCCCATCACTGTTGCAAGGTCAAATCGGAAACCGTCAATACCGGCTTTCAAAACCCAATGGCGCAGCGCATCCAACACCATTTGCGCCATCACTGGCTCAGCGAGCGCCAGCGTATTGCCGCATCCCGTATCGTTGACAAGCATTCCACTACTGTGGGCATAGTATGATGCATTGTCCAACCCGCGTAAACTCAACGTCGGGCCCAATGTGTCGCTTTCACCCGTGTGGTTGAATACAACATCCAAGACAACGCGGATGCCGGCTTCATGGAGTGCGACGACGGTCCTTCGGACTTCCTCCAGCCCGCCCGGAGCCAGTTTCGGATCAACCGCAAAAAATGTGACAGGATTGTAGCCCCAGGCATTTCTGAGGGCGAGAGGAGGCAGATGCCGTTCGTCGATCCAGGCCGCAATTGGCATCAGTTCAATCGTACCGACCCCTAATCTCTGGAGATGGGCAATAATTGCCGGTTCAGCCAATGCGCCAATCGTTCCGCGTTTTTCCTGTCCTACGTCCGGATGCAGTATCGTGAAAGCCTTGACAGGGATTTCATAAATGAAATCCGGTTTCCCACAGGGCAGACGTTTCGCGTCGGGCAATTCGCGTTGGGCAATACATTTTGGAACAACTTGAGCGGTGTCTTCGCCAAATTGCGCGAGCGTGGGATCGTATCTGAAAGGCCGATCAAGCGCCGTCGCATAGGGATCAACAAGCAGCTTCGCCGAATCGAACCGATGGCCGCTCTGTGGCTCCCATAGGCCCGCAACACGCAAACCATAGCGCGCGCCATGGGACAATCCTTCAATAAATCCAAAATGGATATCACCGCTGCGTTGCGGCAAGGCGAAACGATTTATTTCCGTTTCTCCAGCAGCGTCAAAGAGACATATATATACGGACGTGGCATGCTTGGAGAACACGGCAATATTTGCGCCGTCGGCCTCCAGCGTAACGCCTAGTGGCGAAGGACGGCCACGCTTCCCTGACACTATTAAACTCAGGTGATCACCGTGGGGAGGTCCCGTCCAGTGCGCCGTTGAATTTCCGCAATATTCCGTGACAGGTCAATCAAGTCAGCAAGCGCCGCCTGGGTTTCAACTCCATGCAGGTTTGAATCCGGTTGAAATTTCTCAATGTAAACCCGCAGTGTCGCACCTGCGGTGCCGGTGCCGGAAAGCCGGTAAACAATGCGCGAGCCATCCTCAAACAACAACCGGATGCCCTGGGCTTCGCTCCGCGAGCCGTCAACAGGATCATCATAGGCGAAATCATCCACCATCTTGATGCCATGTTTGTCTGGAAGCGTTTCCATCTGTCCGCGGAGTGATTTCATCAGATTGCCTGCGGCTTCGGCATCAACCTCCTCATAGTCATGACGTGAATAGTGGTTTCGGCCATAGTCGCGCCAATGCTCGCGCACGATTGATTCAACACTTTGGCGACGGCGCGCCAGGATATTGAGCCAGAGCAACACTGCCCACAACCCGTCCTTTTCGCGCACATGATCGGAACCGGTGCCGGCGCTTTCTTCTCCGCAGATCGTGACCAGCCCTGCATCGAGCAGGTTGCCGAAGTATTTCCAGCCTGTCGGCGTTTCGTAACATTTGATGCCTAGTTTTTCAGCCACGCGGTCCGCCGCGGCACTGGTGGGCATGGAGCGGGCAATGCCCGCAAGTCCCCTGGCATAGCCCGGGGCCAAATGCGCATTGGCTGCCAGCATGGCAAGCGAATCCGAAGGTGTGACAAACTGGTTGCGCCCGATGATCAGATTGCGGTCGCCGTCACCATCAGAGGCCGCGCCGAAATCTGGCGCCGACTCTGACATCATCAGATCATAAAGCTCTTTGGCATGGACCGGATTGGGGTCGGGATGATGGCCGCCGAAATCAGGCAGCGGCGTTCCATTCATCACGGTGCCCGCAGGCGCCCCCAGCATGCCTTCAAGAATGCCTTTGCCGTAAGGTCCGGTGATGGCGCACATCGCGTCAAAGCGCATGCGAAATCCGGACTTGAACAGATCGCGGATCGCGTCAAAATCAAAAAGCTGTTGCATCAACGCCGCATAGTCGACGATGGGATCAACTACTTCCACTGTCATGCCGCCGATGCTGGAAACACCCGTCTTGCCGAGATCAACACTTTGCCCGGATGCGATCTTGTAGGATGAGATCGTCGTGGTTCTGGCGAAGATCACATCGGTGATCTTCTCAGGCGCGGGGCCGCCATTACCAGCATTGTATTTGATGCCGAAATCGCCATCCGGTCCACCGGGATTGTGGCTGGCTGACAATATGATCCCGCCATAGGCCTTGTTCCTACGAATGATGTTGGAAGCGGCCGGCGTCGAGAGCAGCCCGCCCTGCCCCACCAGCACGCGGCCAAAGCCATTGGCGGCGGCCATGCCGATGGCGGTCTGGATCACTTCGCGATTAAAAAAGCGGCCATCGCCCCCGACCACCAAGGTCTGGCCGGCAAAACCATCAAGCGCGTTAAAAATAGATTGGATGAAATTCTCAGCATAGTGCGGCTGCTGGAATATTTTGACTTTCTTGCGCAGCCCAGATGTCCCCGGCTGCTGGCCATCGAATGGTTTTGTCGGGATTGTCTGTATCATGCGGAGCTCTCAGGAAGATTGCTGAAAAGTTCCTTATAGGCCGCGGCGCTGTGCTTCCATGAAACATCGGACTCCATTCCGCGCTTCTGCAGCATGGTCCAGGCCTTGCCGGATTTGTAGACACGGGCGGCGCGGCCAAGAGCTGCCTGCAGCGAAGGCCCGTCAATCGGTGAAAACTGAAAGCCCGTGGCTACACCCGCGCCAAGGCCTGCTTCATTGGCATCGATGATCGTGTCGGCCAAGCCGCCGGTGCGCGCCACAACTGGCACGCAGCCATAACGAAGGCCATAAAGCTGGGTGAGGCCGCAAGGCTCGAAACGCGATGGGATGAGAATCGCGTCAGCGCCCGCCTGCATCAGATGCGAGAGTGCTTCGTCATAGCCGATGACCGCGCCAATACGTCCCTTGTGCTGCTGGGCCGCACCCAGAAATTCCCGTTCAATCCCGGACTCACCGCTGCCGACAAGCGCCAGTCGCGCACCTGATCCCATAAGTGTGTCGAGAGCGGCCGCAAGGATATCCATGCCCTTCTGCCAGGTGAGCCTGCTCACGACGCAAAATAGCGGACCGTCGCCAGTGGTGAGACCAAATCGCTTTTCAACCGCTCGCTTGTTCAGGCTGCGCTTCTCTAATGTGGATACATCAAACTGCACGGCAATATCCTTGTCGGTTTCTGGATTCCATACGTCCGTGTCAATGCCATTCACAATGCCGGAAACTGCTTGCCGCCGTGATCGCAACAGGCCATCCAGACCCATGCCAAATTCCGGGGTGCATATTTCGTTTGCATAGCTCGGGCTGACAGTGGTGATAGCGTCAGCGCAGGCGAGACCGCCCTTGAGAAATCCTACATTGCCATAGAACTCAACGCCATTAATTCCGAAGGCAGCGGGTGGAAGACCGAGCGAGGCAAAAAAATGCGCCGGAAATTGCCCCTGAAAGGCGATGTTGTGGACTGTGACAACCGTCTTGGGTCCACCGCCGAACTTGACATGGACGGCGGCAAGCGCTGCCTGCCAGTCGTGCAGGTGCAGAAGATCCGGCGCATAACCCTTGATCGCGCCCCGCGCCACATCCACGACCGACTGTGAAAACGCAGCAAAGCGCGGGCCATTGTCGGGCCAATCCTTGCCATCGGGACCGAGATAAATGTTGCCGGATCGATTGAAGAGATGGGGTGCGTCGAGGGCGATGATATCCAGGCCCTTGGCCTTTCCCGCAACGAGCGCGGCTTTTCCGCCAAAGAGCTCGGCGTAGTGGTGCGCTATTTTTCCCGATTTCAGTTCCGCCATCACGGCCGGATAGCCCGGAACCATGCTGCGTACCTCAATACCCAGCGGCCGCAACGCGGTTGGCAACGCTCCTGCGACGTCGGCCAGCCCCCCGGTTTTCACCAGCGGATAGATCTCGGATGCCGCCGCCAGTATTTTCATGCGCCAAGCTTGTCGATCATGATTTTGGTAATGAGGCAAATACCACTTTCGGTGCGCCTGAAACGCTTCGCATCCAAAACGGGATCTTCGCCGACAACAAGGCCCTCAGGGATTTTCACACCGCGGTCAATTACAACTTTCCGGAGATTAGCATTGCGGCCAATCACGACATGTGGAAGAACCACCGCTTCATCGACGGACGAATAGGAATTGACCCGCACCCCGGTGAACAGCAACGAGCGGCGCAAGCTCGCTCCCGAGACAATGCAACCACCGGAGACAAGCGAGGCGGCGGCTTGGCCACGACGGCCCTCTTCATCATGGACGAATTTTGCGGGCGGTGTCACCTCGCTGTAAGTCCAGATCGGCCAGTCCTGATCATAGAGATCGAGAGCAGGAAGCACATCGGTCAGATCGATATTGGCCTCCCAATAGGCATCTACCGTTCCAACATCACGCCAATAGGCTTCCGATTCCTGGGCCGAACGCACACATGAATTGGTAAAACGGTGCGCCACGGCCTTGCCTTTGGTCACCATATGGGGAATGATGTCCTTGCCAAAATCGCGGCTCGATCCCTTGTGGGCCGCATCCCTGCGGAGCTGCTCGGCAAGCATTTTCATCTCAAATACATAGATGCCCATGGACGCCAGAGCCATGTCGGGCTTGTCGGGCATGCCAGGTGGGTCTTTGGGCTTTTCCAGAAAGCTGATGATGCGGTCGGTTTTATCAGCCGCCATAACGCCAAAGCCTGTCGCTTCCATGCGCGGCACCTCGAGGCAGCCAATCGTGACATCAGCGCCGGAATCGACATGCTGCTGCAGCATCAACTCGTAATCCATCTTGTAGATATGATCGCCTGCCAGCACGACCATGTATTTCACGCCATAACTCTCGACAATATCGAGATTCTGGTAGATGGCGTCCGCCGTTCCCGCATACCACTGGTCTTCGGAGACACGTTGCGAGGCCGGAAGAATGTCGAAGCTTTCATTGCGCTCAGGGCGGAAGAAGTTCCAGCCGCGCTGCATGTGGCGTATGAGGCTGTGGGCCTTGTACTGGGTGGCAACGCCGATGCGGCGGATGCCCGAGTTGAGCGCGTTGGACAGGGCGAAATCGATGATGCGCGATTTGCCGCCGAAATGCACCGCCGGCTTGGCGCGCTTATCGGTGAGTTCCAGCAGGCGGCTGCCGCGCCCGCCCGCCAGCACATAGGCCATGGCATCACGCGCCAGTGGAGACGATCTACGGACTTCACTCATCGTTTGACTCCATTTTTTTCCTATCCTACATAGAGAAAATAGATCGTCGCGAGCGGCGGCACGGTGATCCGGGCACTCGCGGGCTTGTCGTGTGAGCTTTCGGTCCCCGCTGTAATTCCGCCAAAGTTACCCCGACCACTGCCGCCATAGATTTCCGCATCGCTATTGACAATCTCGCGCCAATAGCCAGCCCGTGGCAAGGGTAAAGCATAGTTGTCGCGCGGCGTCGGCGTGAAATTGCTCACCACAACCACGCACTGCCCTTCGCCTGAATGGCGCGCCCAGGCAAAAATGGAATTTTCCGCGTCATCGGCCACCAACCATTCAAAACCTTCCTGCTCGCAGTCGCGGGCATGCAGGGCGGGATAATCGCGGTAGGCCATATTAAGATCGCGCACGAGGGTCTGCATGCCCTGATGCGGCGCGTGGTCGAGCAAATGCCAGTCGAGGCTTTGGGCGAAGTTCCATTCGCCACGCGGCGCCATTTCCTGGCCCATGAACAGCAATTTTTTGCCGGGATAGCCCCACATGAAACCGTAATAGGCCCGAAGATTGGCAAACTTCTGCCAGTCGTCGCCCGCCATCTTGGCCAGCAGCGAACCTTTGCCATGCACCACCTCGTCATGCGACAGGGGAAGCACGAAATTCTCCGAAAACGCATAGAGCAAGCCGAAGGTCAGCTCATTGTGGTGATGCTTGCGGTGGACGGGCTCGCGCTTCAGATACTCCAGCGTGTCATGCATGAAGCCCATGTTCCACTTGAAGCCAAAGCCAAGTCCGCCTGCATGCGTGGGCTGCGAAACGCCAGGAAATGCGGTGGACTCCTCGGCGATGGTGATGATGCCGGGATTGTTGCCGTAGGCTTCATGGTTCATGCGTTGCAAGAAAGCGATGGCCTCCAGATTCTCGCGCCCGCCATGCTTGTTGGCGATCCACTCGCCCTCTTTGCGCGAGTAATCGAGATAGAGCATGGACGCCACGGCATCCACACGAAGTCCATCGAGATGGTAGCGGCCGAGCCAGAACAAAGTGTTGTTTATAAGATAGCCGCTGACTTCGCTGCGGCCGAAATTGAAGATCGCCGTGTTCCAATCCGGGTGATAGCCTTGGCGGGGATCCTCGTGCTCATAAAGTGCCGTGCCGTCAAAGCGGGCAAGGCCATGCTCATCGGTTGGAAAATGCGCCGGCACCCAGTCGAGAATGATGCCGATTCCGGCCTTGTGGGCCGCGTCAACAAATGCCGCAAAACCTTCGGGGTCGCCAAAACGCGCTGTGGGCGCATAGAGCCCGGTTGGCTGATAACCCCAGGAGGGATCGAAGGGATGCTCTGTGATCGGCATCAATTCAATATGAGTGAAGCCCATGTGTTTCGCATAGCCGATCAGGTCTTCGGCCAATTCCCAGTAACTCAAAAACGAATTCCCATCCTTGCGCTTCCACGACCCAAGATGGACTTCATAGGTGGTGATCGGCGATCGCCGCTGATCACGCGCACTGCGCGCCGCCAAATAGGTGTCATCGGTCCATTTGAAATGGTCCGTCACGGCGACACGCGACGCGGTCTTGGGGCGAAGCTCCGAGGCAAAACCAAATGGATCAGCTCTTAACGGCAAAAGTTTTCCGCCAGATCCAAGCAACTCATACTTGTAGGCTTGCCCGATGGCGGCGCCTGGCACAAAGATTTCCCACACACCGACGTCAAGCCGCTTGCGCATAACGTGGCGGCGGCCATCCCAGTCATTGAAATCTCCAACGACCGAAACGCGTTCAGCATTGGGCGCCCAGACGGCAAAATGAACACCTTTCACACCTTCGTGAACCATCGGATGCGCGCCCAGCTTGTCGTAAAGCCGGAGATGGCTGCCTTCCGCGAAGAAATAATCGTCCTGGGGCCCCAGAACCGGGCCTAGGGAATAGGCATCGGAAATCGTCCAGCTGCCTCCCGCATTGGCGCAGGAGAAGAGCAGTTTTTGATGTTTAGTGGCCTTTATCCTGCCTTCAAAAAAACCACCGGCGTGGCGCTTTTCCAATGCGCCGAGGCTCTTTCCGCCCAAAGTTTGGGCGGTGACGGTTTCGGCGCCCGGAACAAATACCCGCGCTACCCAACTCTTGCCGCTGGGATGAACGCCAAGCACCTTGAAGGGATCTGAATGCCTTCCGTCAATAATGGCTTGAATGTCCTGGCCGCTGGTTTTCCACTTAGGCTCGGCCATTGTTGCTACCCGTTACTCCACCGGCACGTTCCAGATATCACGGGCATATTCACGGATTGTGCGATCCGAAGAAAACCAGCCCATGTGAACCGTATTCTGGATTGCCTTTCCTGTCCAGTTTCCCGTGTCCTGCCAAAGATTGGAAACTTTGCCCTGCGTTTCCACATAATTATCAAAGTCGGAACCCACCATAAACCAGTCTCCATTGTGGATTGAGTCAAGGATGGGCTGGTAAAGCCTGGTATCGCCCTTGGAAAACAGCCCTTGTTCCAGGCTGCGCAGAACCGCGCCCAATCTGGGTGAGGCGGCCACGACCGCAGAGCCATCCACGCCCTTGCGCCGACGGGCATCCACCTCCTCCGCCGTGAGTCCAAACAGGAAGAAATTATCGGCGCCGACATGTTCGCGAATTTCAACGTTGGCGCCATCCAGCGTGCCAATCGTCAGGGCACCATTCAGCGCAAACTTCATATTGCCAGTGCCCGAGGCCTCCATGCCCGCCGTTGAAATTTGCTCGGACAGATCCGTAGCCGGAACTATCATTTCGGCCAAACTCACATTGTAGTTTGGGATGAAAGCAATCTTCAGCCTGCCCCTGAGATCAGCATCATTGTTGACCACTGCCGCCACGTCATTGATGAGCTTGATGATGAGTTTGGCTTGCCGGTAGCTGGCAGCAGCCTTTCCGGCAAATATTTTGACCCTTGGCGTCCAGTTACGGTTTGGCTCGGCTTTCACAGCCAGATAGAAATCAATTGCTTCCAGAACATTGAGCAATTGCCGTTTGTATTCGTGAATGCGCTTGATCTGCACATCAAACAATGCGGATGGATCAACTTTCAGATCGAGCCTTGCGGTGATGAGGTTTGCCAAGGCTTCCTTGTTGCGAAGCTTTATGGCGGCGAAACGCTCAACGAAATACCTGTCTCCGGATTTTGAAGCCGCCCGCACGAGATGTTCCGCATTATCCAACGACCCTACACCCGCAGCTTCTGTCAGCAGCGCCGAAAGTTCCGGGTTAACGCCCAGCAACCATCGTCGAGGCGTGATACCGTTGGTTTTGTTGTTGATGCGCCCCGGAAAGAGCGTGTTCAAGTCCCGGAACACGCTCTTCGTCATCAAGCCTGTATGGAGCGCCGAGACACCGTTTACGCTGTGGGAGCCGGCAAAGGCCAATTGGGCCATGCGCACGCGCCGCCCATTGTGCTCATCAACCAGCGAAATAGAGGCGATGAATTCCGGTGTTGCATCCAAAAGATTTCGCGCCCTGACAATCAACTGGTCGTTGATGACACAAATGATCTGCAGGTGCCGCGGCAGGAGACGTTCAAACAGCTCAAGGGGCCAGCTTTCAAGCGCTTCCGACAATAGCGTATGGTTCGTATAGGAGACAACCGCTTGCGTGACATCCCAGGCTTTATTCCAAGGCAGATGGTGAACATCAACAAGCAGCCGCATGAGTTCGGCGATGGCAATCGCCGGGTGTGAGTCATTGATTTGAATCGCCGCCTTGTCGGCAAGATTTGTCAAATCCGGATATTGTTGCAAGTGACGTCGAATTATGTCCTGCAAGGAGGCGGACGTGAAAAAATATTCCTGCCGCAGGCGAAGTTCTTGACCAGCGGCTGTTGAATCTGACGGATAGAGAACGCGCGTGATAATTTCAGCGCGGTTGTGGCCGGACAGGGCGCCTGTAAAGTCACCCGAGTTGAAAGCGTCGAGATGAATGGGATCCACTGCCCGCGCCGACCACAACCGAAGCGTATTCACCCTCTTGCCACGCCAGCCAACAATGGGTGTATCAAAGGCGGTTGCCAGCAAGGTTTCGCCAGGCTGCCAGCGCGCCACGTGCTTTCCTTCTGCCGCACCGTCCGACCCGATAGACCCACCGAATTCAATTTTGTAGGCCGCTTCGCGGCGCGGAAACTCCCAGGGGTTTCCATCCTCCAACCAGTTTTCCGGAAGCTCAACCTGCCAGCCATCATTGATGAGTTGGCGGAACAGCCCATGATTGTAGCGAATGCCATAGCCGTAAGCGGGTATGCCCAGGCTTGCCATGCTTTCCATGAAACACGCCGCCAAGCGCCCAAGCCCGCCGTTTCCCAGGGCGGCATCTGGCTCCAGCGCTTCGGTCAAGTCAAAGTCCACTCCAAGACCCGCCAATGCCTCTCTAAAGCTCTCGCCCAGGCCGAGATTGCTGAGCGCGTCGCGCAACAGACGGCCGATCAGGAATTCAAGTGAAAGATAATAAACGCGCTTGGCCTCAGCTTTGTAACTGGCGCGGGTGGATTCCATCCAGCGATCAATAATCCGGTCGCGCAGGGCGAGAATTGTTGCGGCGAGCCAATCGTGCCGCTTGGCGACGATCGGATCCTTGCCAATTGCATATGTGAGTTTGCCCAGGATTTCGGCCTGAACAGCCGCCACGTCATTTGCGCTCGCCGGAGAACTGGATTTTGCCGCGTTGGCATCGGTCTTAACTCCCCATTCCATATCTTTCAACCTGAGCACTCCTGTGGGTGATTAAACGTTTCGTTACAATGCCAACACGACAATTTCGGGTTGGGCAAGCTAATTCTATCCGCCTTGACATACAGAGTTTTGGTTGAATTTCTCAGAAAGCGGACGTTGTTAAATGAAAGCCGACACTGCCAAGATTAAAGGGCAAAACGCATTCCCGTCACGAGATCCCAAACGGGCCAATTCTACCTACAATACATTGCGCCAACTGCGGGATCTTGAAGACTGCACGGCGGCTTCAACAACTTTCTGAATTTCCCAGGCTTCACGGAAATCCGGGCCTGCCGCCTGTCCACCGCCAACCGCGCCCAGGAATTCCGCTATCTCGATGGTCTTGAGATCATTGAAGCCCAGTTGATGGCCAGCAGCCACGCAGAACTGACCGTAGGGCGGGTGTTGCGGACCCGCTTCGATGCGGGTGTAACCGTTGCGCGGGTCACCGCCCGCCTTGTAGAACTGCATTTCGTTGAAGCGCTCCTGGCTGAACACCAGCGAGCCTTTGCTGCCTGTCAGTTCAAAACCCAATTGCATTTTCCGGCCCGTGGCGATCCAGTTCGCCTCAATCATTCCGCCGCAGCCACGGCCAAAGCGCACCATCAGCCGCGCGATATCGTCAACCAGCACCTGCTTGCGCTCGGTCGCACCTGCCGATGCGGCCCGGTTTTTCACAACTGTCTCGAGTTCGGCATTAACTTCAGAAATAGGCCCCAGCAAAAAACGAGCCATGCCGATGATATGGCTGCCAAGATCGGCGACCACACCGGGTCCGCCGACAGGATCAAGTCGCCAGCTGTGGGGGCTATCGGGGTCGTGCATATAGTCTTCGGCGTGGATGCCGCGAAAGCCAGTGATGTCGCCAAGCTCGCCGGCTTCAACCATTTGCCGCGCCAGTTTCAGCAACGGGTTTTTAATGTAATTATAGCCCACCTGCGTGACTATGCCTTTGGCTTCAGCGGCCTTCATCATCTCTTCGGCCTCAGCCACGGAGGGCGCCAATGGTTTTTCGCAGTGCACATGCTTTCCTGCGGCGATCGCCGCGAGCGCCATTTCCTTGTGAAGGATGTTTGGCGTGGTGATCGACACAACATCGATGGCGGGATCGTTGACGAGATCGCGCCAGTTGCCGCTCGAAGCTTCAAAACCAAATTGCGCCGCAGCCTTTGCCGCGGATGGCGCGTTGGCATCGGCAATCATGCGCAGAACAGGAACAGGAATATCCGGGAAAGCCGCCAGCGCCGCGCGGTAGGCAAAGGCGTGCGCCTTGCCCATGAAGCCGGTGCCGACAATGCCGATGCCGAGTTTTTTCATCTATGCCAAAACTGAATAGCCGGCAGCCCTCATGACCCGCATCAGCTCCTGGTGGCCAATCTGGGCCATTTTGAGGGGTGGTGATTTGACCGGATCCTGCTCGGCCTCAACCACAAACCAGCCTTCATAGCCATAGCCAGCGAATTTCTTGACAATGGCCTCAAAATCCAGCGAGCCATCGCCCGGCACCGTGAAGGCGCCAAGCGCCACGGCATCCAGAAAGGACTGCCTGGTGCGGTCCAGCTTGTTGATCAC
Source organism: Rhodobiaceae bacterium (assembly GCA_009885825.1). Lineage (GTDB taxonomy): Bacteria > Pseudomonadota > Alphaproteobacteria > Rhizobiales > Aestuariivirgaceae > Aestuariivirga. Next base: position 5,244 of record VFJY01000069.1, on the reverse strand, counting down.
ACCCATGCGCACATCCTTCACATGGACATGGGTGATGCGACTGTGATGATTGTCGATCACGCGCAGCACATTGCCCCCGGCAAAAGCCATGTGGCCCGCATCAAAGAGCAGCGGAATTCCTTCGCCCGAATGTTTCATGAAAAGATCAAGTTCTGGCTCTGTCTCAACGACCGCCGCCATGTGATGGTGATAGGACAATGGCATGCCCTGCCCTGCGCACCATTCGCCAAATTCAGTCAACATGCGGCCATAGACTTTCATTTCATCTTCGGAAAGCCTGGGCTTGGTAGCCAGGGGCCTCGTCCGGTCGCCTTGGATGCTGCGTGCAATTTCGCCATAGACAATGCATGGCGCGTTGACGGCCTTGAAAAGTTCGATCATGGGAAGAATGCGATCCTTCTCGGCTGCAATGTCGCCATCCACAAGCCGACCCGAAAACCAGCCTCCGCAAAGGGTCACATCGGCTTGTTTCAGAATAGGCAGCATGACCGCAGGATCGGCCGGAAAGCGGCGGCCCATTTCCATGCCGGTAAAGCCCGCGCTGCGCGATTGCCGCAGGCACTCCTCCAGCGAAACATCGTCGCTCAATTCGACCAAGTCGTCGTTCCACCACGCGATTGGCGACATGCCCAGTTTCGCTTTCATTTCTTTCTCCAGTTGTTACACGCCAACGCGCTGTTTCGAGCGCACATCAGCCTGATATTTGGCGGCCTCGCGCACACTTTCGCGCTGGCTTATAGTTGGCACGCCCACATCCCACAAGGCATCCCCCGGCGTCCAGGCGAAAGCATCTGACACGATGGTGATGACCGTCGTGCGATCTGTCGTTTTGGCCCAGTCCAGCGCCTGTTCCAGCTCAGCGAGGCTTTCCACTTTGCGCGCCAGCGCGCCCATGGATTCCGCATGCTTGGCAAAATCGACACCGAATGCCTCCTTGACCTTGCAATCCTTGATGAGGTTATTGAAGGAAGCGCCCCCCTTGAAATTCTGCAAGCGGTTGATCACCGCGTATCCACCGTTGTCGCAGACGACAACGATCATCTTGTGGCCCGTGAGGACGGTGGAATAGATGTCGGAGTTCATCATCATGTAGGTGCCGTCGCCCACCATGACGATGGTCTGGCGCGTCGGGTCGGCCATGGCCGCGCCCCAGCCCCCAGCAATCTCATAGCCCATGCAGGAGAAGCCGAACTCGACATCGAAGGAATTGGTGGATTTGACCCGCCAGTTTTTCATCAACTCGCCGGGAAGACCACCCGCCGCCGTGATCACATAATCGCGCTCACCGGCTTTGGCATTCACCACGCCCACAACTTGCGCATAGGTGGGCACTGGCGCGTTGGTGGGTTTCTGATAGCCGTCCAGCGCCTTGTTCCAGTCGGCGAAAAGATCCTTGAATTTCGCGGTCCAGCCGACATCGGCTTTCCAACCCTTCATGGCAGTAGCCAGTTCTTCGACTGTTTCCCTGGCATCTCCAACAACGGCAAGGGCGCGGTGCTTGGTGGCGTCCCAGCGCGCGGCGTTGACCGAGATGAATTTCGCATCGTGTTTAAAGCAGGTCCACGAACCTGTGGTGAAATCCATCAACCGCGTGCCAATGGCAAGGATCACATCGGCTTCGGCGGCCAGCGCATTGGCTGACGTCGAGCCCACAATGCCAACTGGACCGGCATAGGCCGGATGTGTATGGACAACCGCGCCCTTGCCCGCGATGGTTTCCGTGATGGGAATGCCGCAATCAAGCGCGAACCGCGCCACCGCTTCCTCTGCGCCGGAATAGCGTGTGCCGCCACCGGAAATGATCAAGGGGCGCTTGGCGCTTTTGAGAAGCGCCACAGCCTTTGCCAGGCTATTGCGGTCAGCGCGGGGCCGCGGAATTTCATGAACAGTCTTGGTGAAGAAGGCTTGCGGATAGTCGCAGGCCACTTCCTGAATATCCTGCGGCAGTGCTATAAATGCGGGGCCGCAATCGGCGGAATCAAGCATGGCGGCAACGGCCTGCGGAAGCGATGAGATAATTTGCTCGGGGTGCACGATGCGGTCCCAATAGCGCGTCACCGCCTTGAAGGCATCATTCACATTGATGGTGGGATCACCGTAATGCTCCACTTGCTGCATGACGGGATCAGGACGCCTGTTTACGAATGTGTCACCTGACAAGATGAGAATGGGCAGGCGGTTGGCGTGGGCCACACCCGCCGCCGTCACCATGTTGAGGGCCCCCGGCCCGATTGAAGACGATGCCACCATGATTTGGCGGCGGCGCTTGGCCTTGGCAAATCCGATAGCGGCAAGCGCCATGGATTGTTCATTCTGGCCGCGCCATGTGGGGAGGATGTCCTTCGCCGCTTCCAGTGCTTCCGAAAGACACGTCACATTGCCATGGCCGAAGATCGCGAACACACCGGGAAAAAGCGGAACCTCCTTGCCATCAACAGTCGTGAACTGGTTGCAGAGATAGCGCACCAGGCCTTGCGCCATTGTCAAGCGAACTGTGGACATGATTTTCACTCCTGTTGCACCTGATCGGCGCAGCCTTAAATTTCTATTGCACAATCAAACATCAAACAAGCCGTACTGCATGAGTAAAACCATCATTTGGCGCGGCTTTTCGACAATTGCACCAGTCAGACCTCATGGTCGCGCCACACCGACCTCGCGCGCATTGACGATCAAGGCGGGATTGGTTGTTCCGCTGAAAAAATCGATGATGTTCTGGATTGACATGATCGACATGCGCTCGGCGCATTCCCTGGTAAGTCCTGCCGCGTGCGGGCTGATGGTGACTTTCACATTGCTCAAAAGCGGATGGCTGGGCAAAGGCGGCTCTTCAACGAAGACGTCGAGGCCCGCGCCTGCAACCTGGCCCGCCCGCAAGGCGGCATCAAGGGCAAGTTCGTCGATCAGGCCGCCACGCGCCGTGTTGATCAAAATGGCGCTGGGCTTCATCAGCGCGAGCTGCTCTTTGCCAATGATGGCGGTGCCTGAAACCGCCGGGATATGGACCGATAGAAAGTCCGCCTCTTTCAAACCGTCGCGGGCATCGCCAACATATTGAATCCCCGCCGCAGCCATGGCCTCTTCGGGCACATTGGGATCATGGGCCGCCACCCGCATGCCAAAGGCCTGCGCAAGCCTGGCGACGGCTTTGCCGATACGGCCAAAGCCAAAAAGCAAAAGCTGCTTGCCGTCCAGCTCGACCGAAGAAAAGCTGTTGCGTTCATTCCATTTGCCAGTGCGCGATGCCATATCATTGGCGACGACGCGCCGCGCCGCTGAAAGCATCAGCATCAGCGTATGCTCGGCCACCGACCGCGAATTTACATCACCGACGATGGCCAATGGTATTTGGCGCGCGTTCAAGGCCGCCATATCAACAGCGTCGTAACCTACGCCATGGCGCGAAACGATTTTAAGCTGTGGGGCCTTGGCCAGGATTTCTGCCGTCAATGGCTGGGTGCGCAGCAGAAGCGCGTCTGCTTTTCCGATCAAACGCACATAAGATTCGATTGATACCTCATCCACCAGATCACAGCTGAATCCGCTGGTCGACTTCAGGAGCGCAACGCCTGAGGCATGGATGCGCCCTGCTACAAGAACATGGGGCATTTCAATATCCGCTGCCCGGGGTTGCCGGTTTCCCGGGTTGCTGGCTATCAATCAACTGCCGTGCCGCAGCAACGCTTGCCTGCGCTGCACCAGCCAGCATGCGCACGTCATTCGAAATTGTCACAAGGTCAAAGCCCCAGCCAACGGCCTTCGCGGCATAGGCCAGCGTTCCGCAATGCAACGCCGCGCGAACGCCCGCCGCATGGGATTTTTCCAGCACTTTCCGGATGGCCTCAACCATTTCTGGTTCTTCCCGGTCAAATCCTGTCGCATAGCGCCTGCCCGTGAGCCCCAAGGTCAAATCAGCGGGTCCGATATAGACCCCGTCCAGGCCGGGCGTGGACAAGATGGCCTCCAGGTTCTTCATTGCCTCGGCCGTTTCGATCATGGCCAAGCACAGCACTTCCTTGTCGGCATGCTGGCCGTAATCGCTTCCGGCGGAAAACAGCGCGCGCGTTGGTCCAAATGACCGCACACCGTGGGGCGGATAACGCATGTAGGACGCCAGCCGTTCCGCCTCCTCGCGCGAATTGATCATGGGGCAGATGATGCCATAGGCACCCGCATCCAGCGCTTTCATGATGTCGCCCGGATCCAGCCAAGGCACACGCACCATGGGCGTCACACCACTGGCGCGCAAGGCTTGCAACATTGAAGTCGCTACTTCATAGCCAACAAAGCCGTGTTGCAGGTCAATTGTGACAGAGTCGTAGCCTTGCGCCGCCATGATTTCAGCCACAAAGGGCGACGCAATGGACAGCCAGCCATTGATGACGGGTTTTCCTTCAACCCATTTATGACGGATGCCATTGGGGATCATTCGCGATGGCCTTTCATTGTACAACCTGACCCAGCTTTACATTCAGGTGACCCTGAATGCCTTCGCAGCCGCCTTGCCTGCCCGTGACGCCCGCCTTGATGCTATCGAATGGCGCTTCTGCTGCGGCAAGGGCAAAAGAATTGATGCATTAACATACCTGCCTCCAAACGTGAAAAACCTCATACATACGAGCGGTATTTCGCGTGAGCAAACAGTCAGAAGGGCCAAACTCCGTGGCGTTTTCCCGGCTGGAAAGCGCTCTCCCTACCAGCGAAGAGCGCAATGGCGGCAATTCCTGCCGGGATGGGATGCGACGAACGCACCATTGCTGACATGCGCGGGCCGCAGACCATCGAGAGGGCGCGCCACTATTCAAGACGGGCCGAAAAACGTGAGCGGCTCACCGCCGTCATCCGGAATTTCGATAATGAACTGGCAAAACGGCGAACGAAGATTGTCTGACCTTTTGAAAATGTGTCTACCCCGCGCTGCCATCAGAAAACCGGATCAGAATTTCACAAGCATAACAGAAGATTATGGCTGGGGCGGGAGGGATCGAACCTCCGTATGGCGGAATCAAAATCCGCTGCCTTACCGCTTGGCGACGCCCCAATGCTGGTGCCCCTATAGCCGAGCAAAGTTGTTCCTGCAACCGGCTTGCGTGGGCAATTCCGGCTGACTATAAAAGGTCCTACTGGCGGAGTGTAGCGCAGCCTGGTAGCGCACCTGCTTCGGGAGCAGGGGGTCGGAGGTTCGAATCCTCTCACTCCGACCATTTTCGCAATTTGGTCGTGATTTTGAGGCGATAGTGTTGG